>JBKCUM010000165.1:0-11001 GCA_046318395.1 Rubrivivax sp.
TCACCAGGGCCGGCACCATGCGGCGGAAGGCCTGGGGCAGCACCACGTAACGCATGGCCTGCGGGTGGGTGAGGCCCACGCTGTACGCCGCTTGCGTCTGCCCGCGGTGGATGCTGAGGTTGCCGGCGCGAAAGATCTCGCTGATGTAAGCGCCGGCGTTCAGGCTCAGTGCCACGCAGCCAGAGAAGAACGCGCCGTGTTCCTGGCGGAAGAAACGCGCGGTCTCGCCGGCCAGCAGCAGGCCATGGTCGGGGTGCACCAACGCCGGCATCAGCGCAAAGTGCACCAGCAAGATCTGCACAAACAGTGGCGTGCCACGGAAGAACGTGACATAAGCCAGTGTGACGCCGCGGGCCAGCTTCAGCAGCCAGGCCAAGCCCTTGGAGGCCGGCTGGGGCGCGTCGGCCGAGCTGCTGACCAGCCCGAACACCACGCCCAGCCCCAGGCCGGCGGCAATCGCCACCAGCGTGAGCTTGACCGTCATCCACAGGCCACTGACGAACAGCGGCCCGTAGCCGGCCAGGATTTCCCAACGCAAGTCCATGGCCGGCGGTTCCTGTGGCTGCTGCGGCCTGGGCTTTACTTCGAGGCGGCGGGCGCGGCGGCAGAGGCGGCTTCAGCGGCCTTGGCCGGTGCAGCGCCGAAGTACTTGGCGTAGATCTGGTCGTAGGTGCCGTCGGCCTTGATGCCGGCCAGGCCTTCGTTCAGCTTGCCCAGCAGTTCGGTGTTGCCCTTCTTGACGGCGATGCCGTATTGCTCGGGCACGAACTCTTTGTCGCTGACCTGCTTGAACTTGCCGCCCGGGTTGTTGGCCACGTAGTGGATGACCACGCCGTTGTCGGCCACCACGGCGTCCACGCCACCGGCTTCCAGTTCCTTCAGGGCCAGCGGGGTGCTCTCAAACCGCTTGATGTTGGTGCTGGTCTTGCCCAGCAGCTTGGTCACGGCTTCGTCGCCGGTGGTGCCGGTTTGCACGCCCACCTTCAGTTTCTTCAGGTCGGCGAACTTGGCGACCTTGCTGCCTTCCTTCACGGCGATCAGCTGCACGGCGTCGAAGTAAGGCGCAGTGAAGTCCAGCGTCTGCTTGCGTTCGTCGGTGATGGTGATGGCCGACACCAGGGCGTCACGGTCGCCGTTGTCCAGCGTCTTGAACATGCCTTCCCAGGGGGTGTTGACGAACTTCACCTCGATGCCGGCCTTCTTGGCAATGGCGGCCATCACGTCGATGTCGAAGCCAACGATCTCGCCCTTTTCGTTCTGGCTCTCGAAAGGCGCGTAAGCAGCGTCGGTGCCCACCACGTAGACCTTGGCCGGCGCGGGTGCCGAGGCGGCCGGGGCCGACGCGGCCACGGGGGCCTCTTCTTTCTTGCCGCAAGCGGCGATCAACAGGCCGGCGCCCAGCAAAGCGGCGGTCTGCAGAAAACGACGGGTCGTGAACTGGGTCATGGTGGGGTGGGAAAAGGGTGTGAAAGAAGCCGCGCAGTGTAGCGGCGGGCCTGGTTTTGTCACGGTGGCGCACGCAAGGTTTGCGCCAGCGCAACGGCGGCGGTGTGGGCCGCCGGCGGTCAGGGCTGCCGGTCGATGTGGGCCGGCAGGTGGCGCCAAGGCAGGTCGGCCGGGTTCGCGGCCATGGGGCCGGGCGAGCGCGCCACCAGGATGCGCTGGGCGATGGGCGTGAAGGCGGCGCGGAAGTGCACCGAGCTTTTCACCACCAGCACCTGCTGGGTGCTGGGCTCGACGCCCAAGAAGCGGAACAGGTCCAGGTCCAGCATCTGGGTCTTGGCGGTGCTGACCAGCACGCGCACGCCTTGCTGCTCCAGACAAGCACAGGCGCCCAGCGTGGCCGTGTTGCCCGCGGTCATGGGGCCGTGCAGCGGTACCACGCCATCGCTGAGCGCCACCACGCGCCACGGGCCGGGCACGGGGGCTTCGCTGTGTTGGCCGTCGAAGCAGGGCACGCTGCGGCCCAACGGCATCGGCAACAGGGCGCCCACGCCCGCGGCATGGGCGGCGGCGGCGACGGCGGGGTCGTGCAGCAGGCCCAGCGCCACGCCACCTGGGTAGCGGCGCCCGGCCCCCGCCCGCAACAGCGCATGCAGCAGGCCGGTGGTGTTGGCGTCGGCGCCAGCCCCGGGGTTGTCCTGGGTGTCGGCGATGACCACCGGCTTGGCTGCGTGGCTGGCCAGCGCCAGGGCCTGGGCCACGGCGGTGTCGGGGCTCAACAGTTCCAGCGCCCAGGCCGCACGTTCGTCGATGGCGGTCTGGGCCAGGGCGTAGGTGTAGCTCTCGGTGGCGTCGGCGTCGCGGCCATGGCCGAAGACCACGGGGCCGCATTCTTCGAAGTCGGCCGCCGGAAAGCCCATGGCGAAGCTGAGGTGCACCCCGCCCTGGGCTTCCAGGCTTTGCAGGTCGGCGAACAGGCCTTCTGCGGGTTCCATCAGCGTGCACTGGGCGTTCAGCGGCAGCAGGAAGGGCAGGCGCACATGGTGGGTGTGCAGGCGCTGTCCACTCAACAACAGTGCCAGCAGGCCGGCGGCGCGCGCGCCGGTGTCGGCCATGTCCACGTGCGGGTAGGTGCGGAAGGCCGTCATCGCGCTGGCGTGCTGCAGCATGCGCGCGGTGACGTTGGCGTGCAGGTCCAGGCTGGCGACGATGGGCAGTTCAGGCCCCACCACCCCGCGCAGCCGTGCCAGCAGTTCGCCCTCGGTGTCGTCCACGTGTTCGGCCACACCGGCGCCGTGCAGGTCCAGGTAGACGCCGTCCACGGCGCCGCTGGCCAGCGCCTGCTGCAGGTCTTCCAGCCAGGCCGCGCTGATGCGTTCGAAGGCGTCGCGCGTCACGTGGGCCGACGGTGTGGCCGCCGCCCAGAGGCTGGGCAGCAGTTGCCAGCCGCGTTCTGCCGCGTCGCGGATGAAGCCGCCCATGGGCAGGCTGGTGCCGCCCATGCGGGCCAGCATGGCCGCGCCGCGTGTGGCCTCGGGGTAGCCGGCGCCCGATTGAAAGGCGGCCCAGTCGGCGCGTGTGGGCGCGAAGGTGTTGGTCTCGTGCTGGAAGCCGGCGACGAAGATGCGCATGGGGGTCATTGCTTTCGGTGCGGGGCGGGGGCCCCTTCGGGCAGGGCCTGCAGCCAGGCCAGTTCTGCGTCGCTGAAACCCGCTGCGCGGCGGGCTGCCAGGTTGAAAGGGGGCTTCAGGCGCGGTGCCTGGTAGCGCTCGGTCAGCACGGCATAGTGCGCCACCGGGTCCAGGCCCTGCTGAGCGCAGCACCAGGCGTACCAGCGGTTGCCGATGTGCACATGGCCCACCTCGTCGCGCAAGATCACGTCCAGGATGGCCACGGCCGCGTGGTCGCCGGCCTGGGCCAGACGCTTTTGCATGGGCGGTGTGGCGTCCAGCCCGCGGGCTTCCAGCGTGCGCGGCACCAGGGCCATGCGGGCCGTCAGGTCAGCGGCGGTTTTTTCCGTCATGGACCACAGGCCGTCGTGGGCTTCGAAGTCGCCGTAGGCGTGGCCCAGCGTGGCGAGGTGGTCGGCCAGCAAGCCGAAGTGCAGGGCCTCTTCAGCGGCCACACGCAGCCAGTCGCGGTAGAAGGCCTCGGGCAGGCCGGGGAAGCGCCAGACGGCGTCCAGTGCCAGGTTGATGGCGTTGAACTCGATGTGGGCCACCGCGTGCAGCAGCGCCGCGCGGCCTTCTGCGGTGAACGGGCTGCGCTTGGGCACCTCGCCCGGGTGCACCAGGCGGGGCAGGGCGGGCCGGCCCGGCAAGCTGCGCGGGGCGGCCAGGGTGGCCTGGGTGTCCAGCGGGCCCGGCGCGGCGAACAGCGCGCGCGCGGCAGCGGCCTTGTCGGCGGGGTGGTCCAGGCACAAGACCTTCAGCGCGGCGGCACGTAACTCCATCCGTAAAATTATGGGCTCTGCAGCAAGCACCAAGGACGGCCGTGGCCCTCTACCAACTCGGGGACACCGCGCCCCAATGCCATGCCAGCGCGTGGGTGGCCGACAACGCCACCGTGCTGGGCGATGTGCAACTCGACGAAGGTGCCAGCATCTGGTACGGCGCCGTGCTGCGCGGCGACAACGAACGCATCCACATCGGTCGCCACAGCAACATCCAGGACAACAGCGTGCTGCACACCGACGCCGGCGTGCCGCTGACCTTGGGCGAAGGCGTCACCGTCGGCCACCAGGTCATGCTGCACGGCTGCACCGTGGGCGACCACAGCCTCATTGGCATCGGCAGTGTGGTGCTGAACCGCGCCGTCATCGGCCGCCATTGCATCGTGGGCGCTGGCGCGCTGGTGACCGAAGGCAAAGTCTTTCCCGACGGGGTGTTGATCGTCGGCAGCCCGGCCAAGGTGCTGCGCGAGCTGACGCCCGAGGAAATCAGCCGCCTGCAAATGAGCGCCGCGCACTACGTGGCCAACGCCGAGCGCCACCGCCAGACCGCACGCCGCATCGACTGCCAGAACCCATGAGCGAACTCCACAAATTCCTGTTTGAAGGCCTGCCGGTGCGCGGCATGCTGGTGCGGCTGACCGACAGCTGGTCTGAAGTGCTGCAACGCCGGCAGACGCCCGACGGCACGCCCGGCCACCCCGAGGCCGTGCGCGTGCTGATGGGCGAACTGGCCGCGGCCGGTGTGCTGATGCAGGCCAACATCCAGTTCAACGGCGCCCTGGTGCTGCAGATCTTTGGCGATGGTCCGGTGAAAGTGGCCGTGGCCGAGGTGCAGCCCGACCTGGCTTTCCGCACCACGGCCAAGGTGGTGGGCGATGTGCCGGCCGGCGCCACGCTGGAGGCGCTGGTGAACGTGGGCGGCCAGGGCCGCTGCGCCATCACGCTGGACCCCAAGGACCGCCTGCCCGGCCAGCAGCCCTACCAGGGCGTGGTGCCCTTGCACGGCGACCAGCGCGAGCCACTGCAGCAGGTGGCACAGGTGCTGGAGCACTACATGCTGCAGAGCGAACAACTGGACACCCGCCTGGTGCTGGCCGCCAACGACCAGGTGGCCGCGGGCCTGTTGATCCAGCGCATGCCAGTGGAAGGCGAGGGCAACCTGGGCGGCCGCCGCAACGAAGACGACATCGGCCTGTCGGAGGCCTTCAACCGCATCGCCATGCTGGCGGCCACCTTGACGCGCGAAGAACTGCTGGAGCTGCCGCCGCAGGCCGTTCTGCACCGCTTGTTCTGGGAAGAGACGCTGCGGGTGTTCGAGCCGCTGCAGCCGCGGTTTGCTTGCAGCTGCTCGCGCGAACGCGTGCGCAACATGCTGCGCGGCCTGGGCCGCGAAGAAAGCGACAGCCTGATCGCCGAACGCGGCGAGGTGGAAGTCGGCTGCGATTTCTGCGGCCTGCAGTACCGCTTCGACGCCGTGGACGTGGGCGAGATGTTCACGCCCGAGGCCAACCAGCCACCCGCGCCGCCCGGCACCCACTGAACCTGGCAGCGGCCACCGAACGGTGGCCCGCAGGCGCGTCTGCCCCAGGCTTCAGCCCGGCGCCAGCGGGCCCCCCCCGGTGGAAGGCTCAGGCGCCGTCGGCCTCGCGGGACAACGCCCATTGCCGCACCAAGGTGACGGCATCCACCACGCGGACGTCGCCACGCTGGTACAGCGCCAGCCAGGGCGCGAAGGCCGCGTCGTCCAGCGGGCCGCTCAGCGGACTCAGTTCAGCAGGCAGGGCCGCCAAGGCCTGTTGCAAGGCTTCGGGGCTGGGGGCCTGCGGCGCTTCACCGTGTTCGGCCTGGCCTTCCAGCGCGCTGAAGTCCAGCGCGGCCAGGTCCATCAGGGGCAGCGGCACGGTGTCGGCCAGGGCGTTGGGTGATGGGGCGGCCAGGTCGTCGTGTTCCCAGCGCTGGGTGTCGGCCCGCAGCGCGGCTTCGATCAGCCGCAGCGCGTTCTGGTCCAGCTGGGCCAGCTTGGCGGCGTCGAGGGCGGGGGTGTCCATGGCGCGGCTCACAGCGGCAAGGCCTGGGCCAGGGCCCAGGAGCCGGCCACCACCAGGGGCAGGGCGCGCAGGCCGCGGGTGGCGGTGGTCAGCGCCAGCTGGCCCAGGGCCTTCAGCCTGGCCAGCATGGCGCCGAGGATGGCGCGCAGGATGGCCGCGGTGAAGTCGGCACCGGCCTTCAGGTGGATGCCGGCCCAGGCCGCGGCATGGCGCAGCAGGTCCCACACGCGGCCCAGCATGGCGCCGGTCTTGTACAGGCCGGTCAGCAGCAGCTCGGCCACCAGGTCCACGGCGGTCAGGCCCAGGATGATGGACGTGCTCATGCCCTTGAGCACGTGCGCGAACAGCTTGAACAACAGGCCCAGCGTGCGCGCCGAGGCGTACTGCACCCAGCCCGGCTGGTTGTCTTCGTGCAGCAGCCAGCGTGCCAGCACGGCGTTGTCGTGTTCCACCTGCGCGCTCAGCGCATGGGCGTCGCTCCACCACTGGTCTTCGCCGCCCACAGAGCCGATGTACTGCATCATGTCGTGGTTGGCCGTGCTGAACAGCGAGCCCGTCGGCGACGGGATGGTCATGAAGTTCGGGTGGCTGGCCGACGGGTTCAGGTGGATGTAGGGGAAGGGCCCCACCAGCGAAATCGGGTCCAGGTCGTGGGCCACGCGGAAGATGTTCTGCTGGCCCAGCGCCTGGTGCATGGCGGCGTAGGTGCCGGCCGCGCCCACGCGGGGGCTGCCGAAGGTGTAGAGCTTCACCTGTTTGCCTTGGGCCGCAAAGTGCGCAGCCACCAAGGTGGCCACGGCACCGCCCAGGCTGTGGCCCACGCAGTGCACCACATCGGCGTCCATGGCCAGGTGGGTGCCGGCGCGGCCCAGGTTGTTCAGCACGCTGTCGAAGGTGGTCTTGAAGCCTTTGTGCACCGCGCCGTAGCCCGCAAAGCCGGTCATGCCGGCACGGCCATCGGTCAGCAGGTCGGGCAGGCCCAGTTCAGGGCGGGTGCCGCGGGTGGCGATGACGGCGTGCCGGCGCGGGCCGTCGTTGAACTGAAGCACATAACCGAAGCCGCTCTGGGTGCCCATGCCGGTCGTGCCTTCGAACACCGGGCCCAGTTTCGCGCCGCCCAGGGCCGTGCCCTGCAGCGTGGGGTTGGTGCGGCCCGGTGTGGCCTTGCCCAGGTCGCCGGCGCCCAGCACCCGGTTGTGCACCACATGCCGGCGCTCCATCGCCGCCTTCGGCTTTTCGTGGATCCAGTCCTTCAGCGTGAAGTAGGCGTTGGTGGCGATGTAGGACGCCTCCATGGGCGTCAAAGTGCCGTTAACGGGCATGTGTGGTGGCTCCCTGCCGGCTGGGCGGGCCGCAGAAACCCTGCGGCGCAACGCCAGCGCGTACTAGAGCACGCGGGCCAGGTCCAGCGTCCAGAAAAACGTCTTCGGCCGCCCTTGTTCTCGGGGGTCAATGGTTTCCAGGTGCAACACCTGGCCCTGCAGCGCCCACTGCCGCACATTGCCTTGGGCGATGTCCAGCGTCAGCAGCGGCAGGCCCTGCGGGTGCTGCGGTGAGAACAGCCACAGGTGGTCCAGCCGGTTGGCGTAGACCTCGGGCGCCAGGCGCAGGGCGTCGGTGTGGAACAGCACCAGGGCCGCCTGCGGACCCAGCGGCAGCACATCGGCGAAGCGCTGTGGAAGCCCGGCGTAGGGGTTGGCCTCCACCCGTTCGGCCAAGCGGCGCAGGGTGGCGGTGGCGGGGTCCAGTGTGTACACCGCATGGCGTGCGGCGGGGCTGGCGTAGTGCAGCACCAGCAGGCGTTGGCCTTGCGGCAGGCAGCGCAGGTCTTGGGCGCGGTAGCTGGCCCACTTGGCCTGTTCCGCGCCCAGGTTCAGCGGCCGCTGGGTCCCCAGGTTCAGCGTGGTGCCGGTGCTGGTGCCGCCCAGCGCCCACAGCTCCAGCTTCACGGCACCGTCGCGGCGGTTCAGCAGCAGTTGTTCGGCTTGGCCGGCCACCCCGGGCAGTCGCCAAGCCAGCTGGGTTTGGCCGGGCACGGCTTGCGGCGCGGTCTGCAGCTGCGGCGGCTGGCCGGTCAGCCACAGCGGCTGGCAACCCGCGGCCCAGGCCGGCGTGGTGGGGCTGGGCAGCTCGGAAGGAAAGCGCGTGGCGGGTTGCAGCGCCGCGCCCACCTGGGGTGCCACGCCCGGCGCGGTGCTGCCGGTGGCTGCGGCGGTTTTGTTCTTGAACAGACCGAACATGCCGGGGCTCCTGGTGTCGTCGGCGTTGCCCGCGTGGCAGGCCGCCACGGCCCAAACCAAGCCCAGTGCCAGCATTCCGCGGCCTGCGGTGTTGGCCAGGCGCCAGGCCTGGTGCAAGCGGCTGGGGCGCGGTGGGGACATCGGCAAAGGCGCGGGGAGCACGGCGGCGGGCGTTGGGCGCTGAGCAGTTGGGGCCGGCAGGCTAACACGGCACCCCGGGCGGGGCCCTGGCCTGCGCTGCGCGCCAGGCTCAGCGCCGCTGCTGCCAGCTGCGGTGTTCGCAGCCGGGGTCGTCGCAGTGTTCGCAGGTCCAGGGGCGGTCGTGGGCGTTGCGTTCGGCCAGGCGTGTGAACAGGCCACGGCGTGGTGCCGGGCGCTGGCGCAGCCAAGGAGCCAGTGCGTCCAGCGCCTGCTGCACCCGGGCCTCACCTTGCCCGCTGACCAGGGACCAGTTCAGGCCCTGGCCGATCAGCAGGCTGCGTACCAGGGTGTCGATGGGGGCGCGCACGTGCGGGCCATCGCGCTGCAGGCCGTCGGCCACCCAGGGCAGGTCCAGCGCCGTCAGCAGGGTCAGCGTGCAGCTCTGTTGCCAGGCCAGTGCTTCGGCGGTGAGGCTGTTGTCCTGGAACAGGTGCAGGCTGTAGACGGCCGTCATCAGCGGCGTGGTGTCGGCCAGCACCACGTCGTGGTCGGCGGTGGCGGCTTCGACCGCGGCACGTTGCAGGGCGGCGATGCTGGCTTGTTCGTCCGGCCGTGGCGTTCGGCCTTCGCGGTCGCACCACAGGCGCAGTTGCTCCGGCACCCAGGTGGCGCGCAGCCCCGTGTCTTCGGTGATGCGCTGGGCCAGCGCCTGGGCCAGTGCGGTCTTGCCGGTGCTCTCGGCGCCGACGATGGCCACCACCAGGGCCGGGGCCGCTGCGTTCTGCGCCATCGGGTGCTCAGGTGCGGGCCAGGCGGGCCCAGGCGCGCCAGCCCACCACGGCCATGGCCGTGAACAGGCTGTACAGCAGCACCGTCAGCCACAGGCCCTTCATCGCGAACAAGGCCACGCTCAGCACGTTCACGGCCACCCACACGGCCCAGTTGTCCAGCTTCTTGCGCGCCAGCAGCAGGGTGCCGGCCACGCTGCCCACGGTGGGCAGGGCGTCCAGCCAGGGCAGGTCGCCGCCGGCGATGTGCTGCAGCCCCAGGGCCAGCAGCGGCCAGGCCAGCAGGGTGGCGCCGGCCCACTGCGCGCGTTCACGCCAGCTCAGGCGTGTGACCTGCAGGGCCGCGCCCTGGGCGTCGCGCCCGCGCAGCCAGCACCACCAACCCCAGCCGGCCATGGCGATGAAAAACAGCTGCAGGCTGGCTTCGCCCAGCAGACGGCTGTGCGCGAACAACAGGCCGTACAGCGCCGAACTGGCGATGGACAGCGGCCAGCCCAAGGGGTTCAGCCGCTGGTTGCACCAGACCATGGCCACGGACAGCACAAAGCCCAGCACCTCCACGCCCGTGACCGGGCTGGACCACAGCGTGAACCAGGGCACCAGCAGCGGTTGTGCGGCGCTCAGCAGCGTGTCTAACAAGGTGGGTGTGCGGTGTGGGGCGGTGGTGGTGGGCGCGGGTACGCCGCCGCCGTCAAGGCTGGGGCGTCACCTGCACCAGGATCTCGTCGGGCCGCACCATGCCCAGTTCGCTGCGCGCTTTTTCTTCCACCATCTCCAGGCCTTCCTTGAGGTCGCTGACCTCGGCCAGCAGACGCTGGTTGCGTTGGCGCGCGGCGTCGTTGATGGCCTGCTGCTCGCGCAGCTGCGTCTGCAGGCTCATCACATAAGGCAGGCTGGAGCGGCCCAGCCACAGGTCGGCCTGCACGGCCAGCAGCAAAGCTGCCAGCACCACGGTGACCCAACGCATGACCTGCCGCCCGCCTGCCTGACCGAAGAAAGCGCGGGGCGCTTACTTCAGGTTGTAGAACGCACCACGGCCCGGGTAGAAGGCCACGTCGCCCAGGTCTTCTTCGATGCGCAGCAGCTGGTTGTACTTGGCCATGCGGTCGCTGCGGCTCATCGAACCGGTCTTGATCTGGCCGGCGTTCAGGCCCACGGCGATGTCGGCGATGGTGTTGTCTTCGGTCTCGCCGCTGCGGTGGCTGATGACGTTGGTCCAGCCGGCGCGCTTGGCCATCTCGATGGCGGCGAAGGTTTCCGTCAGCGTGCCGATCTGGTTGATCTTGATCAGGATGCTGTTGGCCACGCCTTCGTCGATGCCGCGCTTCAGGATCTTGGTGTTGGTGACGAACAGGTCGTCGCCCACCAGCTGCACCTTCTTGCCCAGGCGGTCGTTCAGGTGCTTCCAGCCGGCCCAGTCGCCTTCGTGCATGCCGTCTTCGATGCTGATGATCGGGTACTTGTCCACCCAGGTGGCCAGGATGTCGGTCCACTCGGGGGCGGTCAGCTGCAGGCCTTCGCCTTCCAGGTGGTACTTGCCGTCTTTGTAGAACTCGCTGGCGGCGCAGTCCAGGCCGATGGCGATCTGTTCACCGGCGGTGTAACCGGCCTTGTCGATGGCTTCCAGGATCATCTGGATGGCGGCCTCGTGGCTGGCCACGCTGGGCGCAAAACCACCTTCGTCGCCCACGGCCGTGCTCATGCCTCGGCCGTCGATGATCTTCTTCAGCGCGTGGAAGACCTCGGCACCGTAGCGCACAGCCTCGCGGAACGTCGGCGCGCCCACGGGGATGATCATCAGCTCTTGCAGGTCGAGGTTGTTGTTGGCGTGCGCGCCGCCGTTGATGACGTTCATCATCGGCACCGGCAGGCTCATGCCACCGGCACCG
>JBKCUM010000166.1:0-2768 GCA_046318395.1 Rubrivivax sp.
GTTACTAGGCGCGTACAGATCCACGCCTGTGAAGGTTCTGCCGCCGGACACCGATGCGAGCGACAGTTCCCTGGCCAGGTGGCTGCGGATCCGACTCGTCGACAAGAAGGGGCAGGCCATCCCGAAGGTCATGGCCAGGGCCGCCCAGCGGTACCTCCCATCCACCCCAACCACGGAGCCACCCATGACCATCGCTTCCACCCTGTCCAGCCTGACCCGCTCGTCCACGCTCACCTTCCCCAACCAGTTGGACATCAACATCCACGTGCGCGTCCGCCGCTGATCTCGGCAATCCAGCCGGCCCGAGCGCCGGAACCTTCAACACCCTGAACGCCCATGGCCCACCAGCCATGGGCGTTTTGCTTTCCGGGCACCCGATGCACCGAGAGGACGCCACACATGACCTCGACGTCCACCTTTCACCTGGTCCGCCAGGGCACCGCCGCCAAGCTCGGCGCCAATTCCACGGGCACGATCAGCTACGCCGTCTTGATCGACGCCGAGCGCACCGAACCCTTCATCGCCTTGACGGGCAATGACGGCGGCGGCTACTTCAGCCGAGAGGCCGTGCCGATCTCGGCCCTGCGCCGCTGCGCCGGCCAGGCCGACAGCGACAAGCCGCTGGGCGCCAGCGCGTTCAAGCCTGCCTTCATCGGCCGCAGCACGAACAACGGCTATTTCGCCGTGGCTGCCCTGTGCGCCGAGGGCCTGCTGAACCGCGTGCAGCGCGACGGCCCCGGCCGGGGCCAGCCCTTGGCCGATGCCGGCTTCTGGGACGACTGGTGCGCCCAGGTGCGCGCCGAGGCCGACGAGCAGGGCGACGCGCTGCCTGTGTTCCGGATCGGCAAGCCGACGGCCGCCGAGCCTGCGGCAGACACCAGCACCGATGCCGCAGCCGACGCCGGCCAGGGTGAGGCAGCGGGCATCGAGTCGGCCGCGTTCGCCGAGGTGGGCCCGGATGCCGGCCAGCCCCAGGCCGAGGAGACCACCAGCGCGCCAGCCGATGAGGCTGGCCACGTCGGCGAGGATGCCCCCGCGGCCAAGCCCCGCCGCCGGGGCAAGGTGAAGGCCTGACCATGCCGGCCCCGACCACCACCCCGGGCCGCCCGGGCTGGGCCCAGGCGCTGGTGCCGACCGACCTGATGCTGGTCGGCCTGGACGGCGGCAGCCCGACCGTCGTGCTTGACGTTTTCGAGCTGGTCGATGGCGTTGACCTCAACGGCGTCACCCGCTGCCTGGACCTGCTGAAGGCCCATCCCGTCGTCCTTCACTGCGGCGTGCCCCGCGCGCTGATGGTTTACAGCCCGGCCACGGGCTGCTACGCCGCCAGCTTTGACGGCGAGCTGGACGAGGACATGGACCACCTCACCGAGCCCAGGCCGGCCTTTGGCTGGCCAACCTGTCCACCGAGCACGGTGCGCTGCCCGACCGTGTCGATCACTGGTACGTCATCAGCGTGAACGGGCGCGAGCTGTCCGGACAGGACACCGCGGCCATCGACACCTACCGCGAGCACGCTGACCACCTCGATGAGCCCGTGCCGCGCAGCGCGATCACCGGCGAGCCCAGCCCCACCAAGGCGTACGAGCGCCTGATCAGCCGGGCCTTCTGGGCGCTGGCCGCGCGGTGCCAGGACGGCCGCTGAGCGCCGAGCAGGCCGGCAAGCCGGCGCCACCACCACTCCGACCACCTGCGCGTTCATGCGCCCGTTTCCGCCCCTGCGTGCACCCTGCACCAGGGGCGGTCGAATTTTTGGAGCACCCATGACTGACACCACCCCCATGGCACCGCCTCCGCGTGCTGATTTACACGAGCCCGCGCGCGTGCTGTTCGATCTCGGTCAGCTGTACGCCACCCGCGGCCTGATCGCCCACCTGGAAGCCAACCCCGTCACCACCGTGCAGGCGCTGGTGCATCGCCACGTGTCCGGCGACTACGGCGAGCTGTCCGCCAGCGACCGCCAGGCCAACGTTGACGCCATCGCCAGCGGTGCGCGCATCTTGTCGGCCTACACCGTGGCTGGCGAGAAGGTCTACCTGATCACCGAGGGCGCGGCAGGTGTGGGCCCTGGCCGGATAACTACCGCGCTCATGGCAGTGGAGTACTGACGATGCCGACGCGCAGACACCTTCCGCCCCAGTTCCCGCCTTGGCCCCGCGCCATCGAACCCACCGTTGCATCAGCCGTCGATCAGCTGTCTGCGCTGCATCGCGAGTTTTTCGAGGAACGCGCCGGCATCCTGGAGTTCGATTCCGGCCTGCCCCGGGCCGAAGCCGAGCGTGAAGCGCTGGCGCAGACCCGCGAGTACTACGGCTTGAGCAGCTGCCCACTCCGACACGCGTGCCTGACCGCGCTGTTCCACGGCGCGATCTACCGGAGATGTACCGGGCAGCTGCTCAGCACAAGGCATGGCCTGGGTCAGCCCGGGCGGTAAGTCCAAGTCGATGAAGGGTTCAGGCCCAACGCGGCTTGCAGTCCTGGGCCTCTGACTCGCGGATGACCGATCCGCGTGTCGTACTGGCGGCGCCCAAAGCCCAACGGTCGTAGCGCGACCAACCACACTAGTGCTGGGCACGGCAGGGGCACAAAGTGGGCACAGGTCGGGCACAAAGCAAAAAGCCGCCCATGCAGTCCGTGTCAAAACGGCTGCAACGGCCACCGTCAGCAAAACGCCCTGAACCATCGGGGCGTTTTTGTTTGTGGACGCCAAACCGATAGGCGGCGCGGGACGTGATGCGTTAGCGTGTTTTGGCAAACGCTTAGGTGGC
>JBKCUM010000167.1:0-6069 GCA_046318395.1 Rubrivivax sp.
ACCGTGGACAGCGCCAGGCTGACCAGGCGTTGGGCGACTTGGCGGGTGGTGTTCAGCGTGGTGTTCATGGTGCGGTTCCTGGTGGGTGGGGCGTTGCGATGGGTTGCACTGTAGGCAGCCGCCCCACCCGCCGCCATGCGACTGCGACGAACTGCGAACGCAGGCGATGGAGCGCCAGCAGCGGCGCTTGAACGGTGCTGGCGCCAAGGGCGCGGCACTGTTCAGCCGCCTCGTTAGACTGGCCGCCGCCCACGAGAGCACCCGACACGGCCCGTGACCACGTTCCCACCCCTCCAACTGCACCTGCTGCAAGCCCCCGTGCTGCGCGCGCCCGGCCAGGCGCCCGTGGACCTGCCGCCCAACGACGCCCTGCTGCTGGCCTGGTTGGCGCTGGACGGCGAACAGACGCGCGCCCAGCTCGCGGCGGTGCTGTGGCCCCAGGCAAGCGCCGCCGGTGCGCGCGCGAACCTGCGCCAGCGCATCAAGCGTTTGCAGACCCAAGGTGAGCAGCGGCTGTTGGTGTCGGACAGCGAAAGGCTGTCGCTGGCCCCGGACGTGGTGACCGACCTGGCCGAGATGCCCGCCGCGCTGCAGGCCGATGCACAGGCCGCCATCGGGCCTTTGCTGGGGCCGCTGACCTGGCCCGACCAGCCCGCGGCCAGCGCTTGGGTGGACCAGGCCCGCAGCCGCGTGCACCAACAGCGCCTGAACCTGCTGGAAGCCCGTGCCGACCAGCTGGAGGCCGAACAGCAGCTGGTGCCTGCCCTGGCCTACGCACAACGCCTGGTGACCGAAGCCCCGTTGCTGGAGAGCGCGCACCGGCGCCTGATGCGCCTGCACTACCGGCGCGGCGAAAGCGCCCAGGCGCTGGCCGTCTACGAACAACTGCAGCGCCGGCTGGCCGAAGACAGCGGCCACGCGCCCGATGCCAGCACACGCGCCCTGCTGCGCCTGATCCAAACCCCGGGCACTGCGCCGGCCGTGCCACTGGCGGTGTCGCCGCAACACGAGGCCCTGCACCTGGCCTTGCAGCGGCCGCCGCGGCTGCTGCAGCGCGACGCCGAGCTGCTGGCCCTGCAACAAGCCGTTCAACACGGCGGCGTGGTGCTGCTGCTGGGCGAAGCCGGCGCCGGCAAGACCCGCCTGCTGGAGGCCGTGGAGGGCAACTGCGGCCCGGTGCTGCGCCTGCGCGGGCAGCCCGGCGACCCGGCCCTGCCCTACAGCCTGCTGGCACGCTGGGCCCAGACGCTGGGGTCGGCCCTGCCACCCCCACGCCAACAGGCCCTGCCCGGCTGGGCCCGCACCGCGCTGGCCCCGCTGTGGCCCGACCTGGCGGCACCGGCCGCATCCACACTGGGCGAGGCGCCAACCGCCACCATCGACCCCCTGCGCCTGCGCCAGGCCCTGGCGCTGCTGGTGCCCCCGCAAGCCCACCTGGTGCTGGACGACCTGCACCTGGCCGACGCCGCCAGCCTGGCCCTGCTGCCCGCGCTGCTGGACGACTTCCACAGCGCCTGGCTGGCCGCCCGCGCCCACGCCCTGCCACCGGGCCTGGTGGAGCGCTGGTTGGCCGGGCCACGCCCCACCACCGCCTGGTCGCTGGCCCCGTGGGACGCCCCCACAGTGCAGGCCCTGCTGGCCGAACTGGGCGCGGCGCCCGCCTCCACCGCGGCCTGGACGCCCGCGCTGCTGCAGCACACCGGCGGCCGCCCAGGCTGGCTGCTGGCCAGCCTGCGGGCCTGCCTGCCCGCCACGGCCAGCGCGCTGCCGGACGCCCCCCCGCAGCCACTGCCCACGCCCGCGGCGCTGCAGCACGGCCTGCAGCACCAGGTGGCCCACCTGCCCCCTTCGGCGCAGGCCCTGCTGCACCTGGCCTGCCTGGCCGGCCCGTGGTGGGACGCCGACCTGGCCGCCGCCGCGCTGGACCTGGACCTGCCCACGCTGGCCACCCCCTGGGCCGCGCTGCAGGCCGAGGGCCTGGTGGATCACCACGGCCAGGCCTTCGGCGTGGTGGCCGCGGCGGTGCGCCAGCGGCTCAGCGAACCACTGGCGCGCGACGGCCATGGGCGCCTGGCACGCGCGCTCCAAGCCCGCCGCGCCCCCGCGGCGCAGCAGGCCCCGCATTGGGAAGCCGCCGGGCTGTGGGCCGAGGCCGCGGCGCAACACGTGCAGGCCGCCGGCGACGCGGAAACCCAGGCCCGCCGGGCCGACCAGCTGCAGCACTGGGGCCGGGCCGCCCAAGCCTGGCGGCGCGCCGGCCAGCCCGACGCGGCCTTCCAGGCCGCGGCCGAAGAAGCCGAAACCACGCTCGGCGCCGGCGACGTGGCCACCGGCCTGCAGCGCTGCCAGGCGCTGCTGCAGCAAGCCAGCACCCCGGCGCAATGGGCCCTGGCCCACCGGCTGCACGCGCTGGCGTTGACGCTGGCGATGCAGCACAGCTCGGCGCTGGAGGCCGCGTCCACCAGCCTGGACCTGGCCCGCCAGACCGGCGACACCACGCGCCTGGCCGAGGCCCTGGTGCTGAAAGCCTGGGCCGCTGTCAACCTGAACCAGACCGCGCAGGCCGAAGCCTGCCTGGCCGAAGAAGCGCAACTGCCGCTGCGCAGCGACGACTGGCGGCTGGGCATCTCGCGCCACAGCCTGTGCAGCATCGTGCTGTTCAAGCTGGAACGCCTGCCCGAGGCCCTGTCGCGCAACCAGACCGCCCAGGCCCTGGCCCTGCGGCCCCAGGCACGCAGCCAGCGCATGCTGCTGCTGAACAACAGCGTGGCCATGCACCTGCGGCTGGGGCAGATGCAGGCCTGCCTGGACCAGGCCCGGCAGGCCCTGCAGCTCAGCGAAGACCTGCACGAGGCCCAGGGCATGGGCGGTGTGACGGCGCGGCTGCACGTGGGCATCGCGGCCACCGCGGTGGGGGCGTACAGCGCGGCCATCGACGCCCTGGAAACCTGCCTGCAGCACCTGGCAAGCCTGGGCTCGCCGCGCGTGCGCGACACCGTGCAAAACCACCTGGCCTGGTTGTGGACGCTGCTGGGCCGCGCCGACCTGGCCTGGCCGCTGCTGCAGGCCGACCCGGCCCAGCACAGCGTGACCGTGTGCCTGCGCCGCTGGACGCTGCAGCGCGAACTGCAGCGCCTGTGCGGCGTGGACCGCAGCCCCCACCACAGCGTGTCAGAGGCCGAGCTGCACACCTGGATGGCCAGCGCCGACCCGGGCGCCACCACCGCGGCCCGGCTGACCCGGCTTCGGCACCTGCCGGCTGAAGCGCGGTTGCCCCAAGCCCTGGCCCTGGCCGAACAACTGCAGGCCGCCGTGCAGCCCGCGCCCGCGCTGACCGCCCGGCTGCTGGCCTTGCAGGCCGCGGCCGAACTGGGCCACACCGCCGAAGCCGCAGCCTGGGCCCCCGCGTTGCAGGCCACGCTGCAACACACCCAGCCGGCCCACCTGTACGGGCCCGAAGCCGCCTGGCTGCTGCGCCAAGGCTGGCTGGCCGCCGGCCGGCACCACGAGGCCCACCAGGTGCTGGACCAGGCGCGGCAATGGGTGCGAAGCCAGCACCGCCACCAGGTGCCGCCACCCTTTCAGGACAGTTTCCTGCGCCGCAACGCGGTGAACCAAGCGGTGTGGGGGGCCTGGCAGGCCAGCACCACCGCGCCCGGCCGGGCCGATGCCGCGGCGGACCCGCTGTCGCCCGGGGGCTGAGGGCAGCCCCCTCAAGCCGGGGAGCGACCCCGGCGTCTGGCCCGAGATCGCCGCCCAAGGGCCTCGTCAATCACGCTGCAATCACGCCCCGCCAGGACCATAGGCCGCTGGCTGACCCCCGCCAACGATGGCGCAGCGAGGTCGGCTTCAACCAACGGGGGAATGGCTGATGGGCAAGTGGCGTGGATGGCAGCTGTGCGCAGCGGTGGTCGTGGTGGTGTCTGGACTGGCGGCCTGCGGCGGCGGTGGGGGTGGCGACAGTTCAGGCACGGGCAGTGGCGCTGGCACCGGCGGTGGCAATGGCGGCAGCCAAGCGGTGGCACCCGCCATCACAGCCGCCCCGGCCAGCACCGCCGTGGTGGCCGGCGCGTCGGTGACCTTCAGCGTTGCAGCCACGGGGACGGCACCACTCACCTACCAATGGGCCCGCGACGGTGTGGGCATTCCGGGCGCCACGGGTGCCACCTACAGCGTGGCCACCACCGGTGCCTCCGACAACGGCGCCCGCTTCACCGTCACCGTCAGCAACGCCGCAGGCTCGGCCACTGGCGGGCCTGCGGTGCTGACGGTCAACGCCCCGGCGGCCGTGGCGCTGAGCCCGCGGCTGGTGGCCTATCCGGGGCCGGTGCAGGCCAGTTCCTTGAACGGGCCCTACACCCCCAGCGTCAGCAACGGCACGCTCACGGTGTTCAGCGACACCGGGTCCAACGGCGCCACCGCCATCGCCGCCGCCGGCGCATGGTTTCCACAGGGCTCGTTGATGCAGGCCGAGGTGGACACCACCGCGGGCGTGGTGCGCAACCTGCATGAACGCTTCCGCCTGTTCATGCAGTCCGGGCGCTTGAACCGGGTGGACCTGCAAGCCAGCGGGACCCCCACCGCGGCGCGGGTGTCAACGCTGGACGTGTCCGAGCTCTGCGCCAATGCCGAAGGCCCCAACGGCGAGCGCTTCGACGATTGGACACAACCGGCCAACGCGGTGTTGATCTACCAAATCAAGCCGGCCTGCGAAAACAACATCACGCCGCTGGGCAACCGGCGCTACCTGGCCGTGCGCGCCGGCATGGCGCCCAGCGACCCGCCCATCGCCCTGGGCGCCAACCGCCCACTGGCCGCGCTGCGCGACGTGGCCGGCGCCTTGACCGGGTTCTTGGTGTACGACGGCACCCGTTTGGCTCGGGTGGACACGAACTTCGCGAACCCCACCGTGATCGCCACCAACGCGGCGGTGAACGACGACGTGATCCGCGTGGTCGGCGTCTACGGCCCGAACAATGCGCCCTACCTGCTCTACAGCTACCAACCCTTTGGCCAGCCCACACAGTTGCGCAAGGTGCCTCTGACGGGGCCCAGCAGCGAGACCGTGGTCCTGTCGGTGGGCAGCGTGTACGCGGTCACGGCAGACGCCTCCGCGGTCTACCTGGCCGGCCCGCACGCCAGCAGTGGCGACATCGAGCTGTATCGCCTGAACCACAGCGGTGGGGTGCAGACCTTGGCCACTCGGCTCAACGCGGGCTGGAGCGAGCTGCGTTTGCGCTTGAGCGCCACACGCTGCCTGGTGGTCGCCCGCGACAGCGTCACGTCGGTGACCTTGAACGGCACCGACCGGGAACTCTTCCTGGCCACGGGCATGCAGATCGACAAGGCCGAGGTGCTGGGCGAAGACCTGTACCTTCAGATCCGCGGCGGTGGTTCGGGCACGTTCCAGGACAGCCTGGTCAAGGTCATGGGGACCGACCTGGGCAACGTGGTTGATCTGCCGCGCAGCCTGCTGCTGGCGCCGCTGCTGCAAGTCCAGCATCCACTGTTTCGTCGGCACTACTCCAGCGTGGCCTGGGCGGGTTTGACCATCGCCCGGGGCGCCGACCCGACCGGGGTCTTCAGGTTCTCCGAAGCCACGGTGCTGACCTACACGCCCGGGCGGACGTCGACCGTGCGCAGCGTCTTCCCCGCCTTGACGCTGGGCACGCAAGACGTCTCACCCCAGACCGCCCCCGACATGAACGGCAACGGCGGCTACCTGGAATGGGTGCAATCGCAGTACCTCGGCGCGTACCACCTGGGCCAGGCCGGTTTGCTGACGATGGAAGCTGGCGACACGTTCTACCTGCCCGCCGTCAGCGGCGCGCCGGTGCAACTGACGCGCTACCCCTGAAACGCGAAGGTTCAGTCGCCTGCGGTACCCCGCGTTGCCACCCCTTGCAACAAGCCCTGCAGCGAGGCCAGCGAATCCGCCTCGTGCAGCGGCTTGTCGAACCGCAGCCGCAGCATGCGTGGGAAGCGCACGGCCAGGCCGCTTTTGTGGCGCGGGCTGGGGTTGATGCCCTCGAAGCCCAGTTCCACCACCAGGGTGGGTTTCAGGCTGCG
>JBKCUM010000168.1:0-4666 GCA_046318395.1 Rubrivivax sp.
TGGCCGGCTACAACAAGAAGATCGCCGATGCCACGGCGCGCGGCGAGCTGATCGGCAACCCCTTCAGCCTGACGCCAGAACACCCCGAACCGCTGGAGCGGCTGCCGCACGTGGTGGTGGTGATCGACGAACTCGCCGACCGGATGATGGTGGTGGGCAAGAAGAGCGAAGAGCTGATCGCGCGCCTGGCGCAGAAGGCGCGTGCCGCTGGTATCCACTTGATTCTGGCCACACAGCGGCCCAGCGTCGACGTGATCACGGGCCTGATCAAGGCCAACATCCCGACGCGCCTCAGTTTCCAGGTCAGCAGCAAGATCGACAGCCGCACCATCCTGGACCAGATGGGCGCCGAGGCCCTGCTGGGCCAGGGCGACATGCTGTACCTGACGCCCGGTGGCGGTGTGCCGGTGCGGGTGCACGGCGCGTTTGTCAGCGACGACGAGGTGCACCGTGTGGTCTCGTACCTGAAGACCCAGGGCGAGGCCAATTACATCGAAGGCATCTTGGAAGGTGGCGTGCTGGAAGGCGAGGGCGACGCGGCCATGGACGGCGGCGGTGCAGGCGGTGGTGGTGGTGACGGCGAAAATGGCCTGTACGACCAGGCCGTGGCCGTGGTGCTGCAACACCGCAAGCCCAGCATCTCGCTGGTGCAGCGCCATCTGCGCATCGGCTACAACCGCGCCGCGCGCTTGATTGAACAGATGGAACAGTCGGGCTTGGTTTCGCCGCCTGGCCACAACGGCAACCGTGAACTCTTGGTACCCAAACGCGATGAATAAGGCCCCCCCCCGAAGCGGCTTCGCCGCGCCCTGCGGGCCGCGCCGGGCCAGTGGCCCGGCCCCTCGCCAGGCGGTGCAGGTCCACTGGACCTGCACCGTCTGGGCTCGCCCCCCCCGGGAGGGGGTGACGCCGGCGGACCGGCGAAGCCGGATCCGCGGCGTCTGCTTGGTTCTCTTGCTCGCCTTTGGCTTCGCGCCTGGGGCTTACGCCGACGCTGTGGACACGCTGCGGGCTTTTGTGCGCGATGTGAAAACCGGGAAGGCGGCGTTCACGCAGACGGTCACGTCGCCGGACGGGGCGCGCAAGAAGTTGTCTTCGGGCGAATTCGAATTCGCGCGGCCGAACCGGTTTCGGTTCAGCTACACCAAGCCCTACGAACAGCTGATCGTGGCCGACGGGGCCAAGGTGTGGATCTTTGACACCGACCTGAACCAGGTCAGCAGCCGCAAGCTGGGCCAGGCCCTGGGCAGCACGCCGGCGGCGCTGCTGGCCGGTGGTTCGCTGGAGGCGGATTTCACATTGGCCAACCAGCCCTCAGCCGGCGGTGTGGACTGGGCGCTGGCCACGCCCAAGGCCAAGGACGGCCCGTTCCAGAGCATGCGTGTGGGTTTCCGCGGCACGGCGCTGGTGGCGGTGGAGATCACCGACAGCTTCGGCCAGCGGTCGGTGCTGCAGTTCAGTGGCTTCGTGCCCAACCCGGCCCTGGCGGCCGAACGTTTCCGCTTCACGGTGCCGCCGGGCGCCGATGTGATCGAACAGTGACCGCCGTGCTGGGCAGCCTCGGCCGCCCGCTTGCCGGTTTCAGAAGGCGAACTTGGCGCCCAGCGTCACGACGCGGATGCGCGGTGTTTCGAACAGCGTGGCCACGCTGAGGTTGGCGCTGAAGCCGCCGCCGAAGTCGTAGCCCAGGCCGGTGGAGGCGCCGGGTTTGTTGCGGTCGTCGCCGAACACGTCGGCGGCCCAGGTCAGCGTGCCGGTGCGTTCGATGCCCAGCGACCAGACCGTGCTGTTCAGCTTGTCGCGCCGGCTGTGCGCCCAGCCCAGGTTGGCGTGGCCCAGCCAGCCAGGTGCCAGTTCCCGCGTGGCCAACAGCGTCAGCGCGTGGCCGTGCAGGTGCCAGCTTTCGCCGGGGTCGCGGTGGGCGTCCAGCGCGTAACCCAGGCCCCAACCGGTCTGGCCGGCTTCGGGCGCTTTGAAGTTGGTTTTGCCAGACAGGCCCACGGCCTGGGTGTGGTCGAAGCCGGACATGCTGGCGCGGGTCAGGCCCAAGGCCAACTGGGTGTCCAGGCCGACGCCACACGCGCCCAACACGCCCCACTCGCGCACGGCGGGCAGGCCCTGGGTGGTGGCGCGGGCCACCTGGGCTTCGAGTTCGCAATCGCCGCGCCCCAGGGCATCGGCGGTTTCCGTCACCAGCGGCAAACCGGCCACCGCCGACAAGGGGGCCCAGGTCAGCGCCAGCAACAGCCGTCTTGGGGTGGTCAGCGTCGGCAGCTGGCGTGCTCCTGGTCTGAGGGGTTGGCTTCAGTGGCTCATGTGGTCCATCAAGGCCATCTCCGGGCTCTTCATCAGCGCTTCGATGTCCATCAGGATCAGCATGCGCTCGGTGTCGCCCTGCTTCACCGTGCCCAGCCCGGTGATGAAGGTGGCGTCGATGGCGCCGTTGAATTCTGGCGCGGCTTTGATGTGGTCGCCTTCCAGTTCCAGCACATCGCTCACCGAGTCGACCACCATGCCCACGGTGCGGCCGGCGATGTTCAGGATGATGACGACGGTGAAGCTGTTGTACTGCACGTCGTCCATGTTGAAGCGCACGCGCATGTCGACGATGGGCACGATCACGCCGCGCAGGTTCACCACGCCCTTGATGAAAGGTGGCGAATTGGCGATGCGCGTCGGTGCTTCATAGCCTCGGATCTCCTGCACGCGCAGGATGTCGATGCCGTATTCCTCGGCGCCGAGCTTGAAGGAGAGGTACTCGCGTGTGCCCAGGTGCACGGCCAGGGGGGTGTTGGCGGCGGGGGCTGCGTTGCTGGCGGTGATGCTCATGGTGGCGGGGTCCTGTGCAGGTCCGGTTCGGGTGGCTGGCCTGGCCCGTGTGGATGGCAGCGCTGGCGCGCCAGGCACGGTTGGGGCTGGAGGGCAGTGTGCCGACGCCGGTCGATCACAAAGCCCTGAAAAACGGGGGGCAAGCCCGCCGTTTCCGCGCTGTGCATCTGCGCCGTCGCACGCTGAGACAATCTGCCGATGTCGTCGCAGGATTCCCTCTTCCAAGACCCGCAGGAGCCCCCGCCGCCGCCAGGCAGCGTGCCTTTGGCCGAACGTTTGCGCCCGCGCAGCCTGGACGAGGTGATCGGCCAGCAGCACCTGCTGGGTCCGGGCCGGCCCTTGCGCGTGGCCTTTGAGGGCGGGCGTGTGCCGTCGATGATCCTTTGGGGCCCACCGGGCGTGGGCAAGACCACGCTGGCCCGCCTGGTGGCCGGTGCGGTGGACGCGCAGTTCGTCGTGCTGTCGGCCGTGTTGGCCGGTGTGAAGGACATCCGCGAGGCCGTGGACCAGGCCCGCGAGCACCAGCGCCAGGGGCGCGCCACCGTGGTGTTCGTGGACGAGGTGCACCGCTTCAACAAGGCGCAGCAGGACGCCTTCCTGCCGCACGTGGAGTCGGGGCTGTTCACCTTCATCGGCGCCACCACCGAGAACCCGTCTTTCGAGGTGAATTCGGCCTTGCTGTCCCGTGCCACGGTGCATGTGCTGAAGGCCCTGAGCGACGCCGAACAGTCCAGCCTGCTGGACCGCGCCCAACAGGCCCTGCAAGCGCCACCGCTGGCCGACGCCGCCCGGCAGCGGCTCATCGGCCACGCCGATGGCGATGCCCGCCGCCTGCTGAACGCCTACGAAAACCTGGTGCTCACCAACCCCGGTGCATCGGCGCTGGACGACGCCGCGCTGGAGCGTGCCCTGGGCGAGATGCTGCGGCGCTACGACAAGGGTGGCGACCAGTTCTACGATGCCATCTCGGCCCTGCACAAGAGCGTGCGCGGCTCCAACCCCGATGGGGCGCTGTACTGGCTGGCGCGCATGCTCGACGGTGGTGCCGACCCGCGCTATGCCGCGCGGCGCATCGTGCGCATGGCCGCCGAAGACATCGGCCTGGCCGACCCCCGGGCCTTGCGCATCGCGCTGGACGCCGCCGAGACTTTCGAGCGCCTGGGTTCGCCCGAGGGCGAACTGGCGCTGGCCGAGGCCGTGGTCTACCTGGCTGTGGCCGCCAAGAGCAACGCGGTCTACAACGCCTGGAACACCGTGCGCGCCCTGGTCAAACAAGATGTGTCGCGCCCCGTGCCCGACCACCTGCGCAATGCGCCCACGCGGCTGATGAAGCAGTTGGGCCACGGCGCGAACTACCGCTACGCCCACGACGAGGCCGACGCCTACGCGGCCGGCGAAACCTACTTGCCAGCCGGTCTGGAGGGCCAGCGCTTTTACGAGCCCGTGCCGCGCGGTTTGGAGCTGCGCATCGGCGAGAAATTGGCCGAGCTGCGCGCCAGAGACGAGGCCGCGCGCAAGGCGGACTGACCTTGCGCTGGTGCGGCCTTTCGCCTCGAAAGGCGGGCTGGTCATGCGCTTTGTCCAAGGGGAAAGCCCGCCCTTGGGCTGCAGGAGGCGCTACCTAGAATGCCGCCACCGGCCGGCTTCTTGCTAGGCCTTCAAAGCAGGCGCTGGCCCCTTTGCCAGCGCCACAGGAGACCCCACCCGAATGGAAACCTTCATCCAACAGGTCATCAACGGCCTGGTGCTGGGCAGCATGTACGCCCTGGTGGCCCTGGGCTACACCATGGTCTACGGCATCATCAACCTCATCAACTTCGCACACGGCGAGGTGCTG
>JBKCUM010000169.1:0-42479 GCA_046318395.1 Rubrivivax sp.
GCCGGGTCTCGTAGACTGCGCTCCACACGGCGGCATCGGCGGTGGAAGGGGGGGGTCGTCGTTAATCCATAGTGCGTTCCTGCCGTGGGGACATGGGCAGGGTGCACAGGGGGCCGGGCCGTGCAGCGGCCAGCGGTGTGGGGGTGGGGGCAACAGCGGCAGGCGCAGCCAGCGGCGCGAACAGCGTTGGCGCTGCAACCGGCGCCGTGGCGGCGGCCGCAAGCCGGGCGGGGGCCTGTGCCTGGGCTTCGGCCTGCGCTTGTTCCAGCGTGATGCCGATCTGCTGCACCGGGTCGGCCAGGCGGCGTGCGCCGCTGCCGTTGATCATCCAGGTGGTCTTGCTGGGCGCCTTGTCGCGGCTCAGCGCGGCGGGCTGCAGCGGGTCGCCGCGCAGGCAGTCGCGGCCGGCGAACAAGGCCGCGGTGTCGAGCGCCACGCCCGCCACCAGCAGCTGGCCCACACCGGCCAGCAGGCCCGGCAGGCCACTGCCGTCGTCCACAGCGATGGCCACGTGCTCGCGGCCGGCCAGGATCTTGGCGGTGAGCTTGCTGAGCACGGCCTTGGGGCCGACTTCCACGAACACGCGCGCGCCGTCGGCGTGCATGGCTTCCACCTGCGCCACGAACTCCACCGGGCTCACCAGGTGTTCGGCCATCAGCTGCTTGCTGCGCGCCACGTCGGCCGGGTGCGGACGCGCCGTGGCGTTGGCGTAGACCGGCAGGCTGGCGGCCTGCCAAGGCGTGGTGGCGATCAGGTCCGACAGCGCCTGCTGCGCCGGCTTCACCAGGCTGGAATGGAAGGCCGCGGCCACCGGGATGGGCTGTGCCTCGATGCCAGCCTGCGCCAGTTTGGCGATGGCCGCCGACACGCCGGCCTGGGTGCCGGAGATGATGCTTTGCAGCGGTGCGTTGTGGTTGGCGATGACCACGCCGTCGATGTCGGCGATGGCGGCTTCCACGTCGGCGCGCGTGGCCGGCACGGCGGCCATGGTGCCCAGCTCTGCACCACCGGCGCGGGCGGCGTCGACGATGAAACGGCCACGCGCGGCCGACAGCGTCATCAGCGCTTCGAAGTCGATGGCGCCGCTGGCAAAGTGCGCCACGAACTCACCGTAGCTGTGGCCGGCCAGCATGTCGGCCTTCAGGCCCCATTGCTGCAGCAGGCGCAACACGCCCACGGCCACCGCGCCCAGGGCGGGTTGCGCCACGTCGGTGTTGGTCAGGCCCTGGCGGGCGGCGTTTTTCTCGGCTTCGCTGTAGGCGCCGCGCGGGAACAAGAAGGCCGCCAGCGGTTGGCCGAAACGTTCGGTGAAGGCGCCGTGCAGTTGCTGGTCGGCGGCCGACAAGGTGTCGGCCACGGCCGGGAACAACACCGCCAGTTCACGCGCCATGCCCACGTACTGCGAACCCTGGCCCGGGAACAGCATCGCCAGCTTGCCGCCCACGGCGGCGCCGCTGCGGTGGTAGATGCCGGGGGGCAGCAGCTTGGCTTCGCCACGCAGCCAGCCCATGGCCGCGGCCAGCTTGGTTTTCAGTTCGTCGGCGTTGCGCGCCACGAAGGCCAGGCGTTCGCCGGCGGCCACACTGAAACGCGGGGCCAGGCTGGCGGCCAGGTCGCGCAGCGCGGGGGCCGGGCCGGTGGCCAGGGCCTGGGTCAGCGTGCCCAGTTGCGACAGCAGCGTGTCGCGGTCGGGCGCGGCCCACAGCATCAGCTCGGCCGGCCACTGCTGGCGCGCGGCGGTCTTCAGCCAGGGGCGGTATTCGCGTTGGTACTCTTCCAACACCACGTGGAAGTTGGTGCCGCCGAAGCCAAAGGCGCTGCAGGCGGCGCGGCGCGGGTGGGCGCCTTCCAGCCAAGGCGTGGCTTCGTCCACCAGGTACAGCGGCGCGGCGCCGTCGGACAAGGTTTTGTTCGGCTGGTTCACGCCCAGGTGCGGCGGCAGCACCTTGTGGTGCAGGGCCAGCACGGCCTTCACCATGCCGGCCACGCCGGCCGTGGCCTTGGTGTGGCCGATCATGGTCTTCACCGAACCGATGACGGCGCTGCGCGGTGCGCCACCTTCTTCCTTGATCAGGCGCGTGGTGCTTTCCAGTTCGGCCGTGTCGCCGGCCACGGTGCCCGTGCCGTGGGCTTCGAACAGGCCCACAGTGGAAGGACCGAAACCGGCCATCGCGTAAGCACGGCGCATGGCGCGCAGTTGGCCCGCGGGCAGCGGGGCCGTCATGCCCTTGGCGTTGCCGTCGCTGCTGCCGCCCACGCCCTTGATGACGGCGTACACACGGTCGCCGTCGCGTTCGGCATCGGCCAGGCGCTTCAGCGCCACCATCGCGATGCCTTCGCTGATGACGATGCCGTCACCTGAAGCGTCGAAGGTGTTGCAGCGGCCACGCGGCGACAGCGCCTGCGTCTTGCTGAAGCACAGGTAGCCAAAGGGGCCTTGCACGGTGTCCACACCACCGGCGATGACGATGTCGCTGCGGCCGGCGGCCAGTTCCGTCACGCCTTGGTAGACGGCGGCCAGCGAAGAAGCACAAGCCGCGTCGGTGGTGAAGTTGACACCGCCGAAGTTCAGGCGGTTGGCGATGCGGCCGGCGATGACGTTCAACAAGATGCCGGCGAAGCTGTCTTCGGTCCACTCCGGCAGGCGGTCGGCCACGCTGTCGGGCAGCTGGCCCGAGAAGCGTGGCAACTCCGAACGCAGGCCGTACTGCGAACCCACGTCGCCCGTGCCACCGCTGGCGCCCACGATGATGCTGGCGCGTTCGCGGTCAAAGGGCTTGCTGTCGTAGCCGGCGTCGGCCAGCGTGCGGCGCGCCACTTCCAGCGCCATCAGCTGCATCGGGTCCACCGACTCGATGCTCTTGGGCGGCATGCCGTACTGCGTGGGGTCGAAGGCCAGGTCGTCGAGGAAACCGCCCCACTTCGAATAGATCTTGTCCTTGGCGTGGCGGTCGGCGTCGAAGTACAAACGCCAGTCCCAGCGGTGCGACGGGATCTCGGTGATCGCGTCCACCTTGTCGAGGATGTTCTCCCAGTACTGCTGCGTGGTCGGCGCCTTGGGCAGCAGGCTGGCCAGGCCCACGATGGCGATGTCCACCGGCTGGGCTTCAGCGGCACGCGCGGCCAGCGCTTGTTCGGCGCGCGTGGCCGCCAGCAACGCGGCGGCGTCGGCCGTCACCTCGCCGTGCAGGCGTTCGATGTTCGTGGCTTCGTCGCGCAGCGTGGCCACCTGGCCCAGCATGTACATGCCTTCGGCCATCTGCTGGTCGGCGTCCAGGTGCACCAGGTCGCCGTTCTCGCCGCGGCGCACCGTGCCCTTGCTGGCGATGCGCAGCCGGCCCATGATCATGTCGTCCAGCACGCGGCGGCTTTCTTCGCCGGGCACCTTGGCCTCGCGCATCTCGTTGCGCTTCTTGAAGAATTCTTGGGCGAAGGGCGTGAAGCCACAGCGGCTGGCGTGGCCGGGGCCACTTTCCAGGCTGGCGGTCTGCGTGCACTCGATGACGGCCTGCTGGAAGCGCGGCACGATGGCACCGGCCTCCACGATCTCTTTGGTGAACAGGTAGGCGCTGCCCATCAGGATGCCCACCTTCACGCCACGCGCGGCCAGCGGCGCGATCAGCACCTGCACCAGGGCCGAGGACACGGCGTCGTGGATGCCACCGGCGAACAGCAGCTGCAGCTCTTCGGCCGGCACCTTGCGCGCGTCCAGCTCTTCCAGCAGCTTGTCGACCATGGTGCTCCACAGCACAAAGCTCGACAACGGGCCGATGTGGCCACCGCACTCGCGCCCTTCAAAGATGAAGCGGCGCGCGCCCTCCTGGATGAACATCGGGATCAGGTTCGCCGAAGGCACGTGCAGGAAGGTGGGCACGCCCGCGGCTTCCAGCTTCACGGCCTGGTCGGGCCGACCGCCGGCAATGATGGCGTAGCCCGGCCGGTGCTGCGTGGCCATGGCCAGTTGTTCGTCCAGCAGGGCCTGGGGTGCAAAGCCCAGCAGACCGATGCCCCAGGGCCGGCCTTTCAACAGTTCTGCCGTGCGCGCCAACAGCGTGGCCAGCGGCTGGCCCTTCAGCAGGGCAAAAGCCACCATGGGCAGTGCACCACCGTCGGCCACCGCGGCGGCGAACTCGGCGGAATCCGACACGCGCGTCATCGGGCCTTGCACGATGGGGTAGCGGATGCCCAGGGCCTGGGCCAAGGGCGAGGCCTCGACGATGGGTGGCTGCGCGGCCACCAGGGCGGCTTGTTCGGCCACCGCGCGGTCGATGGCGGCCAGCACGGCGGCCAGGTGGCGGTAGCGCTTGCGCCAGGCGGCGGCGAAGACCACGTCGTGGCCCACGGGCAGCAGGCCCAGCTTGGGTTCGGCCCAGTTCACCTTGCCGGCCACGGCGGCCTGCAGGGCCGGGAAGCGCTGGCCGTCGCCTTCGGCCAGGAAGGCCTTGGCCACGGCGTGGCCAGGGCGGCTGAGCACGCGGAAGTACTCGCCGGTCTCGCCGTCGCCCACGGCCACGGTTTCGTTGCCGGACAAGCTGGCCAGCAGGCTTTGGGTGGCCTCGGGCAAATGGGCTTCGTCCAGCAGCAGCACCTGCGCGTCCAGCACACCCCCGGCCACACCCACGGCGTGGCAGGCCGCGGCCACGGCCGGTGTGATGCCGCCGCGCACGTACAGCGGCAATTCGGTCTTGCCCAGCCACTTCTGCAACAGGATGAAGCTGGCGTCTTCGCCGACGAAGCCGCCAGCTTCGTTGCCCTTGAGCCACAGGGCGTCACACTGTGACGGGTCCAGATCCGCGGGCCACGTGGCGGTCAGCAGTTCCACCGCCAACACCACACCGGCCTGCCGCAATGGTTGGGCCAGCGCCACGCTGGCGGCAACATCGGTGGCGCCCAGCACCAGGGCGCGCAGACCTCGGCCGGCCAAGGGCAGCAGTTCGGCCACAGCGGCGGCGTCCAGCGCCGGCAGCTTGAGTCCAAAGCCGCGCTCGCAGAGGGGCGACAACCGGGCCAGGTCCGCGGCCAAGCGCGCCGCAGGCACACCGAGCTCGTGGTTCAGCACCCCCAGCGTGCCAGCGCGGCCCGCCGCCACCGCCAGTTCCAAACCGTCGTGGCCGGCCGGCGTCAGGATCAGTGTTTGAAAGCGTCCCATCGCCCGTTCCCTCATCTGCTCAATTTGTTCTCAACACACCACCTGCAGGTCTGACCCCGGCGCATGCACCATCTTGGGCACGGACGGTAACAGTTCCTGCTAGGCGTTCCACCCCTAAGCACACCCGGCGCAGGCCCCCATTCGAAGGTTCCGCGACGGGTGTCACACCGTGCCGCACAGGGGCGCGGACTGGGCCGGCGGCCGGACCTGCGCCCGGGCACCCGCCTCAGACAGCGGGGCGGTCCGTCGACGGCTCGCCACAGCACAAACCCTGCCTGCCTCAGCCCTCAAGCAAGAGCGGTGCCGAAGTGGCCATCAGCATGACACCCCCCACGATTGCTGTGTGACAGCCCGGCACGCCGAAGCGACCGGCGGCATCGGCGCAGCGGGGGGCCGCCGTGGCATACGCCTGCCGGCTGCCGGCTGCCGGCTGCCGGGTGACGGGTGAGGGTCCGGCCGCGGTCAGGGCGCACCCATGAACTCGACGATGTAGTCGACCATGGATTTGCCGGCACGCGCCTCCAGCGAGTTGATGCCGTGGTCGGCGTTCAACACCTGGCGCACCACGATGCTGCCGTTGCAATGGCTCCAGGTTTCCACCTGCCCGGACACCTGCTTGTCGGCCAGCAGCGGCGACTGGGCGCACCGCAAGCCCGCGCGCCGCTGGTGCTGCGCCCACTCGGCCACCACGGTGTCGTTCACGAAGGCCGCGGTCTTGGACACCAAGGGGCTGATCACCCAAGTGGGCACGTCCCAGCCCGCCCCGGTCTGCATGATGGTGTCGCTGCTGCCGATGATGCCCATGTACGGCGCAGGCGTCGAAGGCTGGCAGGCCGTGCCCACCCCCAGGAAGTAGGCGGAAGCCGGCCCGGCCAAGGCGATGTGGGCGTCGAAGGTGGTGGGCGACTGGCACCACATGCGGTTGACCATGGTGCCGCCCATGGAATGCCCCGCCACCGCCACTTTGCTCACCCCGTAGGTGCTGCGCGTGTAGGCCGCCAACGCGACCAGGAAAGCCTGGTCGTCCTGCCCGGAGACCATGGCATGGTTGTTCCAGGTGAAGGACGAAGGCGCCTCGGGAATGGTCTGACCTTGCGGAAACACCGCAATCAGCTTCTGCGCAGCCAGCCAGGTCCAGTTGACGGCGGTGGAGGTCGGCGGGTCTGTGGTGAGGTTGATGCCCAGGCTGTTGGCGATGAGGTAGTTCCGGCCGGACCCCCCGTGCAGCACCACCAGTGCACGCGTGGCGCCTGCCGGTGCGTAAATGTCCACCGGGTGAGGAAAACCCGCCAGCTTCACACCCACCTTCAACTCGTTCACAGCGGGCGGGGGTGGTGATGGCGGCGATGGCTGGGGGGCCGGCGAGGTGGCCGGCGCGGGCGAGCCTCCGCCCCCGCTGCAACCCGCTACCACCAGGCCCAGCGCCACCAAAGCCCACCAGCGCGCAGCGCGCGGAGGTGGCACAACCGCCCGGGGCTGCCTGGCCGCGGCAGTGGTTGGCGCGGCCTGGGCGCAGCCCGATCGGGGCGAAGGGGCCGAGGGGCAAACAGGCATCAGGTCCATGGCACTCTCCGGGTGCCCGGCGGCATGCGCGGGCAGGGTTCAAAGCAAGTTCCGTACTTTGCACGCGGGCCTTGTGCGGCCGCACGCGCCCCGGGCAACGCCTTGCTTCAAAAAGTTACTGGCGAGGCCCACGCTGCAGCCTGCCGACAACGGATCCGCTGCACCGTGCTGAAACGCACACCGCGGCCCCTTGCACAGGGGCTGGTCCACTGGGGCAGGCAGGGCGTAGATTCCAAGAGCCGGCGGGAGGTGTTGCATGCCACCGCCAACCCCCGCACCACATGACGATGAGGTTCAACATGAAGCCCTTCACACCGCGCGCATGGCGTCTGGCCCTCGCCTGCAGCACGCTGGTGGCAGGATCGCTGTGGGGCGTGAACCTGGGCGCGCAGAGCACCACCTTGCCCGAGGTGAAGGTGAGCTCGGCGGCCATCCCGGACTTTGAGTTCGACTGGGGCCGCGACGGCCAGCATTGCGCCACCTGCAACTTCGGTCAGGGCAACGCCAGGTTCGCCTTCAGCGACGGTGAAAACCGCTTGTGGCTGGGTTACATCGACCACCAGACCGGTGCTTTCCTGCCGGCCAACGGCCAAGCCGTGCTGCTGGACAGCAACGCCGCCCGCGCCACGGACTTCGGCAACGGGCCAGAGTGGACCTACGGCGCCAACGGTTCACAGGTGATGTACACCAAGTACCTCGCCGGCCGGCCAAAGAACTCGGCCAACGCCGGCCTGGGCCTGGCCACGCAGGTCAATGGCAGTTGGACTGCCGGCTTTGTGCCGGGCAGCCTGCAGCGCCAATCGCCTGCCGGTTCTTTGGACCTGACCGACACGGAGCCCCGCTTCCACTACATCAGCGACCGCGACAACCAGGTGTACTGGCGTTCAACCGCCGCCATCGAAGTGGAACGGCCGCTGCCCATCGCCGATGGCGGCAACGGCATCGCCCGCCGCTGGGTGCCGGGCACCCGCAAGGTGATCTACGCTGCCAAAGCCTTGGGTGCTGACGGCGTGGAGCACGACCAGATCTTCACCTACGACACCGACAGCGGCAAAAAAGAACAGCTGACGTTCGAGGCCACCGACAAACTGGGCGCTTTCATGTGGCGCGCGCCCGAGTTCGGCAACGACTGGGTGTTCTTCACCGTCGCCGACCGCACCACCCTGCTGGTGTACCGCCGCTTGCCCGGCGCCGATGGCGCCCTGCGCTGGACGGTGGTGAAGTCGGTGGTGATGCCCACCGCCCTGCCCTATGTGTGGTCGCCAGAACAATTCGTGCACAACGGTCGCTCGTACATCTTTTTCCAGCTGAGCAGCAGCCCGGTGTTCAACGACACCTCCATCCCCAACCAACTGGCCATCACCGGCATCGACCCGCGGCGCGTGAATTTCCGCATGTTGACCAACGACAGCGCCAACCCGCGTGCGCGCATCGACCCGGAGTACTACATCACCGCGCAGGGGCCTTACATTTACTACACGCGCCTGTTGCTCAGCACGGCCACGCGCCCGCCCATCAACGACGGGGTCTGGCGCGTGGACACGGGGCTCGGGCCGGCGCAAGCCACCACGCCCTGAAGCGCGACGCAGGCCGGCCGCCAGAGCCGGCCTTCAAATTAGGGGTTTACCCTTGGCACCCCCTGTTGCATTGACGCTGTAAGACCAGCCTGCGCCGTACATTGGGCCTTCCATGCCTTTGGAGGCTCCCGATGAAGCGGCGTTCCCTTTCGTGGATCTGGCTGGTGTGTGGGATGTGGTCGGCGACCGGTTCGGCGCTGGCCCAGGGCTCGGTGCCGCCAGAGGTCAAGGTCACCCCCGCGGCCATTCCAGACTTCGAGTTCGACTGGGGCCGTGACGGCAAACACTGCCCCACCTGCAACTTCGGCCAGGGCAACGCGCGGTTCGCGTTTTCTGACGCGAACTACAACCTGTGGCTGGGTTACGTCGACTTCCAGACCGGCGCCTTCTACCCGCTGAGCGGCCAAGGCCAGTTGCTGGACGTGGACGTGGCCGCGGCCACCGACTTCGGCAACGGCCCGGAATGGACCTTCGGCGCCGCAGGCTCGCAGGTGATGTACACGAAGTACCTGGCCGGCAAGCCGAAAAAGGCCGCCAACGCCGGCCTGGGCTTGGCCACCATAGTCAATGGCAGTTGGAGCGCGGGCTTCGTGCCCGGCGGGATGCAACGGCAGTCGCCGGCCGGCACCTTGGACGTGAACGATCCGTCGCCGCGCTTTTCCTACTTCAACGACCGCACCAACGAAGTCTTCTGGCGCAGCGTCAACGACATCACCACCGAGCGCGTGCTGCCCATTGGCGACGGCGGCAACGGCATCGCACGGCGCTGGGTGCCCGGCACGGCGAAGGTCATCTACGCCGCCAAGGTGGTGGGCAGCGACGGCGTCGAACGGGACCAGATCTTCCTGTACGACAGCGACAGCGGTGAACGCGAACAGCTGACGTTCGAGCCCAGCACCAAGCTGGGTGCGTTCATGTGGCGAGCGCCGGAGTTCGACAACGACTGGGTGTTCTTCACCGTGGCCAACCGCACACGGATTTCGGTCTACCGCAAGCTGCCGAACGCCAACGGCGTGCTGCGCTGGACGGTGGTGAAGACGGTGAACACACCCGGTGCAGCACCGTTCATCTGGTCACCCGAGTTTTTCGTGCACAACGGGCGCTCATACATCTTCTTCCAACTCAGCAGCAGCCCCTTGTTCACCGACACCTCGGTGCCCAACCAGTTGGCCATCACCGGCATCGACCCTTTCAAGGTGAACTTCCGGCTGCTGACCAACGACCCCTCCACGCCGCGTGTGCGCATCGACCCCGAGTACTTCATCACCGCGCAAGGGCCGTTCATCTACTACACCCGGATCATTCCTTCCACACCCACCCGCCCGCCGCTGAACGACGGCGTGTGGCGCGTGGACACCGGCTTGGGCCCGCCGATCGCCACCACGGCGACCGACCCCACGGCCCGCGCGCAGCACTGAACACGCACACAAGGCCGCGCCATGCACGCGGCCCATCCCGGAGACGCCGACACCCCAACCCCAGGGACCAGACGCCATGCCGAGTTGCGCCATTCATCTTGAACCAACCACCCCCCGCTCACCCGAATCCACACGTCCAAACCACGCCACGCTGAAAGGCCGCCCGCGTCGGCACCACGCGGTTCGGCTGCGCCTGTTGGCCTGCGCGGTGGGCCTGCTGTGCGGCACAGCGAACGCCCAGGTGCCGGTCATCCCGTCCACGCCCACCAACCTGGCCAGCAGCGTGGACCGCATGATTTCCTACCGCCAGCAAGAGCACCTGTGGCAAACCGCCGATGGGGCGCTGCACCTGCTGATGAACCGTGGCCGGCTGGAACCCCACAATGGCCTGGTGCTGTACAGCAGCTACGACGGTGGCACGGAATGGACCGCCGGCCCCAGTTGGACCGACGTGGGCAACAAGAGCACGGCCGACGGCGTGCTGCGGGGCAACACGCTGCAAACGGCCTATTCCACCCGCCAGGGCGCCATCGTGCAAGCCGAGCTCAGCTACGACAGCGCCAACCGGCGTTGGACCGTGGTTCGACAGGCCACCGTGATGCCAGCGGGCACACTGACCGCGGAGAACCCCAGCATCGGCGTGGACGCGCTGGGCAACCTGTGGAGCAGCTTCGTCACCGCCCACAGCGTGACCGGCGAGTTGGTGCTGCGCCTGTACCACCGACCCAGCGGGGGCACCGCGTGGCAAGACACGGGCTTGACCTTCGGCCCGCCTGGCACAGGCAGCGTCGCGCGCAGCGCGCGGCTGATCACCATGCCCGGTGGCATGGCCGTGCTCTACAAGGTGGCAGAAACACTGTCTTGGGCCGTGCGCGCCGACGGCTCACCGCCCACGGTGCCCTGGGTCAGCACGACGGTGTTTGACAGCCCGCCGCCAGAGCCCAAAGACCCCTACGCCAGCCATTTCAGCACCGTGACCGACCGCCAGGGCAACCTGCACCTGGTGATGGCCGACGACGGCCTGCCGCTGTATTTCCGCTTCAACAACCGCTCGGGCACCTGGGGCACCGGGCGCGTGCTGGACGAAACCGCCACGGTTTCGTACTGCCAAATCAGCCTGGTGGACGACCGCCTGGTCGTCACGTACAGCAATGGCAGCGACGACTCGCGCGTGTTGGTCAGCGACAACCGCGGCCTGTCCTTCAGCGAACTGGCGCGCCTGCGGCCCACGCCCATCGACGGGGCGGGCTACAGCTTTTCGCGCCTGGAGACGGCCACCATCAGCACCAACCCACTGAAGGTGCTGCGGCAGTTCGAACACGAACGCACCGACAAACTGATGCTCTTCACCGTTCCGGTGCCTTGAGCCGCTTCGCCGGGCTTCAGGCCGGCGAAGCGCCCAAGCCACAGGCCTGGGCTGAACCTTTCGCCGCAGGGGCGCCGCGCCAAACTGGCCCGGCGCCCTTTGCCATCACGGCACCCAGCTCCAGACCTGCACGGTGAAGAAGCGCACCAGGGCGGTGGTGAAGGCCTTCCAGACCGGCATGCTGCCGGCCGTGACCTTGCTGTAGCCGCTCATACCGGTGCGCAGGTCGCCCTGGGGGTTGTCGACCACGGCGAGCACCTTGACCACCCGACCGAACGATTTGTTCGACACGTTGCGGTCGATGGCCGTGACGCGGCCTTCGTAGGTCTGCTCGTAGAACGCGTTGGGCTTGGCACGCACCAGGGCACCCACCTTCACGTGGGCGATGTCGCTCTCGGGCACCTCGATTTCCAGAGTCACCTGCCCGGTGTTTTCCACCGCCGCGAACGGCTGCCCCTTGTCGAGCACGCTGTTCAGGCGCTGCTTGAGGTGCAGACTCAGGACGGTGCCGTCGAAGGGCATGCGCAGCACCGTGCGCGCCACCTTGTTTTCCAACTCGGCGCGCTGGCTGTTCAAGGCCTGCAACTGGGCCTGTTCAGCCGCCAGGCGGTCTGGCGGCGTGCCGGTCTTCGTGAGGGCCAACTGCGCTTCGCGTTGCGACACCTCGTTGCGGTCCACCTCGGCTTCCTTGCGCGCGGTGTCGAGCTCTTCAAACGCGATGACGCGGTCCTTGTACAGACGCTCCAGACGCGGCACCTTGGCGGCGCTGAACTGGGCGCGCTTTTGGGCGGTTTCCAGTTCACGCTGCGCCACAGCCACCTCTTCGGCCTTGGGGCGCGCGCGCAGGTCGGCGATGACGGCCCGCTGCTGGGCCATGCGCGCGTCGAAGACGGCCATCTGCGCCGTCAGGTCGGTGCTGGACACACGGGCCAGGACGGTGCCCTTCTTGACGGTTTCACCGCCGTTGAAGTTGACCTCTTCGATCAGGCCCGGCACGTCCGTGGTGACGACCTGGCGTTCAGCGGGAAAGACCTCGAACGTGCCACCGGCGTCGTAGGGGTAAGGCAGGAACAACACCAGCAGCAGCGACAGCAACAGCGCGCGCTTGGTGTACAGCCAGGTGCGGCTGCCGGCAGGCTCCTGTTGGACCACCTCACCGGCCTCGGCCGGCAAGGCCCGCTTGCGCCAGCGTTCGAACTGCACCGAACGTTCGTACGCACGGCCGATCGTCTGGAAGCGGCGCACGGTGCGCATCGTCAGGTAAATGCCCAGCACGACCGCCACGATGACGGCTGCACCGCCCAGGCGCAGCTCGTAGATCATGAAGTGGCCCACGATGGCGACGATCAGCATCACCACCAGGTAGGCGTAGACAAAGCTGGCGAGCGCGTAGGTGGCGAGCAGGTTCTGACCAGACTCGGTGGTGGCCCCGCCCTTGAAGCGGTCCATGAAGGCCTTGTAGGACTTGCCGCGCAGGTAGGGCTCGTTCATGAAGGCGGCCAACAGGTGGTAGCTGTTGCCCTTCACCAGCGGGTTGCCGCCCTCGATGATCAGGTTCACCGCGCACAGGAACGCCAGGCCCAGACCCGCCTGCGACAGCACCGGGTGCGAGTCGCGGCTGTTGTACCAAACCAGCACGCCGATGCTGAACAGCGCGACACGCATCAGCAGCGGACCGGCCTGCATCCACATGCGCTCGCGGCGGGACAACTGCTTCGTGTGGCCGATGGGCACCATGAAGCGCGGGAAGAAGCCGAACTTCAAACCGATGCCCAGGTCACCGACGCTGGCACGGTACTTCTGCGCCACCAGGGCTTGGGTCAAGGTGACCATCAGGTTGATGGTCAGCAAGCTGAACAAGGCATGCACCGCCAACGTGGTGGTATCGCGCAGACCTTGCAGGTCTTGCCCCACCAAGCTGCTGTACTGGATGACGATCATCAGCGCCACCACCGCCAGCACCGGCAGCACGTAGATGCCGTACTTCAGGGGCTCCACAAACGGCAGCAAGGCATTGGCCAAGGGCCGCATCGGGAAGAAGCGCACCAGCAGCTTGGACTGGCGCGGGTCCAGCGCATCGGCTTCCGCCACGCCGGCGGGCAGGCTCTCTTCGGCGGCGGCTTGCACGGCCGGGTCCACCTTGGCGGCAGCCGGCGCGGGTCCGGCCGCTGGCGGCGCGGCGGCCTTGCCTCCCCCAGCACCGGCAGCCAGCTTCACCGCGAGCTCTTCGAAGGACTTGGGCTTGATCAGCCCCTGCTCCAGCGCGTAGCCGGTCTTGGTGAAGGGTTTCAGCAGCGGGTGTTTGGCACTGTCTTCGTCCAGCAGCTTGTTGTCGGCCAGGTGGGCGAAGAAGGTCATCACCTCGTGTTCGGTGATGGTGCGGCCAAAGCGGTCTGAAAACACCGACAGCAGCTTGGGCGCGTCTTCGCAGCCGGGCAGCACTTCGAGCACGAAGAACTGCCACTGCTCCATGTCATGGGTTTTGTCGGCCAGCTTGTCGCGCAGGATGTAGCTGGTCTTCTCGCCCCGCACCACCCGGAAGGCCTGCAACCGCCGTGGCAGGTACGCAGGCAAGGCCACTTGCTTGGTTGAATCAGTCATGTTCGAGTTTCTGTGGGCTGACGCGTTGGGCGGTCACCACGGGCAGCGACCAACCGCCCCCCATGGCCTTGTGGATGGCCACCAGGGCCGTGGCCTGCTCGCGCAGGGCCTGGTTGAGCATTTGTTGTCCAGCCAGCAGGCCCCGCTCGGCCACCAGCACGTCGAAGTAGGGCGCTGCGCCACCGTCGAAGCGGCGCTGGGCCAGCTCGCGCTGGGCCACGAGCGTCTTGATCTGCAGCTCGCGCAAGGCCCGCTGTTCGCCAGCCTTCTGGTGGCGAACCAGCGCGTCTTCCACTTCGACAACGGCGGTCTGCACCGCCTTCACGTAGGTCTCTGCAGCCTGCTGTTGAAGCGCCTCGGCCTCGCGCACCAGACCGGCGGTCCTGCCGCTGTTGAACAGCGGCCCCAGCAAATTGACGCCGAAGCTGCCGAAGTTGGAGGTCAACATCGACAGCTTGCTCAGTTCGTTGCTGGCAAAGCCGTTGGAGGCCGTCAGGCTGATGGTGGGCAGGTAGCCCGCCTTGGCCACCCCGATGCGGGCGTTGGCGGCCACCAGGTCTTGTTCTGCACGGCGCACATCGGGACGCTGTCGCAGCAGGTCGGCAGGCAAACCGGCGGGCACACCGGGCAGCGACAGCTTGGCCAGGGCCGCGTTGCGCGCGACGGCTCCGGGGGGGTTGCCCAGCAGCAGGTTCAGTTTGAACTCCTGCGCAGCCACCTCGGCTTCCTTGGCCGGCAGTTCCGGCAGGCGGTGCTGAAGTTCGCTGAGCGCGTGCACCACGGGCAGTTCGGAGCTGCCCCCGCCGTCGAACCTGGCCTGGGTCAGGCGCACGGTGGCGCGGTGGCTGTCCAGCGTCTCGCGCAGCAGCGCGAGTTCCTGGTCCAGCGACAGCAGCCGGAGGTAAGCGGCGACCACTTCCGACACCAGCGATTGGGTCAAGGCCAGCCGCGCCTCTTCGCTGGCCGCCAGTTCGGCCAGAGCCGCCTCGTTGCCGCGGGCCACCTTGCCCCACAGGTCCAGCTCCCAGCTGGCGCGCAGACCGACGATATAGCTGTTGTCCACCGGTTCGGCGCCCACGACCAAGGGCACCTGGCGGTTCTCGCTCAAGGTGTCCCGGGTGCGCGAGAGGTCGGCGTCGACGCGCGGTCCACCGTCGGCACGGCTGATCTGCAGGTAAGCGTCAAACTGCTGGATGCGCGCTGCGGCGATGCGCAGGTCCTGGTTCTGGCGCAGGGCGGTGTCGACCAGCTGGTCCAACGCGGGGTCACCGAGCGCCTTCCACCAGGCACTGTCCAGCACCGCGGTCGGTGCCTTGGCGGGCTGCGGCGGCTGGCGCAACAAGGCGTCGCTGGGCGCCAAAAGGAGCGACGATGGGACCGCCGCTGCCGTGGGGGGCACCGCGGCGCTGGGGGCGCTGCCGAACTGCGCGGGCACAGGCACGGTGGGCCGCTGGTAGTCAGGCCCCAGCGTGCAACCGGCGAGCCCCCAGCCCAAGACCAGGCCAACGCCGGCCAGGCGGGCCGCACGGACCGGCATGGCGCGCAGCCCGCGGGTTGTGCGCCCGAGGTGCCGCGACAAGGATGTGGTGTTTCGCATGGCCGGCCTTCAGTCCTTGGGTGAACGTTCCAGCACGTCCAGCGCCAGGGCTTCGATTTCACGCACCCGCAGCAAACGGGTTTGCAGTTCCAGCACCATGGCCTCGAACCACTTGATCTGGTATTCCAGCTGGCGACGCTCTTCGATGATGTCCTCGATGGGCGCGTTGTGCGGCGCCTGGCCGTGTTCGTCGAACAGGATCTTGATGCTCTCGGCCACCTGGCGGTTGCCGTTGATGTACTGCACCTGCTTCTCGACGAACTTCTTGGCCTTGCGTGCCTTGAACTCGCGCAACAACGCTTCGCGCAAGCCCTTCTGCGTGGGCGTCAGGCGCGACAGGTCGGGGTGCGTAGTGACGGGGTGGCCGTCGATGTAACCCAGCTTCTTGCGGGTGCCGGGCGGCGGGTGCTTGGGTTCGTTCATGGGGTTCAGGCGTGTGCGCGCGCGGCTCAGTAGCCCAGCTCACGTGCGAGTTCGATGACCTGCGGGTACAGGCCCTTGCCATCGTCGCGCCAGGGCACGGGCTTGTTCAGGGGCGGCACCTTCACCACGTGCGGGCGGAAGGTGGGACCGGACAGGAAGTTGGGGTCGTTACCGAACATGGCGTCCAGCGGACCGAAACAAGCGAACGGCGATCGTTCGGGGTGCATCATGTCGTCGATGGCCTGCGCGTCGTCGCGCAGCCCCATCCAGCGGCACACCTCGCCCAGGTATTTGGGCGGGTCGCTCATCACGTCCTCACCCTTGATGCGCATCTTGTGCGTGTCGGGCACCGTGTCCAGGAAGTTCAGGATGTTGATGTTCAGGTCGTACCAGGCGAACTGGGGCTCAACGATGGCCCGGTCTTCCAGGAAGTCGATGCTGTTGACGAACAGCGCGAAGGTGCCGTCGTACAGGCTCATCACCGACTTGCACTGGCCCACCGGGTGACGCGTCAGGTGCAGGAAGCGTGCGTCGGGGAAAGCCTCGCGGATGCGGAACATGCGGCGGATGTCGACCGTGTAGGCCGGGCTCTTCTCCACCGCCACCAACGGGTCGATCTTGGCCACCAGTTCCTGGTAGATCTCGGCCGTGCTGTGGTTCTGGCGCGCGGCGCACCAGTGTGTGGCCATGCGCACGCTGTCCATGGTCTGCTCGCCGCCGTAGATCTCGGCCACGGCGCGCAGCAGGCCGTGGCGCGTCTTGGCCTCGCTGCCCATCTCGTCGGTGGTGCGCACCCACAGCTCAAACAGGCGCTCGACGTTGAACAGGCACAGCTCCGGCAGACCAAAACACTGCGGGTGCTGGCCCAGCATGGCGTTCATCAACGAGGTGTAGGACCTCGGTGGTGCCAGCAGGAAGAGGGGGGCGGCCATGGACGGTTCAGCGTGGGGTCACGGCAGGGCCACCTGCAGCAGTCCGCTGGCGGCCCCGCCGAAGGCCCCCACCGTCACCGCCAAGGGCGAGGACTGCAACACGTAGACCGTGGCGCCGTCGGAGGTGCGTACGCCGGACAGCATGGAGAACGGCCCACCGTTGGTCAGGCGCTGCAGGCTGGCGTTGTCGCTGCCCAGGGTGCCGGTGAACGCCCAGCTCTGGGCGCCCAGCGTCATGGTGATCCAGTCGCCACCCGCCGTACCGCCTTGCAGCACGCCACCGGCCAGGCTGGCGGCATCGGGCAAGCCGATGCGCAGGCGCTGGCCACCGCTGGACACGGCCTGGGCCTGCAGCAACACCTCCGCGGCGCCGGTCTTGGCCACGCGGAAGATGAACTTCTCACCGGTCAGCGTGTGGGTGCCGGTGAACAGGTCACCACTGACCGCCAGCGTGTAGCTGGACAGGCCCGCCACGTCGCAGTTCTGCACGGGCGTGGCCAACACCGAGGTCTCGCACAACTGCAGCACGTTGCCGGTGACGCGCAACGTGGCCGGGCGGCTGAAGGCGGCCGTGCCATCGCTGGGCACCGTGCGGCTGGCCACGTTGAAGGCCCCGGCCGCTTCGGCGATGCTGGTGGCGAACCGGCGCGCCGCCACGAACGGCAGCACCGTGCTGCCGAAGCGGTGGTTGCCCACCACCAGGTCTTCAGCCAGGCGGAAACGCTCGTTGCCGTTGACGATGTAGTTGCCCGTGGCACTGTCGTAGGTGAACGCCGTCTCACTGCCTGCACCACCCGTGGTGGCCATGGTGTAGCGCAGGGTGTCGAAGTTCATCGACAGCGTGTATTCGTTGCCGTCGGCGGCGTATACCTTGTAGCTGCCGTTCAGCGCGTTGACGCCCTGGGTGGTGGCGCTGGCGCTGTTGTTGGCGGTGGAGAGGTCGCCGTCGCCGGTCACGCTGATGCTGGCGCCCACGGTGCTGGGCGAACTGGTGACGGGCACGTTGATGACGAAGGTCATCGTGCGCCCCGCCGGCACCGAAGCCAGGCTCATGCTGGTGCCCAGCGTGGTGGGGCAGTTGGCCGTGGGGGTGCAGGTCACGCTGGCGACAGTACCGCCGCTGGCCGCGATCTGGATGGCCACGTTGCTGGCGGCCCCTGGGCCAGGGTTGCTGACGATGGCCGTGAAGGCGGCCGTGTTGCCAGCCACCACGGTGCCCGGGCCGCTGATGGACACCCCCAAGTCGGCGCTGAACACCGACACCGCGCCGGTGGCGTTGTTGTCCGTCACGCGCACATCGCCGGGCGAGGACACCGACATGGCATTGGTTGCCGACCCGTTGGCCCCGGCGTTGACGGTGACCGGCACGTTGAAGGTGAGCACCCCGTTCGTGGGCACACTGGGCGCGGTCATGCTGGCACCGGTGGTCGCCGGGCACACCGCACCCAGGCTGGCGGTGCAGGTGATGGCGCCGTTCAGGCTCAAGCCGGTGCCCAAGGTGTTGGTGATGGCCACATCGGTGGCCGTGCCAGGCCCGCTGTTGGTGACCACCATCGAGAAGTTGGCGCTGCTGCCACCGGCCAACGGGCCGGTGGGCGGCGTGGCCGCCACCGCGATGTTGTGGGCGTAAGCCGTGCCGACGGCGATGCCCGTGACTTGGGTGCGCTGTCCACCAGTGGCGGTGGCCGTCATGCTGTTGATGATGCTGCCGTTGGTGGCACCGGCCACGGTGGCGTCCACCGCGAACGTGAGCGCACCACCCACTGGCAGGCTGGGCACGGCCATGACCACGCCGCCCGTCGGGCAGGTGGCACCGCCGCTGGCCGTGCAACCCACCGCCGTCAGCGTGAGGTTGCCGCCCACCGTGTTCACCACCTGCACGTCGGTGGCCGCCTCGGGGCCCTGGTTGCTCAGCACCATGGTGAAACGGCCGCTGGTGCCTGCAGGTACCGCTGCGGGGGCTGTGCCGGTCAACGTGAGGTTGCTCACCGCCGTGAAGGCCTGGCCCACCGCCACCGCACTGTTGCTCTGCTGGGCCGTGGCGTTGGTGGCACTGGCCACCATCTGGTTGGTGATGGCCCCGTTGGCACCGCTGGCCACGCGGGCCTGCACACCAAAGGTGAGCAGACCACCCACGGGCAGGGTGGGCACGTTCATCACGGCGCCCGTGGTCGGGCAAGCCGCACCGCCCGATGCGGTGCAGGTCACACCCGTCAGCGTGAGGTTGCTGCCGACGGTGTTCACCAGCCGCAGATCTTGCGCAGCGTCGGGGCCGGTGTTGGTCACCGTCATGACGAAATTGGCGGTGCCACCGCCGGCGACCTGGTCGGCCGGCGCGGTGCCGGTCACCTGCAGGCTGGCGCGGCTGGTCGCGGCCGTCCCGACGGCCACCGCGGTGTTGTCGGTGCGGTCAGGGTCGTTGCTGGGCGTGACCGACAAGGTGTTGGTGAACGAGCCGTTGGTGCCCAGGGCCACATAGGCCGACACCCCGAAGGTCAGCACACCACCCGCGGGCATCGTCGGGGTGTTCATCACCGGACCCAGGCTGGTGGGGCAGGTGGCGCCGCCGCTGGCGGTGCAGGTGACGCCGGTGAGCGTCAGGTTGCTGCCCACGGTGTTGACGAACTTCAGGTCCGTGGCCGCATCGGGCCCGGCGTTGTTCACCGTCATCGTGAAGTTGGCGGTCGTGCCGCCGGAGACGGTGCCAGCCGGCCCAACGCCCGTGGCATACACCCCGGCCTTAGCGGTGAAGGCGTTGCCGGTGGCGGTGAAACTGTTGTCTTCGCGGTTGCGGTCGTTTTCGGCCGACACCGACAGGGTGTTGATGATCGCGCCACTGATGCCAGGCTGCACCGCGGTGGTGACACGGAACTCCAGGGCGGCCCCTGCAGGCAGGGTGTCGACGTTCATCACCACGCCGGGGGTCGGGCACACACCACCGCCCGTGGCGGTGCAGGTCAGGCTGGTCAGCGTGAGGTTGCCGCCGACCGTGTCGGTGATCTTCAGCAAACTGGCCGCGTCCGGGCCATCGTTGCGCACCACCATGACGAACTCGGCACTCCCCCCACCGGCCACGTTGCCGGCCGGACCGGTGCCCGTGACCACCAGGTTGCTGGCGGTGGCCGACACCGCAGCCTGCACGACGGCGGAGTTGTCCAGGCGGTTCACATCGTCGGGCAAGGTGACGGACAGGCTGTTGGTGACCACCCCGCTGGACACCACGTTGACGGTGGCACTCACCTTGAACACCAACTGCCCGCCCACGGGCAGGCTGGGCAGCGTCATCACCGGACCGATGGTGGCGGGACAGGTGGCGCCCACCGCCTCGCAGGTGATGCTGCTCTGGCTCAGGCCAGCGCTGATTTGGTTGATGATCTGCAGGTCGGCCGCGGCGTTCTTGCCCTGGTTGCGCACCGTCATCGTGAAGTTGACGGTGGACCCGGTGGGCACGGTCTCGGCAGGCCCCACGCCGCTGACGGAGACGTCGGTGCCCGAGGCCTGGCGCTCGCCGCCGCAACCGGCCAGCACGGCCAGCGCCAGAACCATCCCCAAGCCTTTGGTGCAGGCGGCCATCAGGCTCCCGATACGTGCGTTCATGTTGTTGCTTGTGATCACGAGGCCCCCGGCAGCGCCGTGGGGGCGGGCGGAACCGTCCGTGCCAGAAAGCGCCCTGCGGCCTTCAGCAAGAGCCGGGCCACGGCGGCGCGGAAACCAAGGACACCCGCTCAAAGTGAGGCTGCAAAGTGGGGGTTGTCAAAACCCGGCTTGCCGTACCGAAGCGGCGAACCGTCCAGCGTGCGCACGGCACCACCGGCCGCGGCCAGCACCGCGTGGCCGGCCGCGATGTCCCATTCCATGGTGCGGCCCAGGCGCGGATAGAGATCGGCCTCGCCGGCCGCCACCAGGCACAGCTTCAACGAAGAACCGGCGTTGGCCAGGGCCGCCACCTTGCGGCCCGCCAGAAATGCATCGAGCGCCGCGGCGTCGCCGTGCGAACGGCTGGCCACCACGGTCAGGCCAGCTTCCGGCACCTGACGGCAATGGATGGCGCGCCGGCCTTGCGCGTCTTCCAGCCAAGCGCCCTGCCCCGCCACACCGGCAAACATGCGACCCAGGGCCGGCGCGAACACCGCACCCAACACCGGTTCACCGCGGTGCACCAGCGCCACGTTGACGGTGAACTCGCCGTTGCGGCTGATGAACTCTTTGGTGCCGTCCAGCGGGTCCACCAACCAGAACCAGTCGCCCACCGCCGGCACGGCACCGGCGGCGACGGCTTCTTCGGCCACCACGGGCACATCGGGGGTCAGCGCCTGCAAGGCCGGCACGATCAGCTTTTCAGCCCGCTCGTCGGCCTCGGTGACGGGCGATGCGTCGGACTTGCCGCGCACGCTGAAGTCCGTGGCGTAAATCTGCATGATCAAGGCCCCGGCCTCGCGCACGGTGGCCTCCACGGCGGCAAGGGTCTGGACGGAGATGAGGTTGTCGGCAGGCATGAGTCGGGTTCCTTAGGGGCGGCACTGTAGCCGTCCGCGACCGCGATTCCCGCCGCGACCGCACGCCATCCCCAATCTGGTGCGCCATCTTCACGGGCCCCGCCCCCTGGACTGAGGGGGTCAAGCGACTTCGTTCAGAAGGCCACCGGCCAAGCCCCCGGTGGAGGACGGCGAGACCGGCGCCACCGCGCCACCCCCGACCTGGGCAGACAGACGCAGCTTGGACACCGTGGCAAATGCGGATCGCGCGGCGCCGATGTCACCGACCGCCAACGCACTGCCCAGTTCAGCAATTGGCGTGCCCGATGACGAGCCACCGGGGCCGGGCAAGGCCAGCAGCATGCGCGCAAAGGCGCGGCGTGCGGCCAACAGGTCTTGCGCCACCAGGGCCTTGCTCAGGTCTTGCGAGCTTTGGCGCAGCAGCGCGCCGCCCCCAGTTTTGGGCGACGAAGACGCACGTTCCGACAGCAAAACCGACAAGACCATGTCCATGCACCGCTTTGGACCGGCGGCCCTCCAGCACCCAGGCGCTCAGCCCACAGGCACCGCCACCACCGTGACGAAGCACCAGCATAAACAAGCTTTTCGCGCCAAACAACACATTTGACACCGCAAAAACCCGCAACTCTGCTTCGCCAGCACCGACGGGCGGCGCTTTACCCCCAGTTGAACAGCGGGTTCCCCCCAAACGCTTAGGCGATACTTCCGCGCCGCGGCACGCGAGTTGCTGCGCCGCAGCACGCCCGACGACGCTGACCACACACAAACACCATGGATTCACCAACCCGACTGACCCACCTCCAGCGGCTGGAGGCCGAAAGCATTCACATCCTGCGCGAGGTGGTGGCGGAAGCCGACAAGCCGGTGATGCTTTATTCCATCGGCAAAGACAGCGCGGTGATGCTGCACCTGGCGCGCAAGGCCTTCTACCCGGCGCCACCGCCCTTCCCGCTGCTGCACGTGGACACCACGTGGAAGTTCCGCGACATGTACGCGATGCGCGCGCGCATGGCCAAAGAACTGGGCATGGAACTGCTGGTGCATCAAAACCCCGAAGCAGCCGCCCTGGGCATCAACCCCTTCGACCACGGCTCGGGCATCCACACCGACATGTGGAAGACGCAGGGGCTGAAACAAGCCCTGGACAAGTACGGCTTCGACGCCGCTTTCGGTGGCGCCCGGCGCGACGAAGAAAAGAGCCGCGCGAAAGAGCGCATCTTCAGCTTCCGCAGCGCGCAGCACCGCTGGGACCCGAAGAGCCAGCGGCCTGAACTCTGGCACCTGTACAACAGCCGCAAGCACAAGGGCGAGTCGATCCGCGTCTTCCCGATCAGCAATTGGACCGAACTCGACATCTGGCAGTACATCCACCTGGAGAACATCCCCATCGTGCCGCTGTACTTCGCGGCCGAACGGCCGGTGGTGGAACGCGACGGCACGCTGATCATGGTCGACGACGACCGCATGCGCCTGCGCCCCGGCGAGGTGCCCATGATGAAGAAGGTGCGTTTCCGCACCCTGGGCTGCTACCCGCTGAGCGGTGCGGTGGAAAGTGAAGCCGACACCCTGATCGACATCATCCAGGAGATGCTGTTGACGCGCACCAGCGAGCGCCAGGGCCGCATGATCGACCACGATGCCGCCGCATCGATGGAAAAGAAGAAACAAGAGGGGTACTTCTGAGATGGCACACGTTTCCGACCTCATCGCCAGCGACATCCAGCAGTACCTGGCGGCGCACGAGAAGAAGAGCCTGCTGCGCTTCATCACCTGCGGTTCGGTGGACGACGGCAAGAGCACGGTGATCGGCCGCCTGCTGTACGAATCGAAGATGCTGTTCGAGGACCAGTTGGCCGCCATCGAGGCCGACTCCAAGAAGTGGGGCACCCAGGGTGGTGACATCGACTTCGCGCTGCTGGTGGACGGCCTGTCCGCCGAGCGCGAACAAGGCATCACCATCGACGTGGCCTACCGCTTCTTCAGCACCGACCTGCGCAAGTTCATCGTGGCCGACACCCCGGGCCACGAGCAGTACACGCGCAACATGATCACCGGCGCCTCCACCGCCGACGTGGCCGTCATCCTGATCGACGCCCGCCGCGGCGTGCTGACGCAGACGCGCCGCCACAGCTTCCTGGTCAGCCTGATCGGCATCCGCAAGGTGGTGCTGGCCATCAACAAGATGGACCTGGTCGAGTACTCGCAGCAGGTGTTCAACCGCATCGACGAGGAATACCGTGTCTTCGCGGAGCAGATCGGCCTGAAAGACATCACCACCATCCCGCTGTCGGCGCTGAAGGGCGACAACATGACGTCGCCCAGCGCCGCCATGGGCTGGTACAAGGGCCCCACGCTGATGGGCTTCCTGGAGACCTGCGAGATCGACGAAGGCCGGCTGCAGAACGACCCGTTCCGCCTGCCCGTGCAGTGGGTGAACCGCCCCAACCTGGACTTCCGCGGTTTTGCGGGCCTGATCGCCAGCGGCCGCATCAAGCCCGGTGACCGCATCCGCGTGCAGCCCTCGGGCCGCGAAAGCACGGTCAAGCGCATCGTGGCGCACGGCGGCGACCTGCCCGAGGCCGTGGCCGGCCAGTCGGTGACGCTGACGCTGACCGACGAGGTAGACATCTCCCGCGGCGACGTCATCTCCACCGCCGAGGCCCCGGCCGAGGTGGCCGACCAGTTCGAGTGCAGCATCGTCTGGATGACCGACGAGCCCCTGCTGCCGGGCCGACCCTATCTGATGAAGTTGGGCACACGCGTGGTCAGCGCCACCGTGACCGAGCCCAAGTACAAGGTGAACGTCAACACGATGGAGCACCTGGCGGCCAAGAAGCTGGAGCTCAACGAGATCGGCGTCTGCAACATCGCGCTGGACCGCGCCGTGGCCTTCGACGCCTACAGCGCCAACCGCGACACCGGTGGCTTCATCCTGATCGACAGGATGAGCAACAACACCGTGGGCGCCGGCATGCTGAACTTCGCGCTGCGCCGCTCGCAGAACATCCACCTGCAGCACGTCGACATCGACAAGGCCGCACGTTCGGCGCTGAAGGGCCAGAAGCCGGCGGTGCTGTGGTTCACGGGCCTGTCGGGCGCCGGCAAGAGCACCATCGCCAACCTGGTCGAGAAGCGCCTGCACGCGCTGGGCCGCCACAGCTACCTGCTGGACGGCGACAACGTCCGCCACGGCCTGAACAAGGACCTGGGCTTCACCGAAGGCGACCGCGTCGAGAACGTGCGCCGCGTGGGCGAAGTGGCCAAGCTGATGGTGGACGCCGGCCTCATCGTGCTGACGGCCTTCATCTCGCCGTTCCGCGCCGAACGCGACCTGGCCCGCAGCCTGGTGGCCGAGGGCGAGTTCATCGAGATCCACGTGGACACCCCGCTGGACGTGGCAGAAAGCCGCGACGTGAAGGGCCTGTACAAGAAAGCGCGGCGCGGTGAGCTGGCCAACTTCACGGGCATCGACTCGCCCTACGAAGCCCCGGAGAACCCGGACCTGCGCATCGACACCACCGACCTGACGGCCGAACGCGCCGCCGACCGCGTGATCGAGATGCTGCGCGAACGCGGCATCCTGCCGTTGTGACCTGGCAGCAGGGCGCCGTCTTCCTCGGGTTGGCGGCGCTCATCTTTGAGCTGCTGCGTGGCAAGCGGGCACCGGCGGCGGTGTTCGCCGCCGTGGCCTTCGCCTTCATGCTGATGAATTTCGTCAGCGTGCAGACGGGGCTGCAGCAGTTCACCAACAACGGCTTGGTCACGGTCATCGTGCTGCTGCTGTTGTCGGTGGTGCTGGACAAGTCGCGGCTGCTGGAGGCGCTGGCCCAGCAGTTGGTGCAAGGCGGCTACCGCTGGGCGTTGACCAAGCTTTACGTGGCCACCGCCGTGTACTCGGCCTTCCTGAACAACACGGCCGTCGTCGCCTCGTTGATCGGGCCGCTGCGCTCGCTGCGGGAGCACGCCCCGTCGCGGTTGTTGATGCCCATGTGCTTTGCTGCGTCGCTGGGCGGCATCCTCACGCTGGTGGGCACCTCCACCAACCTGTTGGTCAACAGCCTGATGATCGGCCAGAAGATGGCGCCGCTGCACATCTTCGACCTGGCCGGCGTTGGCGCCCTGATCGTGCTGGCCTGCGGCGCGACCATGGTGCTGATGTACCCACGGATCCTGCCCGAGCAGCCGCCGGCCGACGACGAAGCCTCCGACTACTTCCTGGAGGCCACGGTGCAACCCGGCTCTTCGCTGGTGGGCAAGACGGTGGAAGCGGCCGGCCTGCGCCAACTGTCGCACCTGTTTGTGGCCGAGATCGTGCGCGATGGCCGCATCATCGCGCCGGTACAGCCCGACCGCACCATCCAGGCAAACGACGTGCTGGTGTTCACCGGCGACCTGACGCGGCTGGACCTGCTGATGCGCTTCGACGGCCTGGTCACCCACGGTCAGCACTACAAGCTGCCGCTGGACAACCTGGTGGAAGTGGTGGTGGCGGCCAACTCGACACTGGCCCGCCGCACCATCAAGGAAGTCGACTTCCGCGCCACCTTCGACGCCGCGGTCATCGCCGTGCGGCGCGGCAGCGAACGCCTGCGCGGCCCCATCGCCACGGTGCCGCTGGACGTGGGCGACACGCTGGTGCTGGTGGTGGGCAAGGACTTCGAGAAGCGCAACAACCTGCAGCGCAACTTCGTCATCGTCTCCCAGCGCGAGGTGCAGAAGTTCACCGACCCCTACAAGGGTGCCGTGGCCATGGTGGGCTTTGTCGCGGCCATCCTGCTGTCGGCCTTCGAGGTGGTGGATTTCCTGAAGGCGCTGCTGGTGCTGCTGGCGCTGTTCCTGGTGCTGGGTTACGCCAAGGTGGCCGACCTGCGCCGCAACATGCCCTATGACATCGCCATCATCATCGCCTCGTCGCTGGTGATCTCTGAGGTGATGGTGCGCACCGGCGCGGCCTCGCTGATGGCCGGCGCCATGTTGGGCAGCGTGGACAGCGTAGGACCCTATGGCGCCCTGGCCATCATCTTGCTGGTCACCTGGGTGCTGACGGAGTTGATGAGCAACAACGCCGCAGCGGCCCTGGCGTTCCCGATAGCGCTGGGCGTGGCGCAGCACACGGGCCTGGACCCCAAGCCCTTTGTGATGGCTGTGCTGTACGGCGCCAGCTGCAGCTTCATCACGCCCTACGGCTACCAGACCAACCTGATGGTGATGTCCCCCGGCCGCTACACGCTGAAGGACTTCGTGCGCGCCGGCCTGCCCATCGCGGTGGTGTTCCTGGGCGTGGCGCTGCTGGCCATCCCCGTGTTCTTCCCGTTCCGCTGACGGCGCTGCCCCGGGCTGCACCGCCCCTGGGGCTGAGGTGCAGCCCGAACGCGCGCGGCGCGGTCGGTGGGGGCCTCTATGGCCTTTCCGGCCTCCCGGGACCTGTCGACAAGCCGCCGACCCCAAAGCAAAAAGCCCGGTATCGCTACCGGGCTTTTCAACTTTCCTACCGAATTTGGTAGGCGCGATTGGACTCGAACCAACGACCCCCACCATGTCAAGGTGGTGCTCTAACCAGCTGAGCTACGCGCCTGTTGAGCCCACGACTATACAACAGTTTTTCGGTCGTGGCTCATTTTCTTCGCGCATGGCGCACACCGGCCACGCTGTGGATGTGCGCCAAGGCCTGCGCCAGGCGGGCGGTGTCGCTGACTTCCACCGTGAAGGTCATCCAGGCCGTGCCACCACGGTTGTCCTTCACGCTCTGCGTGTTGACCCCGGTGACGTTCATCTTCTCCTTGGCAAACACCTCGGAGATGTCGCGCAGCAGGCCTTGGCGGTCGCTGGCTTCGATCACCACATCCAGCGGGTACACGCCTTGGTGTTCGTGGCCCCACTGCACCTCGATCACCCGGCCCGGGCTGGCCTTCGCCATGTGGCGGAAGTTGGGGCAATCGTGGCGGTGGATGGCCACACCCTTGCCGCGCGTGACAAAGCCGCCGATGGCGTCGGGCGGCGCCGGGCGGCAGCAGCGCGCCAGCGTGGTGAGCAGGCTCTCCACGCCCACCACCAACACCGCGCCCTTGCCGCCGCCGCCTTCGCTGCGCGAGCGGCTGAGCAGGATGCCGTCGTCCTCGGGTTCGGGTTCGGCTGGCCGCAGCAGGTTCTCGATGTTGCGCAGCGAGAACTCGTCCTTGCCCACCACCTCGAACAAGTCGTCGGCGGTTTTGAAGCCCAGCTGCTCGGCCAGCGTCTCCAGCTTGATGGCGGTGCGGCCTTCACGCTGCAGCAGTTTCTCCACCAGCTCGCGGCCACGCGCGATGGTCAGGCCTTGGGCCTGGGCGTTGAACCAGGCACGCACCTTGGCGCGCGCACGCGGGCTCTTCAAGTAGCCGAGTTCGGGGTTCAGCCAGTCCAGCGACGGGCCGCCCTCCTTGGCCGCCACCACCTCGACGGTCTGCCCAGATTGCAGCGGCGTGCTCAGCGGCACCATGGCGCCGTCCACGCGCGCGCCGCGGCAGCGGTGGCCCAGGTCGGTGTGCAGGTTGTAGGCGAAGTCCACCGGCGTGCCGCCCTGTGGCAGTTCGATGATGGTGGCTTGTGGCGTGAAGACGTAGATGCGCTCGCCGGTGTCGACGTCGGCGCTGGCCGTGCCCGCAGCCGCAGGGGGTGACGCGGCAGGGCCGTCGCCTTGTTGCGAGAAGTCGCGCTCCCAGGCCAGCAGCTCGCGCAACACGGCCTTGCGGGCTTCGGCGATGCGCTCTTCGTACTCACCCGCGGCGCTCACGCCCGCGTAGCCCTTCACGCCCGCTTCCTTGTACATCCAGTGGGCCGCCACGCCGTGTTCCGCGTGCTCGTGCATGGCCCGCGTGCGGATCTGCACCTCGATGGGCCGGCCGTCTTCGCTGCGCACCACGGTGTGCAAGCTTTGGTAGCCGTTGGGCTTGGGGCGGGCGATGTAGTCGTCGAACTCGCCGTCCACCGGCTGCCAGCTGTCGTGCACCCGCGCCAGCGCCGTGTAGCAGGCGGCCACATCGTCCACCACCACGCGAAAGGCACGCAGGTCGAACACCCGCTCGAAGCCCAGCTGCTTGCCTTGCATCTTCTTCCAGATGCTGTGGATGTGTTTGGGCCGGCCCTGCACGTCGGCGCGCAGGCCGGCCTCGGCCAGGCGTTGGGCCAGCAGGCTGCGCACGGCCTCCACGCTGACCTCGCGCTCGGTGCGTTTTTCGTCCAGCAAGCGCGCGATGCGCTTGTATTCGTCGGGCTGCAGGAAGCGGAAGGCCAGGTCTTCCATCTCCCATTTGATTTGCCAGATGCCCAGGCGGTTGGCCAGCGGTGCAAAGACCTGCTGCGACTCCAGCGCCAGCTCCACCGGGCAAGGCCGTTTGCTGGCCGCGTACCAACGCAGGGTTTGCAGGCGCGAGGCCAAGCGCAGCAGCACCACGCGCAGGTCGCGGCTGAAGGCCAGCAGCATCTTGCGGACCCGTTCGGTTTGTTCTGCACGCTGCGCCGGCCCCAGCTGGGCCCCGCGCGCCGCGCGCTGGATCTGCACCAACTTGCGGGTGTAGCTCACCAGGCTGGCGTAGCTGGGGCCGAAGGCCTTGGCCACCATGTCTTCTGGGCGTTGCAGGTAGTCGCCGGCATAGACCAGGTAGGCCGCGGCCTGCATGGCCGGCGCCGCACCGATCGCGGCCAGCAGTTGCGCCACGCCGTCGGCATGGGCCAGGGCGTCTTCGCCGGTGTCCAGCGGCTGACCGTCCAGCAAGGGCTCGGCGAAAGCGCGGGCGCGCTGCAGCGCCGCGCGGCCTTCCTCCATGGGCAGGTGGCCGTCCTGCCCGGCCAGCTGCACGATGGCGGGCAGCCCGCCCGCCGGCAAGGCCGGGGCGGCCGGCGCCCGGCCCGCCAGGGCTTCGGCGCGGGCTTCTGAGGGGGTGCCCTGCGGGCGCTCAGGCGGCGGAGCGGTCTTCATCCCAGACGTGGTGACGCGAACAGTGGGGGCCGGGCGGTGTTCAAGGTGCCAACAGAAAGTCCAGCACCGCACGCCGCTGGTCGGGGGCCACCAAGGTGGGCGCATGCCCCACGCCGGCAAACGATACGCAATGGGCCCGCGGGCCGCGCTGCGCCATGGCGGCGGCGGTGTCGGCGGTCAGCAGGTCGGAGTCGGCGCCGCGCAGCAACAAAGTGGGGCAGCGCAGCGCGTCGTAGCTTTGCCACAAAAGGGCTTCGCCGGCCTGTGCCAGCTCGGGCGTCAAGGCACGGAAGGGCACGGCAATGGCCGGGTCGTAATGCGGCTTGAACCCGGCGGGGTCGGGGCGCAGTTGCGGGCGTGTCAAGGCCAGCCACTGTTCCGGCGTGTGGGGGCCAAAACCTTGGGAGATGGCCCACAGCGCCGCCGCCGCGGCCTCTTCGTCGGCCCAGGTGACCGGCAGGCCCAGGTAGGTGCCGATGCGTTGCAGGGCCTGCCACTGGATGGTGGGGCCCACGTCGTTCAGCACCAGGCGCCGCACGGGGCTGCCGCCCTGCGCCGGCAAGCTGGCCAGCCCCAGGCCAATGAGGCCGCCCATGCTGGTGCCCACCCAATCCACCTGCACGGCGTTCAGCCGGGCCAGCAGCGTCACCATGTCGGCCACGTAGTTCGGAATGGCGTAACCCTGGGGGTCGGGCAGCCAGTCGCTGTGGCCACGGCCCACCACGTCGGGGCACACCACCCGCACGTGGGGCGCCAGGTCCTGCGCCAGCGTGTCGAAATCGCGGCCTTGGCGCGACAAACCGTGCACACACACCACCACGTGCGGGTTGGCCGCGTCGCCCCACTCCCAATAAGCCATGCGGTGCAGGCCGCGGGCGTTCAGGCAGGGCACGTGGTGGAGGCGGGGTGCGTTCATGGTGTGTTCAGGTGGCGGCCCAGATAATCCGGCCATCGTATCAACCGCAAGACCGCAAAGAGGCCACCCCATGCTCCAAGGTAAGACTGCACTCGTCACCGGCTCCACCAGCGGCATCGGCCTGGGCATGGCCATGGCGCTGGCCCAACAAGGCGCCAAGGTCATGTTGAACGGCTTTGGCGACGTGGAAGCCGCCCTGGCCCAGGTGCGCGCGGTGGGCGGCACGGTGGCCTACCACGGTGCGGACATGAGCAAGCCAGCCGAGATCGAAGACATGCTGCGGCAATGCGAGGCCCAACTGGGCGGGCCCGACATCCTGGTGAACAACGCCGGCATCCAGTACGTGGCCCCGGTGGAAGACTTCCCGGTCGAACGCTGGGACGCCATCATCGCCATCAACCTGAGCAGCGCCTTCCACACCACGCGCTGCGCCCTGCCTGGCATGAAGGCGCGCGGCTGGGGCCGTGTGCTGAACGTGGCCTCGGTGCACGGCCTGGTGGCTTCGGCCAACAAAAGCGCTTATGTGGCCGCCAAGCACGGCATCGTCGGCCTGACCAAGGCCACCGCGCTGGAAAACGCGCAGACCGGCGTCACCGTCAACGCCATCTGCCCGGGCTGGGTGCTGACGCCGCTGGTGCAAAAGCAGATCGACGCCAAGGCCGCCGCAGGCGGCATCAGCGTCGAAGAAGCGCAGCGCCAGCTGCTGGCTGAAAAAGAGCCTTCGCTGCGTTTCACCACGCCGGAACAGTTGGCCGCGCTGGCCGTGTTCCTGTGTTCACCGGCCGGCGACAACGTGCTGGGCGTGGCCTGGAACATGGACGGCGGCTGGGCGGCGCAGTAAAGCCTGCGGCAGCCACCCACCATCCAACGCAGGCCCGCAGGCCTGCGTTGGGGGGCGTTCAGCGTGGCGACATCTGCACGCTGCCGCTGACGGTGACGGCCACCGTGGCCTTGCCGGCTTCCACCGGCGGCGCGGCTTCGGCGCTGGCCACCATGGCGCGTACGCGGAACATCGGGGCCTCGTTTTGCACGACCGGGCCGTCGCCACCCACCGTCACCTCGCGCAGGGTGTAGCCACCGAAGCCGAAAGCCTGGCTGGTGGCCGCGGCCTTGGCGCGGAAGGCGTTGATGGCCTGGCCAGTGACCTCGGCCTCGGCTTTTTCACGCGCCTCGCGCGACAGCGAAAAACCCAGGCGTGACACCGTCAGCGCCCCGGCCCGCCCAGCCAGTTGTGTGATGGCGGCGACGTCACGGCCCTCCACCACCAACTCCACCGTGCCCTGCCAACCACTGATGCCGCCCTTGGGTGCATACCGGGGGTACAGGCTGAAGTTGCCACTGCGCAACTCCACCTGCCCAGGCTTGGCCAGTTTGCGTGCTTCCACCAGGGTGGTTTCCAGTGCCTGCTTCAACTGGGCCTGCACGACGGCGGCGTCGCTGCCTTCGCGCGTGGTGCCCAGCACCAGGGTCAACCAGTCGTTGGCCAACTCGGTGGTGGCGCTGGCGCTCAAGCTGACCACGTTTTGGGGCGGCGGCAAGGTCTGGGCGCCCGCCGAGGCCGCACCCACCGCCGCCACCGCACACAGGCCAGCGCCGCGGGTCCACCGCAGAGCAGGGCGAAGGGCCAGACCGGCCTGTCGGCCAAGGAGCAAGTTCAAAGCAAGACCTTTCTTGGAATGCCGGGTGCGGACCGGCGCCAGCGCCACGGCGCTGCGCGACCGCGTGGCAGGAAACGGACGCTGTGCCACCCGCCTGCAGTTCTAACAAGTGCTCACAGCCCTTCACCCACAGCGTGTGAACGGCTCCACAGGTTGACGGCGGCACAGCCTGCTCTGTCAGAAAGACTTGTAACAGAGGGTCAGGCATCCCCAGATTGCGGATGGTTCGCCGAAAAACGCCCCGCACAATGCGGCTGTTACAAATAGGGAGCCGCCCATGAACACGCCCGCCAACGCCAGGCCAGACCGCATCGTGGTCGTCGACGATGACGCACGCATCCGCGACCTGCTGCGCCGCTACCTGTCGCAAGAGGGCTTCGAGGTGCTGCTGGCCGAAGACGCCAAGGCACTGAACCGCGTGCTCACCCGCGACACGGTGGACCTGATCGTGCTGGACCTGATGCTGCCCGGCGAAGACGGCTTGAGCATCTGCCGCCGCCTGCGTGCGGCCAACGACAGCACGCCCATCATCATGCTGACCGCCAAGGTCGAAGACGTGGACCGCATCGTGGGCCTGGAGGTCGGTGCCGACGACTACCTGCCCAAGCCCTTCAACCCGCGCGAGCTGCTGGCCCGCATCCACGCCGTGCTGCGCCGCCGGCCGGCCCCGGAAGCCCCGGGTGCACCTTCCAAGGAAGCGCAGACCGTCAGCTTCGGGCCTTTCGAGTTCGACCTGTCGCTGCGCCGCCTGTCCAAGAACGGCGAGCAGATCGCACTGACCACCGGCGAGTTCAGCATGCTGAAAGCCCTGGTGCGCCACCCGCGTCAACCGCTGAGCCGCGACAAGCTGGCGCAGTTGGCCCGTGGCCGCGAGTTCGAGCCCTTCGACCGCAGCCTGGACGTGCAGATCTCGCGCCTGCGCAAGATGCTGGAACCCGACCCGGCGCAGCCGCGCTACATCCAAACGGTGTGGGGCGTGGGCTACGTCTTCGTGCCGGACGGTGCGGGTTGAAGCGTTGGAGCCGGCCGCCCTGCCCCGCTGCGGCATGATCTGAACCATGCCGCGCAAGACCCTCGCTTTCAGCCTTTTCTGGCGCACCTTCTTCCTGCTGGCCGTGTTGTTGGCCGGCGGCGTCTTTTCGTGGGTGCAGACCCTGCGCGCGCTGGAGTTCGAGCCGCGCGCTGTGCAGGCCGCGCAGCAGATCGCCGGGCTGGTGAACCTGTCGCGCGCGGCGCTGAAGCAAGCCGACGGCATCAACCGCGTGGCGCTGGTGAAGAGCCTGTCGCAAGGCCTGGGTTCGCCCACGGCCATCCGCGTGGCGCCACGCGAGCCCGGCGACGTGGCCGAGCCTTTCGAGGTGGACCGCTTCACACGGCGCGTCAGCCAGGAATTGCGGTCGGCCCTGGGGCCGGACGCCACCGTGGCGCGCAGCGTCAATGGCCAGCACGGCCTGTGGGTGGGCTTCAGCATCGACCGCGACCGTTTCTGGCTGCAGGCCGACGCGGCCCAGACCGGCCCACTGACCAGCGGCACCTGGTTCGTGTGGATCGGCATCGCGGTGCTGGCGACCCTGGTGGGTTCGGTGGCCATCGCACGGCTGATCAACCGGCCGCTGAAGCAGCTGAGCTTCGCCGCCAGCCGCATCCGCGAAGGCGACCTCGATTCCCGGCTGGACGAGAACACGCTGACCAGCGAGATCCGCGAGGTCAACCGCGGCTTCAACCGCATGGCGCGTGAACTGGCGCGCGTGGAAGAAGACCGCGCGGTGATGTTGGCCGGCATCAGCCACGACCTGCGCACGCCGCTGGCGCGGCTGCGGCTGGACACGGAGATGAGCGTCTCCGACGAAGAGGCCAAGCGCAACATGGCGATGGACATCGACCAGCTCGACGCCATCATCGACACGTTCATGGACTACGCGCGGCCTGGCGACACCCGCCTGGAGCCGGTGCACGTGTCGGCCCTGGTGGACCGCGAGGCCGGCGGTTTCCGCGACCCGAGCCAGATCCGCATCACCAACAAGGTGGCCATCGACCTGAAGGTGATGGCCGACGACACCGAACTGGGCCGCGTGTTCAGCAACCTGTTCGAGAACGCACGCCGCTACGGCCGTGGCACCTACACGGGTGTGGCCGACGTGGGCGTGAGCTACGTGCGCACCGGGCCCTGGGTCATCCTGACCGTGCGCGACCACGGCCCGGGCGTGGCGCCGGAAAAACTGTCGCAGCTGACGACACCCTTCTTCCGCGGCGACGCAGCCCGCACCGCCGCCACCGGCGCCGGCCTGGGCCTGGCGATCGTCGACAAGGCCATGCAACGCATGGGCGGCACCTTGGAGCTGACCAACGCACCCGACGGCGGCCTGATGGCCCACATCCGCCTGCGCCGCGCACCCTGAGCCCGCGCGTGCAGGGCCGGAAGGCCCTGCACGGCTGGCGAAGGCCCATCGGCGATTTCACGCCGGTGGGCTGAGCCCGCACGTTCAGCACCGCCAAGCCCTGCACGGCTGGCGAGGGCCCATCGGCGATATCACGCCGACCAGCCAAACCAGCGCAAGCACCACTACAACGGCCCGTCGGAGATCTCCCACCGACGGGCAGCCGAACACGGCGAACCCGCGTTCAGCGGCAGTCGATGAACTGCGCGCCTGGCAGTTGGGCCATGGCCTGAAAGCCCAGCTTCTGGGCCTGGGCCAGCGCGGCAGCGGGCACTTCCAAGGCGTTCAGCCGACCATCGGACGCGCCGCACATGGCCACGCGCATGCGGCCGTCGTTGGCGCAGCGTTCGGCCGTCACCGCCACGCCCGCCGCCTGCAGCACCGCGCGGTGCTCGGCCAAGGTGGCGCCGCCCGCCTCGCATTGGCGCCCGCCAGTGGCGCGCAACACCCACACGCGCGCCGCCTTTGCGGGCGCCGCCGGCGCGGCTGCGCTGGCGGCACGCGGCGCCGCGCCCCCGCCGCCAGGCGTCGCTTGCGCCATGGCGCCCCCGGCCCAGACCACCGCCACCCACAGCCAGAGCGCCGGTTGCGCCCAACCACGGCCAAGCAGGGGCCGGCTCATGCGCCCGCTCCAGCCGCACGCACCAGCAGGCACACGGCGCGCGTTTCGATCGCGCGGCCTTCGCCCACCGGGCCCATTTTTTCGGCGGTCTTGGCCTTCACGTTCACACGCCCCTCGGGCAGGCCCAGCACCTGGGCCACGCGGGCGCGGATGGCCGGCATGTGCGGCGCCAGCTTGGGTGCTTGGGCCACGATGGTGCTGTCCACGTTCAGCAGCTGCCAGCCTTCGGCCTGCACACGGCGCAGGGCTTCGGCCAGCAGCACGGCCGAGTCGGCGCCCTTGAACTCCACCGCGGTGTCGGGGAAGTGGCGGCCGATGTCGCCCAAGCCGGCGGCACCGAACACCGCGTCGGTGATGGCGTGCAGCAGCGCGTCGGCGTCGCTGTGGCCCAGCAGGCCGTGCGTGTGCGGGATGGTCACGCCGCCCAGCACCAGCGGACGGCCGGTGACGAGCTGGTGCGTGTCCCAGCCTTCGCCCACGCGAAGGTCGGGCCAGGAATGTGGGTTCATCGTGTCCTCAACAAACGTTCGGCCAGCACAAAGTCGCCGGGCCAGGTGACTTTCAGGTTCTCGAAATCGCCCACCACCAGGCGCGGCGCCAGGCCCTGGGCTTCGATGGCGCTGGCCTCGTCGGTGACGGCGTCGCCGGCGGCCAGCAGCGCGCGCTGCAGCACACCCAGGCGGAACATCTGCGGCGTCTGTGCCGCCCACTTGCCGGCGCGCGGCACGGTGTGGTCCACACGGCCGGCCGCCTCGCCTGCGCCCTCGTGCTTCAGCGTGTCGGCCACCGGCAAGGCGAGCAGGCCGCCCACGGCGTCGTCACGGCAGGCCGCGATGAGGCGCTGCACCCAGGCCGGTTGCAGCAGGCAGCGCGCGGCGTCGTGCACCAGCACCCAGTCGTGCTCGGTCGCGCCCAGGCCGCGCAGGGCCTGCAGGCCGGCGGTGACGGTGGCCGCGCGCGTGTCGCCGCCGCAGCGCGCCACCCAGCGGCCGGGGGCGGCCCAGCCGGGGGCGTGTTGTTCGAAAACGGTGTCGGTGGGCGACAGCACCACCAAGGTACCCGCCAGTTCGGGCACGGCGCGCAGCGCGGCCAGCGTGTGGGCCACCACGGCCTGGCCGGCCAGCGGCGCGTATTGTTTGGGCCCGGCGGCACCGGCGCGTTGCCCTACACCGGCGCAGGGCACCAGGGCGAAACAGCGCGCGGCCGGGGCGTGGGCGCTTTCAGCAGCATTCATGGCGGGATTCTAGAATCCGCCCCTTCATGCAATTGCCCCACATCGCCGTTGGCAAGCGTTTCACGCTGCCCAAACCGCCGGGTTCGGCCGACGCCCTGCTGCTGGCCCGCCTGGCGCGGCAGCAGGCCGACGCGAAGCGCCTGTTCGCCATCGTCACCGCCGAGCCCGCGGACACCACGCGCCTGGCCGACGAGCTGACGTTCTTCGAGCCCGGCCTGCGCTGCGCGGTGTTCCCCGACTGGGAGACCCTGCCCTACGACACCTTCAGCCCGCACCAGGACCTGATCAGCGAGCGCCTGGCCACGCTGTGGCGCGTGCTGCAGCGCGAGGTGGACGTGGTGCTGCTGCCCGCCACCACGGCGCTCACGCGCCTGGCGCCGCCGTCGTTCCTGGCCGGCACCACCTTCCAGTTCAAGCAGAAGCAGCGGCTTGACGAGGCCAAGCTGAAGAGCCAGTTGACGCTGGCCGGCTACCAGCACGTCAGCCAGGTGGTCAGCCCCGGCGAATATGCCGTGCGCGGTGGCCTGATCGACCTGTTCCCCATGGGCAGCCTGGTGCCCTACCGCGTGGACCTGTTCGGCGACGAGGTGGACAGCATCCGCACCTTCGACCCCGACAGCCAGCGCAGCCTGTACCCCGTGCCCGAGGTGCGCCTGCTGCCCGGCCGCGAGTTCCCGATGGACGAGGCCGCGCGCACGGCCTTCCGCGCGCGCTGGCGCGAGAAGCTGGACGGCGACCCCACCAAGAGCCGCATCTACAAGGACATCGCGCAGGGCATCGCCAGCGGCGGCATCGAGTACTACCTGCCGCTGTTCTTCGACCAGGTCGCCACCGTGTTCGACTACCTCGGCACCGGCAGTGAGCAGCCCGCGATGCTGGCCCTGCACGGCGAAGTGGACGCGGCGCTGGAGCGTTTCTGGACCGACACGCGCGAGCGCCACCGTTTTCTGCAGCACGACCCCGAACGGCCGCTGCTGCCGCCGGAAGAGATTTACCTGCGGCCGGAGGCCTTCTTCACCGCCGTGGGCGGCCATGCGGCCCTGGGCCTGCGCGGCCTGGAGCCGGTGGACTGGGCGCGGCCGCTGGCCGACGTGTCCATCGACCGCGGCGCCACCGAGCCGCTGGCGCGGTTGCAGCACCACATCGCGCAGACGCCGCACCGCGTGCTGCTGGTGGCCGAAAGCGACGGCCGACGCGAGAGCCTGCTGGAGCTGCTGCGTGACCACAAGATCGACCTGCCCAGCGCGGCCACGCTGCAGGAGTTTTTGGACAGCGGCGAGAAGGTGGCCATCACGGCCGCGCCGCTGGCCGAAGGTTTCCACTGGCACGACGCGCTCAGCACCGATCAACCCATCTCGGTGCAGTTCTTCACCGAGACCGAACTCTTCGCCAGCACGCCGCAGGCGCGGCGGCGGCGCAAGCAGGAACAGGTCAGCAACGTCGACGCGCTGATCAAGGACCTGTCGGAGCTGAAGGTGGGCGACCCCGTGGTGCACATGAACCACGGCATCGGGCGCTACCAGGGCCTGGTGAACATCGACCTGGGCGAAGGTGCCAGCGAATTCCTGCACCTGGAATACGCCGACAAGGCCACGCTGTACGTGCCTGTGGCGCAGCTGCACCTCATCAGCCGCTACACCGGCGTCAGCGCCGACGAAGCACCGCTGCACAAGCTGGGCAGTGGCCAGTGGGACAAGGCCCGCCGCAAGGCCGCCGAACAGGTGCGCGACACCGCGGCCGAGCTGCTGAACCTGTACGCCCGCCGCGCCGCGCGCGAAGGCTACGCCCACCGCTTCAGCCCGCACGACTACGAGGCTTTCGCCACCAGCTTCGGCTTTGAAGAAACGGCAGACCAGCGGGCGGCCATCCACGCCGTCATCCAGGACATGGTGAGCCCGCGCCCCATGGACCGCCTGGTCTGCGGCGACGTCGGTTTCGGCAAGACCGAAGTGGCGCTGCGTGCGGCTTTCGTGGCCGTGATGGGCGGCAAGCAGGTGGCCCTGCTGGCGCCCACCACGCTGCTGGCCGAGCAGCACTACCAGACCCTGGTGGACCGCTTCGGCAAGTGGCCGGTGAAGATCGCCGAGATGTCGCGCTTCCGCACGGCCAAGGAAGTCAAAGCCGCCATCGAGGGCATCGCCGACGGCACGGTGGACATCGTGGTGGGCACGCACAAGCTGCTCAGCCCCGACGTGAAGTTCAACCGCCTGGGGCTGCTGGTCATCGACGAAGAACACCGCTTCGGCGTGCGCCACAAAGAGGCCATGAAGGCTTTCCGCGCCGAGGTGGACGTGCTGACGCTGACGGCCACGCCCATCCCACGCACGCTGGGCATGGCGCTGGAAGGCTTGCGCGACCTGTCGGTGATCGCCACCGCGCCACAACGCCGCCTGGCCATCAAGACCTTTGTGCGCAACGAAGGCACGGGCACCATCCGCGAAGCGGTGATGCGCGAGCTGCAGCGTGGTGGGCAGGTGTACTTCCTGCACAACGAGGTCGAGACCATCCAGAACCGCGCGCAGAAGCTGGCCGAGCTGCTGCCCGAGGCGCGCATCGCCGTGGCCCACGGCCAGATGCCCGAGCGCGAGCTGGAACACGTGATGCGCGACTTCGTGGCGCAGCGTTTCAACCTGCTGCTGTGTTCGACCATCATCGAAACCGGCATCGACGTGCCCACGGCCAACACCATCGTCATCAGCCGTGCCGACAAGTTCGGCCTGGCCCAGCTGCACCAGCTGCGCGGCCGCGTGGGCCGCAGCCACCACCAGGCCTATGCCTACCTGCTGGTGCCCGATGTGCAGGGCCTGACCAAACAAGCGGGCCAGCGGCTGCAGGCCATCCAGGACATGGAAGAACTGGGCAGCGGCTTCTACCTGGCCATGCACGACCTGGAGATCCGCGGCTGCGGCGAGGTGCTGGGCGAGAACCAGAGCGGCAACATGATGGAGGTGGGTTTCCAGCTCTACAACGACATGCTGGCCGAAGCCGTGCGTGCGCTGAAGAGCGGCCAAGAGCCCGACCTGCTGAGCCCGCTGGGCGGTGTGTTCGGCGGCACCACCGAGGTGAACCTGCACGCGCCCGCCCTGCTGCCCGACGCCTACTGCGGCGACGTGCACGTGCGGCTGAACCTGTACAAGCGCCTGGCCACGGCCGACAAGGCCGAGCAGATCGACGGTCTGCTGGAAGAGATCACCGACCGCTTCGGCAAACTGCCGCCGCAGGGGCAAACGCTGTTCGACACGCACCGACTGCGTGTGCTGGCCAAGCCCTATGGCGTGTTGAAGATCGACGCCGGCCCCAAGCTGATGAACATCATCTTCCGCCCCAACCCGCCGATCGACGCGATGAAGATCATCGAGCTGGTGCAGAAGAACCGCGCCATCAAGCTGGCCGGCAACGAGAAGCTGCGCATCGACCGCGAGATCGCCGGCGCCCCCGACCGCGCCCAGTACGTGCGAGACGTGTTGCGTGCGCTGGGTCAGCCCCAGCGCGCCGCCTGAGACCCCCCCTGCCCTTGCTTTGCCCGCCTGAACCCATGCACGCTGCCCACGAGATCGCCCCCGGCCTGTTCGCCCGCGGCTTCACACCGCCTTTGAAGCTGACCGACTTCAAGCTGGTGGCCTTCGACATGGACTCCACGCTGATCAACATCGAGTGCGTGGACGAGATCGCCGCCGAAGCCGGTTGCGGCGCCCAGGTGGCGGCCATCACCGAAGCCGCGATGCGCGGTGAGATCACCGACTACAAAGAAAGCCTGCGCCGGCGTGTGGCCCTGCTGGCCGGCCTGCCCGAAGCCGCGCTGCTGAAGGTCTACGAACAGCGCCTGCAGCTGAACCCCGGCGTGCCGGCCTTCGTAGCCGCCTGCCAGGCCGCGGGGCTGAAGACGTTGCTGGTCAGCGGCGGTTTCACCTTCTTCAGCGAACGGGTGCGTCAGCGGCTGAAGCTGGACTTCGCCCGCGCCAACACGCTGGCCGTGGCCGACGGGCGGCTGACCGGCGCGCTGGAACACCGCCCCTGGGGCGACATCGTCGACGGCGCCGAGAAGCGCCGTGTGGTGCTGGACGTGTGCGACCTGATGGGCATACCGCCGCAGCAGGCCATCGCCGTGGGCGACGGTGCGAACGACCTGCCGATGATGGGCGCGGTGGGCCTGTCCATCGCCTTCCACCCCAAACCCGCGGTGGCGGCCCAGGCCATGCTGACGGTGGCCGAAGGCGGCATGGACCGCGCGCTGCTGGCCCTGCAGGGCTGAAACAGCGGCCGCGCGGCGGCCTGCGGCGCCCAGCGGACCGCGGGGCTCAGTTGGGGTCGATGACCAGTTCCACCAGGTGGCGCCGCGGCGCCGGCTGGGCTTCGTAGCGCCACTGCAGCATGGCGTCGCGCACGGCCTGGGCGAGTTCTTCGTTGCCGCCCTGCGCCACCTGCACGTCGCGCACGCGGCCGTCGGTCTCGATGCCCACCTCCACGCGCAACTCCACGCGCCGCGTCAGGCGGCGCATCAGGCGGGGCGTGAACTCGGGCTCCACCTTGCTCAGCAGCTTGGGCGGTGCCATGGACTGCGTGCTGGGCAAAGCCGCCAGCACCGCCATCGACGAAGGGGCCAGCTGAACGGGCACCACGGAAGCGGGTGCCAGCGCCACTTCTTGCGCGCTGGGCAAGGCCACCGGCGCCACGCTGGGCTGCAGCACCGACAGCGCACGCGCCGGTTCCTGGGCGGGCGGCTGTGGCGCCACCGGCGCAGCCACTGCGGCCACGGCGGCGGGCGCCGCGGCAGCGGGTTCGTTGCCGCGCACCACGCCCTTCACCTTGGCCGCCTCCAGGATGCGGCGGCGGGGGCCGTCGGCTTCGCGTTGTGCACGCTCCATGGTGACCTTGTCCGACGGTGCAGCCACGCCCTGGATCTGCGCCTGCACCGGCAGCGCCGTGGCCACCAGGCCGAAGAAACCCAAGCCGCCAAGCCAACCGGCCACGGCCGCCTTGTGCTGAAAAACACCTGCTTGTTGCTGTTTCATCTGCATTCCCAACCCAGTGCGCAGGTGGCCCCTGCGTGGCTGCATTTCTGCCGCCCGAACCCGGGGCATGGCGGCGAAAGGCGCGATTTTAGGTAGCAGAACCCGTGCCGCCCCCCCGGGCTGCCCTTGGAAAACCCGCGTTCGCGGGGTCGGCCACGCGGTTGACGCCCGGCTGTAACCACTGGTTTTGGAACAAGCCGCAAAGCCGTGCCATTCGGCACGAACAAGAATTCATTGTTAATATATTTGCGTCTTTGATCAAATCACCCAATTGCCGCGGATTAGGGCGCCATTTCCTTGGAGCTCACGGGGGCATGGCGCAGTGAAATGCCTGGGCTCCTGGGGCCTTGGCCACGGTAACCGTCGCCACGCCGCCCAACCGGGAGACGGTGGACCGGCCGAACCGGCCTTTGGCGATTCGCGTGGGCCGTTGCCGCACCGCTCGCCCTGAGGAGAACCTCCATGTCCCTGGTGACCAAGAACCGCGACGCATCGGCCCGTGCAACCCCTGCCCCGGTGGTGGCCAAGGGACTGACCAAGACCATGACGCGCGACGCCGAAGCCAACCGCAAGCGCGCGCGCACCTTGGCCAAACAGCAGCAGGCCTCGGAACGCGTGGCCGCCGCCGCCACGCAGTTGTCGGCCGGCATCAACGAAGCGGCATCGGCCTCTGAAGAACTGAAGCGCGCCGCCGACCAGATCGCCAGCGGCGCCGAAGAAGCCTCGGGCGCCGCGCAGGAGTCGCTGGCTGCGGTGAACCAGGTGGCGGTGGCCATCACCCGCCAGCTGAACGCGGTGCAGGTGGCCCAGGGCAAGGCCCAGGGCATGCAAAGCCTGGTGGGCCGCATCAACACCGAGGTGCAGGGCACGGTGGCGAACGTCAACGTGGCCGCGCGTCGCCAGGGTGAGAGCGTGAAGATGGTGGCCGAGCTGGAGCGCCAGGCCGCCAACATTGGCGACATCGTGAAGGCCGTGGCCCGCATCGCCGACCAGACCAACCTGCTGGCCTTGAACGCCGCCATCGAGGCCGCGCGCGCCGGCCAGCACGGCAAGGGCTTTGCCGTGGTGGCCGACGAAGTGCGGACGCTGGCAGAAACCAGTGAGAAAAGCGCCAAGCAGATCCAAGACCTGGTGGGCCAGATCCAGGGCGAGGTGAAGACCATCGCCTCGGGCATCAACGACGCCGCCCAGACCATCCAGAGCGAGGTGCAAAAGAGCGACGTCATCCTGAAACAGCTGGACCAGATCCGCAACGACGCCGCCGTCATCGTGTCGGGCGCCGGCGAGATCGCCGCGGCCGCCCAGCAAAGCAACGTGGCCGCACAGCAAGCCATCAAAGGCAGCGAGCAGATCGCCGCCGCCGCGTCGGAACAGAGTTCGGCCAGCGAAGAAGCGGCCAAGACCGTGGAAGAGCAGAGCGCTGCGCTGTCGGAGTGCGAGCAAACCGCCCAGAACCTGTCGGACCTGGCCGACGACCTGAAGAACAGCACCGACATCTCGAAGAGCGCCGAAGAAGTGGCCTC
>JBKCUM010000170.1:0-15812 GCA_046318395.1 Rubrivivax sp.
CAACGGTCTGATCCGCATCCGTGGTGCCCGCCAGCACAACCTGAAGAACCTGGACCTGGACATCCGCACGGGTGAATTGACGGTGTTCACCGGCCCCAGCGGCTCTGGCAAGAGCAGCCTGGTGTTCGACACGCTGTACGCCGAAGGACAGCGGCGCTATGTGGAGACCTTCAGCGCCTACGCGCGCCAGTTCCTGGACCGCATGGACCGCCCGGCCGTGGACCGCGTGGACGGCGTGCCGCCGGCCATCGCCATCGACCAGACCAACCCGGTGCGCACCAGCCGTTCCACGGTGGGCACGATGACGGAGCTGAACGACCACCTGAAGCTGTTGTTCGCCCGCGCCGCGCAGTTGTTCGACCAGGACACGGCCCTGCCCGTGCGGCACGACACGCCTGAAACCATCTACGCCGACCTGCAGGGCCGCGCCGCCGCGGCTGGCGACCCCCGCCTGGTGTTCACCTTCCCGGTGGAACTGCCGGCCGAAACCACGGCCGAACAACAGGCCCAGTGGCTGGCCGCCAGCGGCTTCACCCGTGTGCACAGCGAACGTGTGGAAGGCAACCGCCAGCTGCTGGACGTGGTGGCCGACCGCCTGCGCCTGGGCAGCGCTGAAAAAGTGCGGGTCATGGAGGCCATAGAGCTGGCGCTGAAACGCGGCGGCGGCCGGCTGACGGTGCAGGCCGGCAGCGATGAAACGGGCTGGACGGCCTGGAAGTACAGCACCGGCCTGCACTGCCCCGAGAGCGACCGCCGTTACGCCGACCCGCAACCGGCGCTGTTCAGCTTCAACAGCGCTTACGGCGCTTGCGACACCTGCCGCGGTTTCGGGCGTGTCATTGGCGTGGACTTCGGCCTGGTCATCCCCGACGACCGCAAGACGCTGCGCAACGGCGCCATCCAGCCCAAGCAGACGCCGGCCTGGGCCGACAGCCAGGACGACCTGCTGAAGTACGCTGGCGAAGCCGGCATCCCGCGCGACACGGCCTGGAAACAGCTGACGCCGGCCCAACAACACTGGGTGCTGGAAGGCTCGCCGAACTGGACCGGTAACTGGAACAAGCAGTGGTACGGCGTGCGCCGCTTCTTCGAGTACCTGGAGAGCAAGGCCTACAAGATGCACATCCGCGTGCTCTTGTCCAAGTACCGCAGCTACACGCCCTGCACGGCTTGCGGCGGTGCGCGCCTGAAGCTGGAGGCTTTGTTGTGGCGCATGGGGACGAAGGCCGACGCCGACGCCGTGCTGCCCCCGGCGCGCCGCCAACTGCCCGTGGGCGCGAAGTGGAGCCGCGAGCAACTGGAAGCCCTGCCGGGCCTGAACCTGCACGACCTGATGCAGGTCAGCATCGAACGCCTGAAACGTTTCTTCGATGGCCTCAGCCTGCCTTCCACGATGCTGGACGACGCGCTGAAGCTGCTGCTGGACGAGGTGCGCACACGGCTGAAGTACCTGTGCGACGTGGGCCTGGGCTACCTCACGTTGGACCGCCAGAGCCGCACGCTCAGCGGCGGCGAGGTGCAGCGCATCAACCTGACCACGGCCCTCGGCACCAGCCTGGTGAACACGCTGTTCGTGTTGGACGAGCCCAGCATCGGCCTGCACCCGCGCGACATGAACCGCATCGTGCAGGCCATGCACCGGCTGCGCGACGCCGGCAACACCTTGGTGGTGGTGGAACACGACCCGGCCGTGATGCTGGCCGCCGACCGCCTGGTGGACATGGGCCCCGGCCCCGGTGAACGGGGTGGGCAGATCGTTTTCGACGGCACACCCGACCAGGCCAAGGCCGCCAACACACTGACCGGCGCCTACCTGGGCGCGCGCAAGACCGTGGGCCTGGGCTTCAAGCGCCTGGTGGCCGACAACCACCCCAAGCTGCTGCTGCAAGGCGCCACCGAACACAACCTGCAGGGCGTGGACGTGGCCTTCCCGCTGCAGCGCCTGGTGGTGGTGACGGGTGTGTCGGGCTCGGGCAAGAGCACGCTCATTCAAGACGTGCTGTACCCGGCGCTGGCCCGACAGTTCGGCAAGCCCACCGAGACCCCGGGCGCGCACACGGCGCTGTTGGGCGGTGAACAACTGGCCGACGCGGTGTTCGTGGACCAAAGCCCCATAGGCAAAACCGCGCGCAGCAACCCGGCCAGTTATGTGGGCGCGTTTGACGAACTGCGCAAGATCTTCGCCGACGCCCCGCTGGCGCGCGAGCGCAGCTACACGGCCGGCACCTTCAGCTTCAACGCCGGCGACGGGCGCTGCCCCACCTGCGGCGGCAGCGGTTTCGAGCACGTGGAGATGCAGTTCCTGAGCGACGTCTACCTGCGCTGCCCCGACTGCGACGGCCGACGTTACCGCGCCGAAGTGCTGGACGTGAAGGTGCTGCGTGGCCCGCTGGCGCTGAGCATTGCCGACGTGCTGGACCTGACCGTGGCCGAAGCCGCGCACTGGTTCCAGGCCGACCGCGAGGTGCTGGCCCGCCTGCAGCCCATCGTCGACGTGGGCCTGGACTACGTGCGCCTGGGCCAGCCTGTGCCCACGCTGAGCGGCGGCGAGGCCCAGCGCCTGAAGCTGGCCGGCTTCCTGGCCGAGGCCGCAGCCTCGGGGTCTTCTTCGCGCCAACCGGTGGCCAAGAAAGGCACGCTGTTCCTGTTCGACGAACCCACGACGGGCCTGCACTTCGACGACATCAACAAGCTGATGCGCGCCTTCCGCAAGCTGCTGGACGCGGGGCATTCGCTGCTGGTCATCGAACACAACCTGGACGTGATCCGTGCCGCCGACTGGCTGGTGGACCTGGGGCCCGAGGGCGGTGAAGCTGGCGGGCAGCTGGTGTGCGCCGGCACGCCGGACGACGTGAAGGCCCACCCGACTTCCCACACCGGCCTGGCGCTGCGTGAGTACGAACAGGCCATGGGCCTGGCCACGCCGGTGGCCGAAGAAGGCGTGCCGCTGCAGACGCTGGTGAAGGCGCGCCGCCAAGCCCAACAGCTGCTGAACGACGCCATCAGCATCGTCAACGCCAAAGAGCACAACCTGAAGAACCTGAGCGTGGACATCCCGCGCGGCAAGTTCAACGTGGTCACCGGCGTCAGCGGTTCTGGCAAGAGCACGCTGGCGTTTGACATCCTGTTCAACGAAGGCCAGCGGCGCTACCTGGAAAGCCTGAACGCCTACGCGCGCAGCATCGTGCAGCCGGCCGGCCGGCCCGAGGTGGACGCGGTGTACGGCATCCCGCCCACGGTGGCGATTGAGCAGCGGCTGAGCCGCGGCGGCCGCAAGAGCACGGTGGCCACCACCACGGAGTTGTGGCACTTCTTGCGTCTGCTGTGGGTGAAGCTGGGCCTGCAGCACTGCGTGCACGACGGCGCGCCGGTGAAGGCGCAAAGTGCTGAGAGCATCGCGGCGCAGATCATCCGCGACCACAAAGGCCACCACGTGGGCCTGCTGGCGCCGCTGGTGGTGAACCGCAAGGGCGTCTACACCGACCTGGCCAAGTGGGCCAAAGCGCGCGGCCACAGCCATTTGCGCGTGGACGGTGAGTTCCTGAAGACCGACCCCTTCCCGCGCATCGACCGCTTCAAGGAACACACGCTGGAACTGCCGGTGGGTGATTTGGTGGTGTCGGCCGACAACGAGGCCGAACTGCGCAGCCTGCTGAGCAAGGCGCTGGACCTGGGCAAGGGCGTGCTGCACCTGCTGCACCCGCTGGACGGCCTGGCCGCGGCCATGGACGACGGGCAGAGCACGGCCGACATCGGGCGTGTCACGGTGTTCAGCACCAAACGCGCCTGCCCGGTGTGCAGCACCAGTTACGCCGAACTGGACCCGCGTTTGTTCAGCTACAACAGCAAACATGGCTGGTGCACCAGCTGCGTGGGCACGGGTTTGAAGCTCACGCGCGAGCAGCGCAAGGCCTACGACGACTCGGTGCGCGACGACGAGAACAAGGGCCGCGAACAGAGTTTCCCCGCCGAAGAGGCCGAGGTGGAAGGCCTGGTCGACGAGGCCTGCCCGGACTGCGGCGGCGCGCGTTTGAACGCCGCGGCACGCGCCGTCACTTTCGACGGCGCGCCCATCCACCAGATCGCGCAGCAGTCGGTGCACGACGTGAAGCGGTGGGTGGACGGCCTGCGCCTGGAAGGGCGTGATGCGGGCATCGCCCGCGACGTGGTCAGCGAGATCCAGAGCCGCCTGGCCTTCCTGGAAGAGGTGGGCCTGGGCTACCTGACGCTGGACCGCGCCGCGCCGACGCTGAGCGGTGGTGAGGCCCAGCGCATCCGACTGGCGGCCCAGCTGGGCAGCAACCTGCAGGGCGTGTGTTACGTGCTGGACGAGCCCACCATCGGCCTGCACCCGCGCGACAACGGCATCTTGTTGGGCGCGCTGCAGAAGCTGGGCGAACGCGGCAACACCCTGGTGGTGGTGGAGCACGACGAAGACACCATCCGCCGCGCCGACCACATCATCGACATCGGCCCCAGCGCCGGCAAACGCGGCGGTCGCCTGGTGGCGCAGGGCACGGTGGCGCAGCTCTCGGCCGTGGCCGACAGCGCCACCGGCCGCATCTTGGCCCACCCGCTGCTGCACCCGCTGCAGGCCCGGCGCGACGTGACCGCCGACGCGCCGGCCCTGCACTTGTTCGGCGCCAAGCTGCACAACCTGCAAACGCTGGACGTGCGTGTGCCGCTGAAGCGCCTGGTGGCGGTGACGGGGGTGTCGGGCTCGGGCAAGAGCACGCTGGCGCGCGACGTGCTGCTGGCCAACGTGGCCCAGGCCGTGGCCCAGCGCCAGAGCGCAGCCGGCCGCGAAGCCCTGGCCGCCGGCCGTGGCCAGCCCTGGGTGGGCTGCGCTGCATTGACGGGTTACGACCTGCTGGACCGTGTGCTGGAAGTGGACCAGACGCCCATCGGCAAAACGCCGCGCAGCTGCCCGGCCACCTACATCGGTTTCTGGGACGCCATCCGCAAGCTGTTCACCGAAACCTTGGAGGCCAAGGCCCGCGGTTATGCCGCCGCGCGTTTCAGCTTCAACACCGGCGAAGGCCGTTGCCCGGGTTGTGAAGGCCAGGGCATGAAGACCATCGCGATGAGCTTCCTGCCCGACGTGAAAGTGCCTTGCGACACCTGCCACGGCGCACGTTTCAACCCCGAGAGCCTGGCCGTCACCTGGCGCGGCAAGAGCATCGGCGACGTGCTGCAGATGGAGGTGGACGAGGCCGTGGACTTCTTCGCCAGCATGCCCAGCATCGCCCACCCGCTGCAGCTGCTGAAGGACGTGGGCCTGGGTTACCTGACGCTGGGCCAGCCCTCGCCCACGCTCAGCGGCGGCGAGGCGCAGCGCATCAAGCTGGTGGCCGAACTGAGCAAGGTGCGCGACGACGTCACGCGCCGGGGCAACAAGGCGCCGCACACGCTGTACGTGCTGGACGAGCCCACCGTGGGCCTGCACATGGCCGACGTGGAGAAGCTGATCCGCGTGCTGCACCGCCTGGTGGACGGCGGCCACAGCGTGGTGGTGATCGAACACGACCTCGACGTGGTGGCCGAGGCCGCCTGGGTGATAGACCTGGGCCCCGAAGGTGGCACCGGCGGTGGCCGCCTGGTGGTGGAAGGCCCGCCCGAAGCCGTGGTGGCCGCCGGTTCGCACACCGGCGTGGCGCTCAAGCCGGTGTTGAACCGCCGGCCGGTTTGAGAGCTCGCTGCTGGCGGCGCCGCTGCACGCGTTTCCACACGCGCCAGCCCAGCAGCGCCGCGACGATGGCGGCGTAGACCGCCACCTCGGTGAAGTTCTGCTTGGCGCTGCGCATCCAGAAGAAATGCAGCAGCGCCAGCCCCGCCACGGCGTACACGCTGCGGTGCAGCGTTTGCCAGCGTTTTGCGCCCAGGGCCTGGATGGCGCGGTTGAACGAGGTGGCGGCCAGCGGCAGCATCAACAGCAGGGCCGCCGTGCCCACCAGGATGAAAGGGCGCTTGAGGATGTCGCGCCAGATGTCGTCCAGCGCCAGGCCCATGTCCAGCCAGCCGTAGGCCAAGAAGTGCAGGGCGCCGTAGGCGAAGGTGCCCACGCCCAGCATGCGCCGAAAGCGTGCCAAAGCGTGCCAGCCGGTGAGCTGCCGCGCTGGCGTGACGGCCAAGGTGAGGCACAGCCAGCGCAGCGTCCACTCGCCGGTTTCGCGGATCAACCGCTCCGCCGGGTTGGCGCCCAGCTGGTTCGTGAAGGCCCCCACCACCAGGGCCACCACGGGCGCCAGCAACAGCCCGAACAGCAGCACCTTGGCCGCTGGCTTGAGCAGCAGCTTGTTCATTGTGGGTCTGAAGCGGAGCGCTTCAGTAGAACTTCTTCAGGTCCATGCCGGCGTACAGCTGGCCCACCTGCGGCTCGTAGCCGTTGAACATCAGCGTGGGGCGCTTCTTGGCGAACAGGCCGTCTTCGCCGATGCGGCGCTCGGTGGCCTGGCTCCAGCGTGGGTGGTCCACCTTGGGGTTCACGTTGGAATAAAAGCCGTACTCGCTGGGTATGGCGACTTCCCAGCTGGTCTTGGGCTGCTTCTCGACGAAGCGGATCTTCACGATGCTCTTGGCCGACTTGAAGCCGTACTTCCAAGGCAGTACCAGGCGCACCGGGGCGCCGTTCTGGTTGGGCAGCACTTCGCCGTACAGGCCGAAGGCCAGCAGGGCCAGCGGGTTCATGGCCTCGTCCAGGCGCAGGCCTTCGGTGTAGGGCCAGTCCAGCACACCGGCGCGCAGCCCCGGCATCTGCGCCTTGTCGGCCAGGGTGGTGAACTGCACGAACTTGGCGTTGCCCGTGGGTTCCACGCGCTTCACCAGTTCGGCCAGCGAATAACCCACCCAGGGCACGACCATGCTCCAGCCTTCCACGCAGCGCAGGCGGTAGATGCGCTCTTCCATGGGCGCCAGCTTCAGCAGGGCGTCCAGGTCGTAGGTGCCAGGTTTTTTCACCTCGCCTTCCACGGCCACGGTCCAGGGCCGGGTCTTCAGGCTGCCGGCATTGCGGGCAGGGTCGGCCTTGTCGGTGCCGAACTCGTAGAAGTTGTTGTAGGTGGTGACGTCCTGGTAGGGCGTGGGCTTGTCCATCACCTGTGCGCCGGGCAGGGTGCTGCGCACGCTGGCCAGGGGCGCGCCCTTGCCGGGGCGCGCCGGGGTTTGCGCGGCGGCGGGCAGGGCGCCGAAGGCGGCCAGCGCGGCCGCACCTTTCAGCAGGCCACGGCGGCCTTCGTAAACCTGGCGCGGCGTGATCTCCGACGCAACAGGGTGCTCAAAGCCTCGGTCCTTCAAATACAACATGCGGTTCTCCAGCGGTTGTGCAGTGGTCGGCCGAGGCTTGGCTTCCTTACAACGCCGGTTTCACAGCTCGCCGTAGGAGTGCAGGCCCGACAGGAACATGTTCACGCCCAGGAAGGCGAAGGTGGTGACCACCAGGCCCACCAGCGCCCACCACGAGGCCACGGTGCCACGCAGGCCCTTCACCAGGCGCATGTGCAGCCAGGCGGCGTAGTTCAGCCAGACGATCAGCGCCCAGGTTTCTTTCGGGTCCCAGCTCCAGTAGCCACCCCAGGCTTCGGCGGCCCAGAAGGCGCCGAGGATGGTGGCGATGGTGAAGAAGGCAAAACCCACGGCGATGGCGCGGTACATCACGTCGTCCATCATCGACGCGTCGGGCGTGCGCGGGTTGATGAAGTGGCGTGCGCTGATGCCCACGGCGAACAGCACCATCAGCGGCACCAGCATGCGCAGGGTTTTGGTCAGCGCCGGCTTCATGTCGGCCGGGCCCACGCCGTAGGCCACCAGCACCGGCAGCAGCAGCAGCACGCCGGGCACGGCGATCAGGCCCACCCACAGCGCACGCGGCGTGGCGGTCTTCAGCAGGTAGGCCAGGGCCACCATGGCGGCCAGTGCGAAGGTGCCGTAGCCCACGAAGTTGGCCGGCACGTGCACCTTCATCCACCAGCTCTGCAGGGCCGGCACCAGGGGCTGGATCTCGTGCGCGTCACGCGCCAGCGTGTACCAAAGCAGGAAGCCCACCGAGGCGCTGACCACCAGCATCACGAAGCCGCCCAGGGCGCGCGTGCGGTAGCGGCTTTCGTAGTACAGGTAGAACAGCGTGGTCATCCAGGCGAACAGCACGAACACTTCGTACAGGTTGCTGACCGGAATGTGGCCGATGTCGGGCGCGATCTGGTGGCTTTCGAACCAGCGCACGAAGGTGCCGATCAGCGCCATGGTGACGGCGCTCCAGGCCATCACGCTGCCGATCAGCAGGCCGGTGTTGTCGGCCGCGCCGGCACTGGCCTTGCGCGGGGCCACCAGGCCGCCCAGATAGAACAGCGTGCTCAGGAAGAACAGCACACAAGACCACAGGATGGCGCTCTGGCTGGACAGGAAGTACTTCAGCCAGAACACGTTCTCCGCCGCGGCCAGGTCGGCACCGAAGCCGTCGGTGTGGCGCCCGTACAGCGCGATGGCCAGCAGTGTGGCCGCGCCCACGCCCAGGGTCAGTGGCCGCAGCGGGCCCCAGAACCAGCCCAGCGCGATCAACGAGGGCAGGGCACCGATCAGGATGCCTTTTTCGTAGACGTCCATGGACGCGCCATAGCGCTGGAAGGCGTAGACCGTGCCGGCCACCATGAGGGCGGCAAACACCCAGTCGAAGACCGAGCGGCGGTTGCGCCAGGTGTCCTGGCCGAAGCCGAGCGTGGTGGTGTTCATGGGGTTTCCTTCAACAGCGCTTGGCGGATGCGCACGAACTCGTCGTCGGCGTCCAGGGTGCGGCGGGTGGTGGACAAGGCGGCCGTCAGGCGGCTGCCGCCCGCTTCAGCGGGTGTGATCCAAATCCACAGCCGGCGTTCCCGGATGTAGAGCATGGCAAAGACGCCGACGATCAACAGCACGGCGCCCAGGTACACCGCGGTCTTGCCCGGGGCACGCGCCACCTGGAAGACGCTGGCCTGCACCTGGGTGAAGTCGCTCAGCTGGAAGATCAGCGGCACGGGGTAGAAGAAACTGTCGGACAGCGAGGTGACGGCCTGCTGCATGAAGTTCTGCGCCGCCGTGCCGGGCTGCAGTGCCGGAGCGCCCGCGGCTTCGCGGCTGACGTTCAGCAGTTCGAACAGCGCGCCGTTCAGGATGCGCAACATCACTTCGCTGATGCGCGGCCGGTCGTTCTCGGGCACGCTGCTTTCGATGAAGTCGCCCAGGCCTTGCAGGCCGCCGCGCGGCGTGGCGCCGGCCGGGGCCGTGCCTTCGGCGCCGGCGAACAGGGCCAGCACGCGGCGGGTGGTGACCAGCAGTTGGTCGGCCATCTCCGGGCGGTCCTTGGGCGTGGCCAGGGCCACGTAGCGTTTGGCGGCCAGGTCGCGCTGGGTGGGGTCGTCCAGCGCCTGGCGCAGGCGCAGCCAGCCGTTCAGGCTGCCGTTTTCGTCGGCCGGCAGGCGCAGGTAGCGGAAGGTATCGGCCACGGCTTCGCGCATGCCCACCAGGAACACCGGTACGCCGTCCAGCGTGACCGGGGCCATGTAGTTGTGGAACTCGCGCGCTTGGCCCGCCGCGTCGCGCAGGCGGTAGGTGATGCTGGGGCCGATGTTCTGCAGGTCCTTGGACTTCACGGCCTTGGCACCGGTGCCCAGGCGTTCGTGCAGGGCCGAGCCCAGGTCCACCTTGCGCACGTCCACGGCCTGGCCGTCGGCGCCGGGGGTGTTGTTGTTGGTGCCGCTCAGGTTTTCCACGTTGATGAGGCGCAGCGCCGCAAACTCCAGCGTCTGGCGTTCGGCCTTGTCACCGCTGCCGGCGATGAGTTCGGTCTTGCCGCCGATGTTGCCCTTCACCTCGAAAGGCTTCATGCCGGCGCGCAGCGGCAGGGCCTGCAGCGTGACGGCCGAGCCGCCGTCGTCGAAGCTGCTCTGGTAGATGGCCACGCCACGGTGGAACACGGGCTTGTTCACTTCCACCACGTGTTCGGTCTTGGCGCCGGTGGCGTGGTCGTGGATGACGATGTCGCTGGCGAACAGCTTGGGCATGCCGGTGGCGTAGTACTCCACCTTGAAGCGCTTCAACTCCACGTCGAAGGGCAGGGGCTGCAGCAGCACGCCGCCGGGCATGCTGAGCACGGCGGTGCCGGCACGGGCGCCTTCGGGCACCAGCAGGTTGGCGCGGAAGGTGGGGTTGTTCTCCGACAGGCGGTGTTTGTCGGGCACGTCCTGCATCAGGCCGCCACCGCTGAACAGTTCTTTGCCCAGCACGGCCATCTGCGCCTTGACGATGAGGTCACCGTCGGCCAGGCCGCCCAGGCACACCAGCACGATGGCCGAGTGCGCGGCGATGTAGCCCAGCTTGTTAGATGCGCCCTTGCGCGCCGCCACCATGGTGCCGTTCTCGCGCACCTGGGCCTTGCCCTTCCAGCCGGCCTGGGCCAGCAGGCCTTGCACCCGGGCCACCGCCACTTCGGGGGTTTCGTCCAGCGCGCCCTGGGCCTTGTGGTGGTGGGCCAGCAGCGACTGTTCGCGCGCGCCTTCTTTGTAGGTCTTCAGGTCCGCCAGGATCTTGGGCGTGTTGCGCGCGATGCACAGGCTGGTGCTGGCCACCAGAAAGGCCAGCATCAGCAGGAACCAGGGTGCGCTGTAGACCGTGTACAGGTTGACCGCGCCGAACACCTCGGCCCAGAACGGGCCGAACTGGTTGACGTAGTTGTTGAAGGGCTCGCCCTGCTTGACGACGGTGCCGATGACCGAAGCGATGCAGATGGCCGCGAACAGCGCGATGGCAAAGCGCATCGACGACACCAGCTCGATGGCGTCGCGCAGGGCGCGCGAGCCACGGGCAAGCTCGACGCCGGAAGTGGAGGCAGACATGGGCGGCGATTATCGGGCGCAAGCCCCTGGAAGCCCGCTAACAAATGTCAATGCCCGTAGCGGGCACGGTCATTGGGTGCGGGCATGAAAAAGGCCGGTCATGGACCGGCCTGGTGGTGTGTGGCGCCGGGTGCTGGCGCCACCGTGGGGCTTCAGCGCAGGCCGGCGATGTAGTCGCTGACGGCCTTGATCTCGGCGTCGTTCATCTTGTTGGCGATGGCCGTCATCTGCGCGTTGTTGCCACGCGCGCCAGAGCGGAAGGCCAACAGCTGCGCTTCGGTGTAGTCGCCGTGCTGGCTGGCCAGGCGCGGGTACTGCGAAGGCATGCCGGCGCCGTTGGGGCTGTGGCAGCCCGCGCAGGCCGGCACCTGCTTGCCGGTGATGCCGCCGCGGTAGATCTGCTCACCCAGGGCGATGGTGGCCTTGTTCTTGGCGAAGCCGGGCTTGGCCTGCTTGCTGGCGTAGAAGGCCGCCACGTTCTTCATGTCTTCTTCGGTCAGCGCCGCGGCCATGCCGGCCATGACGGCGTTCTTGCGCTTGCCGGACTTGAACTCGATCAGCTGCTTGACGATGTACTCCGGGTGCTGGCCGGCCAGGATGGGGTTGGCCGGCGAGCCGCGGGAGCCGTCGGCCGTGTGGCACGCCTGGCACGAGGCGGCCGTGGCGGCGCCCTTGGCCAGGTCAGGCTTGAAAGCCGGCTTGGCGTCGGCGGCCAGAACGGGGGCAGCCACCAGGGCGGCGAGGATCAGGGCGATGGCAGACTTCATTCAGAGCGAGCCTTGCAAACAGGTTGCGAAGTAAGTGCTTGGGTGCAAACCCGAAGATTTTACAATGTCCCATGACCAACCCCCGCACCGCCGCGCCCAGCCTTGAAGAAAAAGCTGCGCTGGCCTGGACACACAGCGCCAGATTCCTCACAACCGCCAGCCAACTGAACCAGTTGCCGCAGGCGGAATTGCCCGAAATCGCCTTCGTGGGGCGCAGCAACGCCGGCAAATCCACGGCCATCAACACGCTGGCGCAGCAAAAGCGCCTGGCCTTCGCGTCGCGCACGCCGGGTCGCACCCAGCACATCAACCTGTTCGAGGTGGGCCCGAAAGACGCGCCCGATGTGCTGTTCGCCGACCTGCCGGGTTACGGCTACGCCAAGGTGGAACGCGCGGCCAAGCTGCGTTGGCAGGAGGTGATGGCCCAGTACCTGGAGCTGCGCCGACCGCTGCACGGGGTGGTCATGATGATCGACTCGCGCCTGGGCTTCACCGAACTGGACCTGCGCCTGCTGGACCTGGTGGCGCCGCGCGTGTCGGCCGGCCAGGTGAAGCTGCTGGCCTTGCTGACCAAGTGCGACAAGCTGAACCGCCGCGACGCCGACGCCGCGCTGCGCACCGCGCAAGACGTGCTGGGCGCCGTGGCCACCGAAAGTGCTGATGTGGCGGTGACGCTGTTCTCCGCGCTGTCCCGCCAGGGCCTGGGCGACGTGGCCCAGGTGCTGCGGGGCTGGGTGCCGCCGCGCACCGCCAGCACGCCCGAGCTGTCCGCTGCCCCGGCGCCGGACACCGCGCCCGCCACCCTCCCCGATACCCCGCCGCCGGCCGTCGCCTGAAGGCCCTGGCGCGGCGGTTGCACCATGTGGTCTGCGTCCAACACCTCCCCCACCGGCGGCCCGGCCGTGTTGAACCTGCCACTGCCCGCGGGGGGCCACCTGGCCTGCCGCGTGCATGGCGCAGGGCCGCGCACCGTGCTGCTGTTGCACGGTTTCCCTGAAGCGGCCTGGGTCTGGGACGCCGTGGCCGCCCAGGTGGTGGCCGCGGTGCCCGGTGTGCGCTGCGTGGCGCCCAACCTGCGCGGTTACCCCGGCTCTACCGCGCCGGCCGGCGTGGCCGAGGTGCGGCCCAAGCAACTGGTGGCCGATGTGGTGGCCTGCATCGCGCAGCTGACCGGTGCTGAGCACACCCCGGTGGATGTGCTGGTGGCCCACGACTGGGGCGGTGCCGTGGCCTGGAACCTGGCGGCCCAACGCCCGGCGCTGCTGCACCAGCTGGTGCTGATGAACACGCCGCACCCGGCCACGTTCTTGCGCGAACTGCGCCACAACGCGGCGCAACAGGCGGCCAGCGCCTACATGAACTTTTTCCAGCGGCCCGACGCCGCGCAGCAACTGGCCGCCGACGGGTTTGCCGCGCTTTGGCCCTTCTTCGGTGAAGACCCGGCCTGGCTGACACCAGCGCTGCGGGCCCGTTATGCCGAAGGCTGGCGGGGTGATGCTGCGGCAGGTGCCGGGGCCGGTTTGGAAGGCCCGCTGAACTACTACCGCGCGTCGCCCTTGCGCCCGCCGCTGGGCGCCGACGACGCTTTGCACAGCCTGCAGCTGCCCGACGCCGCCGTGACCGTGCCCATGCCCACCACGTTGTTGTGGGGCGAACGCGACCACGCTTTGTTGCCCGGGCTGCTGGACGGCCTGGGCCATTGGGTGCCGCGCCTGCAGTTGCAGCGTGTGCCCGAGGCCAGCCACTGGATCGTGCACGAGCAGCCCGCGCTGGTGGCGGCCGCCATCGTGGCGGCGCTGCACGCGGCGGCGGCCGGCACCTGAACACGGCCTGCCCGCCTGAAGCGGCGGCCTGCGCCGCCGCGTTTCAGCCCGCGTGCCGTGCCAGCTTGCGCATCACGCGCTTGGCGGCGTCGCGCATCAGCGAACGTGGTGCCAGATCTTGCAGCAGACCTTCGCAGCGCAAGGTGATCAGCGCCTTGCGGCGTAGCGCCCAGGTGGTGTCGCTGGCGCCGTCGGCCAGCAGCCACAGTTCGCCGCGTTCACCCGGCCACAACAGCTGGGCTTGCACCCACTGGCCGTCCAAGAACAGGCGCCACCAGGTGCTGGGCTGGGCCGCCTGCAGCCAGCGCCAAGCTTCGGCCTGTCCAGGGGCCTGGGCCGGTGCGGCGGCTTCCAGCAGGGCGGCCGGCACGGTGTCCATCTGCGAGATTTCCAGCGTGGCGTCCTGCCATTCGCCGGGCAGGGTGGGCCCGGGTTGGTGGGCCAGCAGTTGGTCTTCCAGCGCCTGCAACTGGGCCACCTGGCCGGCCGCTGCGCGGGCGCGGCGCTGGAAGCCGTGGGCCTCGTGTTGCGTCAGCCGCGCCAAGGCCCAGGTGTAGAGCTGCGCGTTCTGTTCGGGTTCGCCGACCACGTGTTCCACCAGGCCCTGGGCAAAGCGCAGCGCCTGGGCGCGCGCGGGGTCGCCGGGCGGGCCCAGCACCTCGCCCAGGAAGGCGATCTGGTCGATGAAACGCCAGGCCGGGTGTTGCTCGCGCTCCAGGGTGTCGCGCTCGTGCAGTGCCGTGCGCAGCAGGGCCGATTGCAGGCGCGAGACCAGCAGCTTCACGTCGGCGGCCAGGGCGCGGTCGGCCAGCAGGGCGTCGAACAAGTGGCTCAGCAATTCGATCCACTGCGGGTCCACCGCCGCGGGGTGCGGTGTCAGCGCGGCGGGCGCCGCAGACGGCAGTCGGCCGGCGGCTGGCGACGGGTTGGCCGCGGCCATGCCCCGCGTTGGCGCGGCCGAGGCGTGGTCAGCGGTCGGCAGGCCGGCGCGCAGGCGTTGGAAGTCGGGGCTGAACGGGGCGTTGTCGGCCAGCCCCACCGGGGCCGCCTGCGGCCGACTGCGCCGCGGGCCGGCGGGCAGGATCACCGTGCGGTGGCTGGCCGGCGTCACGCCCTGCATGTCCAGTCGTGCGCAGGCGCCGCTGTAGGCCTTGCGCAGCACTTCGGCCAGCGCGGTGCTGCCGTGGCGCAGCAGGTTCAGTTTCTGGGCCTGTGGCACCGGCAGACCTTGCAGCGCGGCCCACCAGGCGCGGGCATGCACCTCGGGCTTGAAGGGGTTGTGGTCGCGCGAGACTTCCATGTCCCCCACCAAGGCGGCGGCGTAGGTCTGCAACTCGCGCAGTTCGTTGTCGGCCAGCGCACGCACGGTTTCGATGGCGTGCGACAGCGCCACATCCACCGCCACTTCGGCTTCGTCCACCAGGGCCAGGCGCAGCTTCGGTGCGGCAGCGGCCGCGTGGGACGCGCCCAGGGCCTGCTGGCGCAGGCTGTCCAGGTACAGGTCGGCCAGCTGGGCGCGCCGGGCCTGGGCGGTGTGCAGCAGTTCGGCGGCGTCGCCACGCTCCAGCGGCGTCAGCGTGCCCATGCCTTTGCGCAAGTGGTCCAGCGCGCCTTCCAGCACCTGGTCGGCCAGCATGGGCGCGCGCAGCAGTTCATCGTCGATGAAGCGCTGCAGTGCGGGTGGGGGCGGCAGTGGGGCCAGTTTCACGCGCACAGCATCGCACGGCGAGCAGGGCGCCCAGAACGAAAAAAGCCTGCGCAAAGCGCAGGCTTTTCGAGGCTTTTGGGGCCTGAACCGTGTTGAACCCGGGGCAGGTGAAGCTGCCCCGGCGTCAACTTACATGTCCATGCCGCCCATGCCACCCATGCCGCCCATGCCGCCAGGCATGCCACCGGCGCCCGACTCTTCCTTCGGGGCTTCAGCGACCATGCACTCGGTGGTCAGCATCAGGCTGGCCACGGAAGCGGCGTTCTGCAGCGCGGTGCGGGTCACCTTGGTCGGGTCCAGGATGCCCATTTCGATCATGTCGCCGTAGGTGTCGTTGGCGGCATTGAAGCCGTAGTTGCCAGCACCGGCCAGCACGGCGTTGATCACCACGCTGGGTTCGCCACCGGCGTTGGCCACGATCTCGCGCAGCGGCGCTTCGATGGCCTTCAACACCAGCTTCACGCCAGCGTCTTGGTCGGCGTTGTCGCCGGCGATCTTGCCAGCGGCCTGGCGGGCACGCAGCAGGGCCACGCCGCCACCGGCGACGATGCCTTCTTCCACCGCAGCGCGCGTGGCGTGCAGGGCGTCTTCCACGCGGGCCTTCTTTTCCTTCATCTCGACTTCGGTGGCAGCACCGACCTTGATGACGGCC
>JBKCUM010000171.1:0-11827 GCA_046318395.1 Rubrivivax sp.
CGGGCACGCAGCAGGGCCACGCCGCCACCGGCGACGATGCCTTCTTCCACCGCAGCGCGCGTGGCGTGCAGGGCGTCTTCCACGCGGGCCTTCTTTTCCTTCATCTCGACTTCGGTGGCAGCACCGACCTTGATGACGGCCCCGCCGCCGGCCAGCTTGGCCACGCGCTCTTGCAGCTTCTCGCGGTCGTAGTCGCTGGTGGCTTCTTCGATCTGCACGCGGATCATCTTCACGCGGGCTTCGATGTCGGCCGCAGCACCAGCACCGTCGATGATGGTGGTGTTTTCCTTGGCGACTTCCACGCGCTTGGCTTGGCCCAGGTCGGCCAGGGTGGCCTTCTCGAGCGTCAGGCCCACTTCTTCAGCGATGACCTTGCCGCCGGTCAGGATGGCGATGTCTTCCAGCATGGCCTTGCGGCGGTCGCCGAAGCCAGGGGCCTTCACTGCCACGACCTTCAGGATGCCGCGGATGGTGTTGACCACCAGGGTCGCCAGCGCTTCGCCGTCGACTTCTTCAGCGATGATCAGCAGCGGACGGCCGCTCTTGGCGACTTGTTCCAGCGTGGGCAGCAGGTCGCGGATGTTGCTGATCTTCTTGTCGTACAGCAGCACGAAGGGGTTGTCCAGGATGGCAACCTGCTTCTCGGGGTTGTTGATGAAGTACGGCGACAGGTAGCCGCGGTCGAACTGCATGCCCTCGACGATGTCGAGTTCGTTGTCCAGGCTCTTGCCGTCTTCGACGGTGATGACGCCTTCCTTGCCGACCTTGTCCATGGCCTTGGCGATGATTTCGCCGATGGAGGCGTCGCTGTTGGCGCTGATGGAACCGACCTGGCCGATTTCCTTGCTGGTGGTGGTGGCCTTGGAGGCCTTCTTCAGCTCGGCAACCAGCGAAGTCACGGCCTTGTCGATGCCGCGCTTCAGGTCCATCGGGTTCATGCCGGCGGCCACGTACTTCATTCCTTCGCGCACGATGGCTTGGGCCAGCACGGTGGCGGTGGTGGTGCCGTCACCGGCGTTGTCGCTGGTCTTGGAAGCGACTTCCTTGACCATCTGGGCGCCCATGTTCATGAGCTTGTCTTTGAGCTCGATTTCCTTGGCAACCGACACACCGTCCTTGGTGACGGTGGGGGCGCCGAACGAGCGCTCGAGCACCACGTTGCGGCCCTTGGGGCCCAGGGTGACCTTGACCGCGTTGGCCAGGATGTTCACGCCTTCGACCATGCGGGCGCGGGCGTCAGAGCCGAAAACGACGTCTTTAGCAGCCATGTTGGATATCTCCGAATTCAGTTCAGGGGTGGTTTGCGGCGGAGGTGATCAGACGATCACTTCTCAACGACGGCAAACAGGTCTTCTTCGCGCATCACCAGCAGCTCGTCGCCGTTGACCTTGACGGTCTGGCCCGAGTACTTGCCGAACAGGACGCGGTCGCCGACCTTGACGTTCAGGACGACGAAATCGCCCTTGTCGTTGCGCTTGCCGGGGCCGACGGCCAGGACTTCGCCTTGGTCAGGCTTCTCGGCGGCGTTGTCGGGGATGACGATGCCGGAGGCGGTCTTGGTTTCTTGCTCGAGGCGCTTGACGATCACGCGATCGTGCAACGGACGCAGGTTCATGGTCTCTCCTTGGAGGTCTGAATAAGCACATTGGTCGTGCGCTCAAGAAGTGAGCGCACATTCACATGCGGGGGCCCTGGGGCTTGACCGGCGTACCGGTGGGCGGTCAGGGCTGTTAGCACTCGCCAGCGCTGAGTGCTAGCAATCCAGATTATAGGGATCGAATGTGGCGCTTCAAGAGGGGGCTTTGTATTCCCTTGGGCGGGTGGGCCGCGGGTGGGCCAAGCCGCCCGCGTACAGTTCCCGGCTTCCAGAACCACCGCCTATTGCCCATGTCGTCCGCCGTGCTGATCAGCGAAGTCGGGCCGCGCGACGGCCTGCAGAGTGTCCACGCCACGATGCCCACCGCGCACAAGCGGGCCTGGGTCAGCGCGCTGCACGCGGCGGGCTTGCGCGAGATCGAGGTCGGTTCTTTCGTGCCGGCGCGGTTGCTGGCGCAGATGGCCGACGTGGCCGAGGTGGTGCAGCACGCGCGCAGCCTGCCCGGACTGACCGTGGTGGCCCTGGTGCCCAACCTGCGTGGGGCCGAAGCGGCGCTGGCCGCGGGCGTGCACAAGCTCAGCCTGCCGGTGTCGGCCAGCGAAGCGCACTCGCTGGCCAATGTGCGCAAGACACGCGTCGACATGCTGGCCGAGGTGCAGGCCGTCTGTGCGCTGCGCCGCCAACGGGCGCCGCAGGTGCAGGTGGACGTGGGGCTGTCCACCGCCTTCGGCTGCACGCTGCAAGGCGCCGTGCCTGAAGACGAGGTGCTGCAGTTGGCCACCGCGCTGGTGGCCGCCGGGGTGGACGAGGTGGGTTTGTCGGACACCACCGGCATGGCCAACCCGGCCCAGGTGCGGCGTTTGTTCCAGCGCTTGGACGCCGAGATCGGCCCGCACCGCGGCGCCGCCCACCTGCACAACACGCGTGGCCTGGGCCTGGCCAACTGCCTGGCGGCTTACGACGTGGGTGTGCGCACCTTCGACAGCTCACAAGGCGGCCTGGGCGGCTGCCCCTGTGCGCCGGGCGCCTCGGGCAACGTGGTCACCGAAGACCTGGTGTTCATGTTCGAGGCCATGGGTGTGCACACCGGCGTGGACCTGCAGGCCCTGGCCGCGGCGCGGGCCGTGCTGCAGCAGGGCCTGCCGGGCGAGGCGCTGTACGGCATGACCCCGGCCGCCGGCCTGCCCAAGGCCTTCGTGTACGCCGATGGCCGCGCCCCGCGCGCCGAGGTGCGGGCATGAGCGCCGACCGTCCCCTGCCGCTGGCCGGCCTGCGCGTGGTGGAACTCACCCACATGGTGATGGGCCCCACCTGCGGCCTGGTGCTGGCCGACCTGGGCGCCGAGGTCATCAAGGTCGAGCCCCTGGTGGGCGACAGCACACGCCGGCTGCTGGGCTCGGGCTCGGGCTTCTTCGGCACCTTCAACCGCAACAAGAAGAGCCTGGCGGTGGACCTGCAGGACCCGCGTGGCCGCGAGATCGTGCTGCGCCTGCTGGCCGACGCCGATGTCTTCAGCGAGAACTTCAAGCCCGGCGCCATGGCCAAGCTGGGCCTGGACGCGGACAGCCTGGCGCGGCTGAACCCGCGGCTGATCTGCGTATCGCACAAGGGCTTCCTGCCCGGCCCCTACGAACAGCGCACGGCGCTGGACGAGGTGGTGCAGATGATGGGCGGCCTGGCCTACATGACCGGGCCCGAAGGCCGGCCGCTGCGTGCCGGCACCAGCGTGAACGACATCATGGGCGGCATGTTCGGCGCCATCGGTGTGCTGGCGGCGCTGGTGCAGCGTGCGCAGACCGGCCGCGGTCAGGCCGTGCAGAGCGCGCTGTTCGAGAACAACGTGTTCCTGGTGGCGCAGCACATGATGCAAATGGCCGTCACCGGCAAACCGGCCTCGCCCATGCCCAGCCGCATCAGCGCCTGGGGGCTGTATGACGTGTTCGACGTGCAGGGCGGTGAACAGGTGTTCCTGGCGGCCGTGACCGACACGCAGTGGAACCGCCTGTGCGAGGCCTTCGGGTTTGCCGACCTGCAGGCCGACCCGCGCCTGGCCAGCAACAACGCCCGCGTGCAGGCCCGCGCCTGGATGCTGCCGCTGCTGCGCGAGCGTTTCGCCGGCTTCGACGCCGCCACGCTGAGCGCACGTTTTGAAGCGCTGGGCCTGCCATGCGCGCCCATCACCCGCCCGCAAGACCTGTTCGACGACCCACACCTGGCCGCCACCGGCGGCCTGGCGCCGGTGACGCTGCCGGCCGACGCCAGCAGCGCCGGCCAGCCCATCACCACGCGCACGGCCTTGTTGCCGCTGACGCTGGACGGCCAGCGCCTGGGCGTGCGCGAGCCGCCGCCCACCGTGGGCCAGCACACGCGGGCCGTGCTGTCGGCGCTGGGCTACAGCGCGGCCGACATCGAGGCTTTGCGCGCCGCTGGCGTGGTGGGCGCCGAGCCCGGCGCTGACGCGCCCCCGGCCGACGCGGCGGGTTGACACCCTGCGGCCTGCGGGGCCGGTGGCGCCGGCCTACCATCGCGGGTCAGCACGGGGCGCCCGCCGCCCTTCAACGGCCCCCCGCGGGCCTGGGAGTCGCCATGTCGAACCTGAACCGCCGGCGTTTTTGCGCCAGCAGCGCCGCCGCCCTGGGTCTGGGCCCGCTGGTGGTGGGCGCGCGTGGCGCGCACGCGGCCGAAGCGCCGCCGCTGCCCATCTTCGACGCCCACCTGCACTACAGCCACGACGCCTGGGAGCAGCTGCCGCCGGCCCAGGCCGTGGCCTTGTTGCGCCAGGCCGGGCTGAAGGCGGCCATGGTGTCCAGCAGCAGCGACGAAGGCACGCAGAAGCTCTACCAGGCCGCACCCGACCTGGTGCTGCCGGTGCTGCGGCCCTACCGCACGCGCGGCGAGATCGGCACCTGGATGCACGACGCCAGCGTCATCCCGCACCTGGAGCAGCGCCTGGCCCGGTACCGCTACGTGGCGCTGGGCGAATACCACGTCTACGGCGCCGACGCCGACCTGCCCGTGCTGCGCCGCGTGGTCGCGCTGGCGCGCCAGCACGGCCTGACGCTGCATTCACACAGCGACGCCGAAGCCATCGAGCGCCAGTTCCAACAAGACCCGCAGGCGCGCATCTTGTGGGCGCACGCCGGGTTCGACACGCCGGAGCGTGTGCGCGAGATGCTGCGCCAGCACCGCCAGCTGTGGTGCGACCTGGCCTTCCGCAGCGACCAGGCCAGCGGCGGCCAGGTGTCGGCCGGCTGGCGCGAAGCCTTCCTGGAGTTCCCCGACCGCTTCCTGGTCGGCACCGACACCTTCACGCCCGAACGCTGGCACTTCGTGGTGGAACACGCCCGCTGGACGCGTGAATGGTTGCGCAGCCTGCCGCCGGCCGTGGCCGAGCAGATCGCCTGGAAGAACGGCGACCGCCTGTTCGGCCAGGTGCTGGCCCGGCGCACATGAACCGCAGGCGGGCGACGCCCAGCGTGCGGAGGTGGGGCGGCGCGGCAGCGGCGGTGTGCGTGCTGGGCACCACCCCCGCGTTGGCGCAAAACGCGGTGCCGCCGCCAGGGGTGGCGGCCACGTCGTTCCCGCCCTGTGCTGCACCGGATGCGGCCTCGCCCGGCGCTACGCAGCTGCAATGGCAGGTGCAGCCTGCGCCCTGGCGCGTGGGCCAGCCGGTGGTGCTGACGCTGCGCCTGTGCCCGGTGCAGGCCCGCTTGCTGGCCATGGACGCCACCATGCCCGAGCACCGCCATGGCATGAACTACCAACCGCAGCTGAAGGCTTTGGGCGACGGCCTGTGGCAGGTGCAGGGCGTGTTGCTGCACATGGCCGGCCGCTGGGAACTGCGCTTCGACACCGAACACCAGGGCCGGCGCGACACCCGCCGCGAGAGCCTGGTGCTGCGCTGATGGCGTGGGGCTGGGCTGCGGGTTGGCGGGCCAGGCTGCGGCGCCGGGTCACCGCCACCGGTGGCCTGTGGCTGGCGCTCGTGCCGCAGCAGGTCTTGGCCCAGCCGGGGCCGGGCGGGCCGCCCAGGCCAGCAGGTGCTGCGTCGGTGGCTTCATCACCCGGCGTTGCCGCGCCGGCATCCGCATCACTCGGCGTTGCCGCGTGGGCACCGCCCCGCAGCCCGGCCTTGCTGGTGTTCAGCGCCGAAGAGCGCCAGGCCATCCTGGCTTTCGGCCCCTGGCCGCCGCCGCCCACGACGGACAGCGCCAACCGCTGGCAGGGCCAGCCCGCGGCCGTGGCGCTGGGGCGGGCCTTGTTCTTCGACCGCAGCCTGTCGGCCAGCGGTGGCCTGGCCTGCGCCAGCTGCCACCGGCCGGCCTCGGCCTTCAGCGAACCGCTGGCGGCTTCGCGCAACGCGCGCAACACGCCCAGCCTGCTGGACGTGGGCCAGCAGCGTTGGTTCGGCTGGGACGGTGCCCACGACAGCCTGTGGGCCGCCAGCCTGGCGCCGCTGACCGCATCGCACGAACTGGCGGCCACGCCGGCCCAGGCCACCGCGCGCCTGTCGGCCGGTGACGCGCTGGACCGGGCCTACCGCCGCGTGTTCGGGCCGCCGGTGGCCGACACCACGCTGCTGGTGAACCTGGCCAAGGCGCTGGCGGCCTACCAGGCCACGCTGGTCTCGCCCCGCACGCCCTTCGACGACTTCCGCGACGCGCTGGCGCGTGGCGACCTGCGCCAGGCCGCGGCCTACCCGCTGGCGGCGCAACGGGGCTTGCGCTTGTTCATCGGCGAAGCACGTTGCAGCACCTGCCACGCCGGGCCACGCTTCAGCAACGGCGAGTTCGCCGACATCGGCCGGCCCTTCTTCAAGGCTGGCGGGGGAGTGGACCCCGGCCGTTGGGGCGGCTTGTCGGCGCTGTTGGCGAACCCGAACAACCGCCTGGGCGCCCACAACGACACCCGTGGCGGCCCAGCGGCCGACCCGCGTGCCGTGCTGACGCGCCAAGTGCTGCAGGCCCCGCGCCACTACGGCGAGTTCCGCGTGCCGGGCCTGCGCCAGCTGGTGCACACCGCGCCCTACATGCACGACGGCGGCCTGCCCACGCTGGCCGCCGTCGTGCAGCACTACGACCAGCTGAATGAAGAGCGGCTGCACGCCGACGGGGAGCGGCTGCTGCGGCCACTGAAGCTGTCGGCGGCAGAGCGACAGGATCTGCTGGCGTTTCTGGACAGCCTGAGCACGCCGCAAACCGTGCGCTGAGCCGTCAACCTGCCAGGGTTCGGGCCACGCGCCGTGGTGGCGGTCTGGCCGCGTTTCAGTGGGTGCGGGGCGTTTCCGAAGCGTCGCCGTCGTCGGGTGCTTCGGCGGCCACGCGGTAGCTCTCGGTGGCCCAGGCGCCCAGGTCGATGGCACGGCAGCGTTCGCTGCAGAACGGTCGCCAGCGGTTGGCCGTGGAATAGGGCGTGGGCACCTTGCAGTTCGGGCAAGGCGGCGTGGGCACGGGACGTTCGGCCATGGCGGCAGCAAGCTCGGCGGTGGGGCCCTGCGCCTTCAGGCGCAGAGTGTCAGTTCAAACGGGGTGTCGGTGCCGCTGGCGCGCAGCCGGCCTTCGGCGTCGGGCCGCATCATGCGCACCGACACCATCAGCCGGTGGCCGGTGATTTCCGGCACCGGGCCGTCGGGCCCTTCCACGCGCACGCGCAGCAGCTGGTAGACCTTGCCGTTGGGCAGGCCCTGCTGGTAGTGGCCAGCGGTGGCCATGGCGCGCTGCGGTGCGCCGCTGTCGCGCAGCAGGCCCAGCAGCACATGCAGGGCCTGGGCCAACGGAGACAGCGTGCCGATCCAGCCCACCAGGTCGGCGCGGCGGCGCTCGGGCGGCAGTTGCTGCCAAGCGTAGTAGGCCGGCAGGTCGAACTCGCAGGTGCCGCCGGGGATGCTGATGCGGCTGCGTACGCTCATCAGCCAATCGTTGCTGGCCAGGGCTTGGCCGGCCTTGCCTTGCAGCTGGTTCAGGCCGTTGAAGGCGTGGTCGATGCGGGCCACCACTTCGTCGAGCGCCGCTTCAGAGATGTGCGGGTTGCCGCGGTAGCTGTTCAGCTGCGCCTTGTGGCGTTCCAGCTCTTTCAGCAGGTCGCTCTTCAGGTCGGCGCGCGAAGCCACGTCCATGATCTCGAACACCGTGGCCAGCGCAAAGTGGTGGTCCACCGCGGCGTCGCGTGGCACCAGCTGGCCCAGGCGGTCGAACAGGTGCTCCAGCCGCAGCATGGTGCGGATGCCTTCGTTGAAGGGGTACTCGTACAGGACCAAGACGGCAGGCGCGAACGCGGCTAAAGGGCGGGTGGAGGGCAGCTAAGAACAGGTGGGGTTTCGTGGATTGTTCCACAGTGCCCAAAGCGCCTTCACCTGCGAAGCCAGTTCTTCTGGCGACAAGCCTTCGTTGAACAGCACGGCATCGGCGATGGCGCGGCGCGCGGCGCGCGGCGCCTGCTGCGCGATGACACGCTGCACGGCGTCGGCCGTCCAGCCCGAGCGCGCCACCACGCGTTGCACCTGGGTGGCTTCGCTGCAATCGACCACCAGCACGCGGTCGACACGGCCGCGCCAGTGGCGGCTCTCGGTCAGCAAGGGCACGTCGAAAACCACAGGCTGGCCCGGCGCTGCTGCCTCGGCCTGACGCTGGGCTTCGGCGCCGATCAGAGGGTGCAGCACGGCTTCCAGGCGGGCTTTGGCCGCCGCATCGCCAAAGGCCAGGGCGCGCATGCGGTCGCGGTCCAGCGCGCCGTCGGCGGTCAGCATGTCGGCACCGAAAGCCGCGGCCAGCGCGGGCAGGGCGGCACCACCGGGTTGGGTGAGGGCGCGCGCGATGGCGTCGGTGTCCACCAGGCAGGCGCCGCAGCCCACCAAGGTGCGCGCCACCGTGCTCTTGCCGCTGCCGATGCCGCCGGTCAGGCCGAAGCGGCGTGGGCGGGGTGCGCCGGTCGGCGCTGTGTTCAGGCCCAGCCCATCCAAGCCAGCACCTCGGGCAGCCCGACCAGCAGCACCGCCAGGCCGCCGCCGGCCAGGAAGGGGCCGAAAGGCACGAAGCGGCCTTCGCGCAGCGAGCCCGTGGCCTTCATCACCAGCCCCACGGCCGCGCCCAGCACCGAGGCCATCAGCACGATGGGCAGCACCGCTTGCCAGCCCAGCCAGGCGCCCAGCGCAGCCAGCAGCTTGAAGTCGCCGTAGCCCATGCCTTCTTTGCCGGTGGTCAGCTTGAACAGCCAGTACACGCTCCACAGCGACAGGTAGCCCACCACCGCGCCCAGCAGCGCCGTGCCCAGCGCCAGCCCGGGCAGCCAGCCCTGCTGGGCCGCCAGCAGGCCCGCCCACAGCAGCGGCAAGGTCAGGCTGTCCGGCAGCACGGTGGTGTCCCAGTCGATCAGCGTCAAGGCCACCAGCACCGCCGCCGCGCCGCACCACAGCAGCGCCACCGGTTGCGGCCCCAAGCGCCAGGCGATGGCGGCGAACAGCAGGCCGGTGCCCACTTCCACCAGTGGGTAGAGCAGGCCGATGGCCGTGCCGCAGGCCGAACAGCGGCCACGCAGGGCCAGCCAGCTGAACAGTGGGATGTTCTCGTACCAGCGGATGCGGTGCCCACAGGCCGGGCAGCGCGACGCCGGCCGGGCCAGGTTCAGCGGCCGCAGGCCTTCCAGGGCCTTTTCCAACGCGCCACCCGCTTGCTGCAAGCCGGCCGGCGCTTCGGCGTGGAAGACGCGGCGGAAGGAATCGCGGTCGCCCAACTGTGCGGCCACGTCGGCCCACCATTGGCGCTCCATCATCAACGGCAGCCGGTGGGCCACCACGTTCAGGAAGCTGCCGATCACCAAGCCCAGCAGCCCCAGGGCCGCCGGGTGCAGCAGCCAGTCCAGTGGCAGGCCCGCCACCTTCAGACCACCGCGCCGAGCTTGAAGATGGGCAGGTACATCGACACGACGATGCCGCCGATCAGCACGCCCAGGATGACGATGATGAACGGTTCCATCAGGCTGGACAGACCTTTCACCATTTCATCGACTTCGTCTTCGTAGAACTCGGCGGCCTTGCCCAGCATGTGGTCCAGCGAGCCGGACTCTTCACCGATGGCCGACATCTGCAGCACCATGGTGGGGAACACGCCGGTGCTGGTCATCGAGGTGGTCAGCGCCGAACCGGTGGACACGTCGCGCTGGATCTGTTCCGTGGCGCGGGCGTAGACGGCATTGCCCGAGGCGCCACCCACCGAGTCCAGCGCTTCCACCAAAGGCACGCCCGCGGCGAACATGGTGGACAGCGTGCGCGTCCAGCGCGCGATGACGGACTTGTTGATCAGGTCGCCGAACACCGGCAGGCGCAGCAGCAGGCGGTCCATGGTCATCTGCATCTTCTCGCTGCGTTTCCAGCTTTGGAAGAAGAAGTACAGGCCGCCGAAGATGCCACCAAAGATGGCCCACCAGTAGCTGACGAAGAACTCCGACAGCGCAATCACGAACAGCGTGGGCGCCGGCAGGTCGGCCCCGAAGGACTTGAACACGTCCTTGAACGACGGCACGACCCAGATCATGATGACCGTCAGCACCACGAAGGCCACCACCATCACGGCCACCGGGTACATCAGCGCCGACTTGATCTTCTGCTTCAGCGCCATGGTCTTTTCCTGGTAGATCGCCAAGCGGTCCAGCAGGGCTTCCAGGATGCCGCCTGCTTCGCCGGCTTCCACCAGGTTGCAGTACAGCGCGTCGAAGTACATCGGGTGCTTGCGGAAGGCCGACGACAGGCTGGTGCCGGTTTCCACATCGCTGCGGATGTCGTTGAGCAGCTTGGTCAGGCGCGGGTTGGCCGCACCACGGGCCACGATGTCGAAGGCCTGCAGCAGCGGCACGCCGGCTTTCATCATCGTGGCCAATTGCCGCGTGAAGATGGCGATGTCTTTCTGCTTGATCGAGCGGCCGCCGGAGCTGCGGCGCTTCTTGACCTTGCTGACCATGATGCCCTGCCGGCGCAGGCTGGCATTGACCACGGCTTCGCCGCCGGCGCGCATTTCGCCGCGCACGACTTTGCCGTTCTTGTCCTTGCCTTCCCACTCGAAAATCAGCTCGGTCGGGGCTTTCGTGCGGGTCGCTGCTGCAGTGGCCATGGGGGCGGTGGGCTTCGGGTAAGGGTGTGGGGGTTTCTGGGCAGGTGTGTGGGTGGTCGCGGCTCAGCGTCACTCGTTGGTGACGGTGATCACCTCTTCCAATGTCGTCAAACCTGCGCGAACCTTGACCAGGGCCGATTGTCGGAGGTCGCGCACCCCTTCTTTCTGCGCTTGTTGCGCAATGTCCAAGGCGGTGCCTTCGGACAGGATGATGCGCTGTATGGCTTCGGTGATCGGCATCACTTGGTAGATGCCCACGCGGCCCTTGTAACCGTTGTTGCAGGCTGAACAGCCCACGGCCCGGTAAGGGCGCCAGCTGCCGTCCAGGTCGGTGTCCTGGAAGCCGGCCTTCAGCAAGGCTTCGCGCGGGTATTCCGCGGGCTTCTTGCAAGCCTCGCACAGGCGGCGCGCGAGGCGCTGCGCCGTGATCAGCAGCACGCTGGCGGCGATGTTGAAGGGCGCCACGCCCATGTTCAACAGCCGGGTCAGCGTGGTGGGCGCGTCGTTGGTGTGCAGCGTGCTCATCACCAAGTGGCCGGTCTGGGCGGCCTTGATGGCGATGTCGGCGGTTTCCAGGTCGCGGATTTCGCCGACCATGATGATGTCCGGGTCTTGCCGCAGGAACGATTTCAGCGCCGCCGCGAACGTGAGGCCCGCGCGGTCGTTCACGTTGACCTGGTTGATGCCGGGCAGGTTGATTTCCGCCGGGTCTTCCACCGTGGCGATGTTCACGCCCGGCTGGTTCAGGATGTTCAGGCAGGTGTAGAGCGACACCGTCTTGCCCGAGCCCGTGGGCCCGGTGACGAGGATCATTCCGTAGGGCCGGCCGATGGACGCCATCAGCCGGTCTTTTTCGATCTTCTCGTAACCCAGGGCCTCGATGCCCAGCTTGGCGCTGGACGAGTCCAGGATACGGATCACCACCTTTTCGCCGAACAACGTGGGCAGGGTGCTGACGCGGAAGTCGATGGACTTGCTGCCGAACTTGAGCTTCATGCGGCCGTCTTGCGGGACGCGCTTTTCGGCGATGTCCATGCGCGAGATGACCTTGATGCGGGAGGCCAGCTTGTCCTTGATGGCGATGGGGGGCTGGGTGATCTCGCGCAGCTCGCCGTCGATGCGGAAACGC
>JBKCUM010000172.1:0-2050 GCA_046318395.1 Rubrivivax sp.
CAACTGCAACTGGCCCGCGGCACCGCTGCGGCCACAACCGGGGAGGCTTGAGCGATGGACTGGAAGAAGATCGTCGGCGCCGTCGCACCCACCCTCGCCACCGCCCTGGGCGGCCCGCTGGCCGGCATGGCCGCTGCGGCAGTGTCCGACGCCCTGCTGGGCAAGCCGAACGGCACGGATGCCGAGATCGCCACCGCGCTGCAGGCTGGCGGCCCTGACGCCCTGTTGCGCCTCAAGCAGGCCGATCAAGCTTTCGCCGTGCGGATGCAGGAGCTGGGCATTGACCTGGAGCGCGTGCATGCCAACGACCGCGCAGACGCCCGGGGTCGTGAAGTCAAGACCGGCGACAAGGCCACGCCGCGGGTGCTGGCCGGGTTGATCGTCGGCGGCTTCCTGCTGATGGTCTGGTTCGTCTTGGCCGGCCACGTCGGCGGCCTGAAAGACCCGGTGGCCGCTGGTCTGATCGGCACGCTGATCGGTTACGTCAGCGCCAAGGCCGACCAGGTGGTCAGCTACTACTTCGGCAGCAGCGCGGGGAGCGCCGAAAAGACGGCCCTGCTGGGCAAGCGCTGACCATCACGAGCGCGACCTCGGGATGGTCTAAAAACCTTCTAACGGCCGAAAAGCCTTCCCAGGCAAAACCGCGTGAAAATCGACGCGGGCCGTTAGAACAAACGGGCTGCAAACCCACGTAGATACTAGAAAATGAGCCTGTTGAACCCTCATATGTGCGCTGCGTTAATCTGCGGCGCAATATCTCGGCTAAGGCTTTGATTTGTTTGAGGTTTCAAGCCTCGCCGGGGCTGCCTCATTTTGTGGCGGTGTTCTAACCCGCGCATATTCTTCAAACGCCTACTTCGTGGCGCCGGTCTTTTTGACCCCGCGCGAGCGCACGTAATCGGCCGTCTGCGCCTCGGTCGAGTGCGTGCCCATCGTCCGGGCGGCCGGCATCCCTTCGGCGGCTTCTTTGTCCGTCAAGGCCTTGGCGCGCAGGTCGTGGAAGTGCACGCCGACCACGCCGGACTTCTTCAGCGCACGCTTCCACATGCTGTGCGCGCCGTCGTACGTCAGCGGGGTGCCGTCCTGGCCAGTGATCAGGTAGCCGCTGACCACCCGCTGGCTGGCCTTTCGCTTCAGCAGGCGCTCGGCCTGCAGCCGCTTGATGCGGTCCACGGTGTCGCGCAGCTTCGGCGTCCACTCGATCACCACGCCCGCGCCGGTCTTCTTGCGGGTCTTGCTGGGCCGGAACCGCAGGCCCTCAGGCGTCACATGCGGCGCGTCGATGTCGTCGGGGTCGCGCTGCCAGCGCAGCTCCAGCAGGTCGCCGATGCGCTGGCCGGTCAGGTAGGCCAGGTCGATCAGGGCCGCCAGCATGTGCCCGGAGCGGGCAAAGCCGCCGGCCTCGCTGCGGATGCCGGCCACTTTGATGCGGCGCAGCTCGCTGTCGGTGATGTACCGCGTGCGCGCCGGCGTGCTCATGGTCTTGATGTGGTCGACCGGGTTATCGGTGCGGAACCCTCGCTCGACGCTGTACCGCATGATCTCGCGCAGCATCGAGCGGTGGCCGTTGTGGGTGCGCGGCTTGACCCGCAGCGGGGCCAGGTACTCGGCAACGTCTGGCGCCTGCACCTGGCCGGCGCGGAACTCGCTGAAGCTCTCGGAAAGCTGGCGGCACATGCTCCGCTCGTCGATCTGCGTCTTCGGCGCGTGCCTGGGCATCACGTCGCGCTGCCACGCTGCGATCACGGCGGGCATGCGGTCGTCTGCCAGGCCCTCGGCCAGCTTGGCCGCCAGCGCCTGGTACATGGCCGGTAGGCCGTCGTCGATCAGGCTCAGTTTCACCCATACGCGCTTTGCGCCTTCGGCGCGCACGCGGTAGTACCAGCGGCCCTTGGGGAACACGCCGGTGGGCAAGGCGGTGCGTTTGGCTGCGTTCATGGGTAGCTTTCGGCGCTGTAGATCGCTCGATCCTGCGCCTGCAGCGCCAAGCTGGGCCGCTTGTAGATCATGGCGGCCACGCGCCGGCCGATCTCGGTAGCGGTCAGCATCG
>JBKCUM010000173.1:0-62697 GCA_046318395.1 Rubrivivax sp.
CCCGGCCAACACCGAGTTCGTGAAGAAGTGGAGCGCTTACGCCAAGGCCAAGGGCATCGCCGGCCACAAGGACAAGCCGCTGACCAACGACCCGATGGAGGCCACCTACATCGGCATCAACATGTGGAAGCAGGCTGTGGAGAAGGCCAAGAGCACCGACACCGACAAGGTGATCGCTGCCATGGCCGGCCAGACCTTCAAGGCACCGTCGGGCATCACGTCCAAGATGGACGAGAAGAACCACCACCTGCACAAGAGCGTGTTCATTGGCGAGGTGAAAGCCGACGGGCAGTTCAACGTGGTGTGGAAGACGCCGGGCCCGGTGCAGGCCAAGCCCTGGAGCCCCTACATCCCCGAGAACAAGGGCAAGAAGGACGAGCCCGAAAAGAAGTGACCCCCGAAGCGGCTGCGCCGCTTCCCCCCTGGGGCCGAACCCGGACGTGAAAGATCAGCAGATCTTTCACGCCTGGTGAGGAGCCGGGCCTCTGGCCCGGCGCGCCCTGCAAGGGCGGCCCCCGGTGGCCCGGCGTAGCCGGTTCCACAGCGGCTGCTTGACGGGGCCGGCACGGGCTGCGCCCTGCCGGCATCTCCAGGGCGGGCGGCTTCTGGCCTGCCCGCCCTGCTGTTTTTCTACGTCTGCGGATGGGCGCCGTGCTGCTACATCGAATCCTCTTTTGTTGTGCGCTGCTGTGCGCCAGCCTGTCGGCCCGGGCGCTGACGGCCGAGCAGGCGCTGAAGATCGCCGCCGGCGACAGCGACGAGCGCATCGCCGCGCTGAACCAGGCCGTGGCCGCAGGCGACCCCGCGCTGGCCGCCTATGTGCAAGCCCTGTTGGCCGACGAGGTGAAGGTGGCCGCTGGCCGTGCCTTCATCGTGCGCGACGACAAGGCCACCGACGCCATCACCGGCGCCGCCACCCCGCTGCCCGAGGGCGCCGAAGACGTGGTGAACAACAACCGCCTGCGCCGCGAACTGGAAGCGGCGCTCGCCGGTCTGCAGCTGTTTTCGCCCGACCGCGCCGTGCGCGCCAAGGCCGTGGGCGAGCTGAAGGAATCGGTGGACGCCAGCAAGCTGGCCCTCATCGAAAAAGCCGAAGCCGCCGAGACCGATGCCGCGCTGAAAACCGAACTGGGCGTGCTGAAAGCCACGGCCCTGGTGGGCAGCGCCGACCCCCAACAACGCCTGGTGGCCGCACAACTGCTGGCCAACAGCCCGCAGCCCGCCACCAAGGCTTTGCTGATGGAGCGCCTGAACGGCGAAACCGACCCGGCCGTGAAAGCCGCGCTGCAGCAGTCGCTGGACGCGGTGAGCAGCCGCCTGGCCTGGGGTGAACGCCTGGGCGTGGCCTTCACCGGCATCAGCCTGGGTTCCATCCTGATGCTGGCCGCCCTGGGCCTGGCCATCACCTACGGGCTGATGGGCGTCATCAACATGGCGCACGGTGAACTCATCATGATCGGCGCCTACGCCACCTACGGCGTGCAGAACCTGTTCCGCGCTTTTGCGCCGGGCTGGTTCGACGCCTACATCCTGGTGGCCATGCCCTGCAGCTTCTTCGCCGCCGCCGCCGTGGGCGCGCTGATGGAACGCAGCGTGATCCGCTGGTTGTACGGCCGGCCGCTGGAAACCCTGCTGGCCACCTGGGGCATCAGCCTGGTGCTGATGCAGGCCGTGCGCAGCCTGTTCGGCGCGCAGAACGTGGGCGTGGAGAACCCGGCCTTCCTGAGCGGCGGCCTGCAGGTGCTGCCCAACCTGACCCTGCCCTACAACCGCCTGGCCATCCTGGTGTTCGCCGTGCTGGTGCTGCTGGGCATGGCCGCGCTGATCAGCAAAACCCGCCTGGGCCTGTTTGTGCGCGGCGTCACGCAGAACCGCCGCATGGCCGCCTGCGTGGGCGTGAACACGGCGCGTGTGGACACCTACGCTTTCGCTTTGGGCGCCGGTGTGGCCGGCCTGGCCGGCTGCGCGCTCAGCCAGGTGGGCAACGTGGGCCCCGACCTGGGCCAGGGTTACATCGTCGACAGCTTCATGGTTGTGGTGCTGGGCGGTGTGGGCCAGCTGGCCGGCACCGTGGTGGCCGGCCTGGGCCTGGGCCTGTTGAACAAACTGCTGGAAGGTTGGCAGGGCGCGGTGATGGCCAAGATCATGGTGCTGGCCTTCATCGTCATCTTCATCCAGAAGCGGCCGCAAGGCATCTTCGCGATGAAGGGCCGAGAAATATGACCCCCCCCGAAGCGCCTTCGGCGCTCCCCCCCAGGGGGGCGCCGCCAGCGGCCCGGCAAAGCCGGTTCCGCGGCGGCCGCTTGGATTGAACACGACGAAAGGCCTCGAAGAATGACTCCGCCTCTTCACGCGACCGCCCCGGCAATGCCGGTACCACGGCCGCTGCTGGGCCCGCGCAGTTGGGCCGCCTTGTTGGCTGCCTTCATCACGGTGACCGTGTTGGTGCCGGTGCTGAACCTGGTGGTGCCGGAAGGCAGCGTCTTCCACCTCAGCGACTTCGCCGTCACCTTGTTGGGCAAGATCCTGTGCTACGCCATCTGCGCGTTGGCCATGGACTTGATCTGGGGCTACACCGGCATCCTGAGCCTGGGCCACGGCCTGTTCTTCGCGCTCGGCGGTTACGCCATGGGCATGTATTTGATGCGGCAGATCGGCGCCGACGGCCAGTACCGTTTGCCCATGCCCGACTTCATGGTGTTCTTGAACTGGAAGGAGTTCCCCTGGCACTGGGCAGTCAGTGACAGCTTCTTCGCACAGGCCCTGCTGGTGCTGCTGGTGCCGGGCCTGCTGGCCTTTGTGTTCGGCTACTTCGCCTTCCGTTCGCGCATCAAGGGTGTGTACTTCAGCATCATCACGCAGGCCCTCACTTTCGCCGCCATGCTGCTGTTCTTCCGCAATGAAACCGGCTTCGGCGGCAACAACGGCTTCACCGACTTCAAGCGCCTGTGGGGCTTGCCGATTGCCACGCCAGGCATGCGCGTGGGCCTGTGTGTGGCCAGCGGCCTGGTGCTGATCGCCTTCTTCCTGATGGCGCGCGCCATCGTGCACAGCAAGTACGGCCGGGTGCTGCAGGCGATCCGCGACGCCGAAAGCCGCGTGATGTTCACCGGCTACGACCCGGTGGCCTACAAGCTGAGCATCTGGACGCTGAGCGCCGTGATGTGCGGCGTGGCCGGCGCGTTGTACGTGCCCCAGGTGGGCATCATCAACCCGGGCGAGATGAGCCCGGCGGCCAGCATCGAGATCGCCATCTGGGCGGCCGTGGGTGGGCGCGCCACGCTGATCGGCCCCATCGTCGGCGCCTTCTTCGTCAACGGCGCCAAGAGCTGGTTCACCGTGGCCTTCCCCGAGTACTGGTTGTACTTCCTGGGCGCGCTGTTCATCGCGGTGACGCTGTTCCTGCCAGACGGTTTGGTGGGCCTGTTCAAACGCTTCCGCGGGAACAAGGGCGAAGCCCAACAGGAGAAAAAAGCATGACGCCCGACCTGATGGAAGACGGCGCACAACGCCGTGCCGCACACGCTGAAAAAGCCGGCCCGGCCGAGGGCAGTGGCGACCGCGCCGCCAGCTTCGGCCGTGTGCTGGGCGCCGAGCCCGACTTCGCCCACGGCGTGGCGCTGTACCTGGACGGCGTGACGGTCAGCTTCGACGGCTTCAAGGCGCTGAACGCGCTGAGCCTGGCCATCAACGTGGGCGAGCTGCGCTGCATCATCGGCCCCAACGGCGCGGGCAAGACGACGATGATGGACTGCATCACCGGCAAGACGCGGCCCGACAGTGGCAAGGTCTTCTTCGGCAGCAACATCGACCTGCTGCGCCTGAAAGAACCCGAGATCGCCCAGGTGGGCGTGGGCCGAAAATTCCAGAAGCCCACGGTGTACGAACAGCTCAGCGTGTTCGAAAACCTGGAACTCGCGCTGAAGGCCGACCGCCGCGTGCGCGCCAGCCTGTTCAGCCGCTTGAACGGCACGCAGCTGGACAAGCTGGGCGAGGTGCTGCAGCGCATCCACCTGAAAGACCAGGCCCAGCGCACAGCCGGCCTGCTGAGCCACGGCCAGAAACAATGGCTGGAGATCGGCATGCTGCTGATGCAAGAGCCCAAGCTGCTGCTGCTGGACGAGCCCGTGGCCGGCATGACCGACGAAGAAACCGAGCGCACGGCCGAACTCTTCCTCAGCCTGGAAGGCCAGCACTCCCTGGTGGTGGTGGAACACGACATGAAATTCGTGGACCAACTGACCGAAGGCCGCAAGACGGTGACGGTGCTGCACGAAGGCAGCGTGCTGGCCGAAGGCAAGCTGTCTGAAGTGCAGGCCAACGAGAAGGTGGTGGAGGTTTACCTTGGGCGGTGAGGGCTTCATGGTGCCGCGTGGAACCTTGGGCATGGCAACTGAGGCGCTCGCTGGTCCAGGCCACCGGGGTGCCTGTTTAGGCCATGTCCTCCGGCCCTTCGGGCCTCCCCCTTTACTGGCCCAAACAGGCACCCCGGTACCCTGGCCCGGCCGTGTGGCGGTCGGCGAGTTGCGTGCGCCACACGGCCGGCGGCGGGTGTCGGGTGCCCCGTGCAGGGCAGTAAAGGAGGAGCCTTGGGCGCAGCCCAAGGCGGGGGACATGCCCTGCACGGGGTACCCGGCAGCCGCCGCCAGCGCGAACAAACACCCAGCCCAGCGAAACCACGAAGAAAGCCCGACATGCTGAAAGTCGAAGGCCTCAACCAGTATTACGGTGGCAGCCACATCCTGCGTGGCCTGTCGTTTGAAGCCAAGCCCGGTGAAATCACCGTCGTGCTGGGCCGCAACGGCGTCGGCAAGACCACGCTGTTGAAAAGCCTGATGGGCGTGGTGCCCGTGAAGACCGGCAGCATCCAGTTGGGTGAACAGGCCATCACCACCCTGCCCAGCTACGAACGTGTCAAAAAAGGCGTGGGCTACGTGCCGCAAGGCCGTGAAATCTTCGGCCGCCTGACGGTGGAAGAAAACCTGCGCATGGGCTTGGCGACCAGGCCCGGTGGCACAGCCATCCCGCCGCAGTTGTTCGAACTGTTCCCGGTGTTGAAGCAGATGTTGCACCGCCGGGGTGGCGACCTCTCAGGCGGTCAACAACAGCAGTTGGCCATCGCCCGCGCCCTGGCCGCCGGCCCCAAGCTGCTGATGTTGGACGAACCCACCGAAGGCATCCAACCCAACGTCATCCAGGCCATCGGGCGTGTGCTGCGTGGCCTGGCCGACCACGGCATGGACGGCCAGCCCATGGCCATCGTGCTGGTGGAACAGTATTACGACTTCGCCGAAGAACTGGCCGACCAGTACCTGGTGATGGAACGCGGCGAAATCGTCGCGCGTGGCCGTGGCGCCGACATGCAGGCCGACGGCGTGCGCCAACGCATGTCCATCTGACCCGCCGCAAAAAACCGCCGCCCTGCACCCCCGGGTGGCCAGGGCCGCCCGGGTTGTGGCCTAATTGCGGGTTCGTTTGACCCCTTCCACCTGACCAAGCCGCAAGGCTTTACGCACATGGCCCGCAAGATCCGCACCGAAGCCGACCGCAAGTTCACGCCCCAGCCGCCCGCCCCCATCGGCGTGGTCTTCACCACCGGCCGTGGCCAGAAGATCAGCCTGGAACGTGGCTCGCACACCCGCAGCAAGAAGAACCCGGGCAAGCGCCCGCACAAGGGTGGTTGAACCCGCGTGGGCTGCAGCGCCCGCGCCATCAACCCTGGTTTGATGGCCCGCTGAAGCCCCACAGGCCCGCCACCTGTGGCGGGCACCGGTTGCCCGGCACGGCCCGTCGCCGTGCCGCCACCCGCAGCACACCATGTTGAGAATCACCGAACTGCGCCTGCCGCTCACGCACGCGCCGGAAGCCCTGCGCCCGGCGGTTTTGTCGCGTCTGGGCATTGGCGACGGTGAATTGCTCGACTTCACGGTCTTCAAGCGCAGCTACGACGCGCGCAAGAAGACCGCCATCGTGTTGATCTACACGCTGGACTGCACGCTGGTCAGCCCGGAGCTGGAAGCCCGCCTGCTGCAGCAGTTCGCGGCCGACCCGCACCTGCGCCCCAGCCCCGACACGGCCTACAAGTTCGTCGGCCAGGCGCCGGCCGGCTTCTACACGGCCAGCACGCCCACCGGCACGCCACGCCACCGCCCGGTGGTGGTGGGCTTCGGCCCCTGCGGTTTGTTCGCGGCCCTGGTGCTGGCGCAGATGGGCCTGGCGCCCATCGTGCTGGAACGTGGCAAAGAAGTGCGCCAGCGCACCAAGGACACCTGGGGCCTGTGGCGCAAGAGCGTGCTGAACCCCGAATCGAACGTGCAGTTCGGCGAAGGCGGTGCCGGCACCTTCAGCGATGGCAAGCTGTGGAGCCAGATCAGCGACCCGCGCCACCTGACGCGCAAGGTGCTGACGGAATTCGTGAAGGCCGGTGCGCCTGAAGAAATCCTCTATGTGGCCAAGCCCCACATCGGCACCTTCCGCCTGGTCAGCATGATCGAGAAAATGCGCGCCGACATCGTGGCGCTGGGCGGCGAGATCCGCTTCCAGCAGCGCGTGACCGACGTGCTGATCGAAGATGGCGCCAACGGCCAGCGGCAGATCCGTGGCCTGGTGCTGGACAGCGGCGAACAGCTGGAAAGCGACCACGTGGTGCTGGCCCTGGGCCACAGCGCGCGCGACACCTTCACCATGCTGCACGGCCGCGGCGTGCAGATGGAGGCCAAACCTTTCAGCGTGGGCTTCCGCATCGAACACCCGCAGGGCGTGATCGACCGCGCACGTTTCGGCCCCAACGCCGGCCACCCCATCCTGGGCGCGGCCGACTACAAGCTGGTGCACCACGCCAGCAACGGCCGTTCGGTCTACAGCTTCTGCATGTGCCCCGGTGGCACCGTGGTGGCCGCCACCAGCGAGCCCGAGCGTGTGGTGACCAACGGCATGAGCCAGTACAGCCGCAACGAACGCAACGCCAACGCCGGCATCGTGGTGGGCATCAACCCGCAGGACTACCGGCAAGACGGGCTGGAAAGCGGCACCGTTTCGCCGCTGGACGGCATGGCCTTCCAGCGTTTCTGGGAAAGCCGCGCCTACCAGCTGGGCGGGCAGAACTACCACGCACCGGGCCAGCTGGTGGGCGACTTCATCGCCGGCCGCCACGGCAAGGCCATTCGCCGCGAGTTCGGCACTGTCGAGCCCAGCTACAAACCCGGCGTGCACCTGACCGACCTGGCCGATCCGCAGCAGCCCAGCCTGCCGCCGCCGGTGCTGGCCGCCATCCGCGAAGCCCTGCCGGCCTTCGACCGCCAGATCAAAGGCTTTGCCATGGCCGACGCCGTGCTGACCGGCGTGGAAACACGCACCAGCTCACCACTGCGCATGCCGCGCGGCCGCGACTACCAAAGCCTGAACGTGCGCGGCCTGTACCCGGCCGGTGAAGGCGCGGGTTATGCCGGCGGCATCATGAGCGCGGGCGTGGACGGCATCGAAGTGGCCGAAGCCCTGGGCCGCGACCTGCTGGGCCTGGCCGGCTGACCAGCGCAGCGCCAGCGCGCTGCACCCACCGGCATTTCTGCCGCCAAAGCCTGCGTGGCGAAGGCGCGCACTGCGGCCGATCAGCGCCCCACCCGCGCCTACACTGCGCGGCCATGCCCACCCCCGCCGAAGCCGCTGCAGCGGCCAGCCCCACCACCGCCTTGATCGCCCTGGACTGGGGCAGCTCCAACCTGCGCGCCCGGCGCCTGGGCCCCGCTGGCCAGGTGCTGGAAGAACGCGCCGCCGCGCTGGGCGTGCTGCAGGTGCCCCCGGGCGGTTTTGAAGCCGCGCTGGGCCAGGTGGTGGGCGACTGGCTGGCGCAACACCCCAACGCCGCCCTGCTGGCCAGCGGCATGGTGGGCAGCCGCCAGGGCTGGGTGGAAGCGCCCTACCTGCCCTGCCCGGCCACACTGGCCCAGGCCGCGGCGGCGCTGACCGCCGTGCCACTGCAACACAGCGCCCAGGCCGGCCGCGTGCTGCACATCGTGCCCGGCCTGCAAACCGAAGCGCAGGGCCGTTGGGACGTGATGCGCGGCGAAGAAACCCAGCTCTGGGGCGCCGGCATGCCCGCGGGCGGCGTCTGCGTGCTGCCCGGCACGCACAGCAAATGGGTGTGGATGGGCCCAGCCGGCCAGGTGCAGGCGTTTCAGACGCACATGACCGGCGAGCTGTACGCCCTGCTGCGCCAGCACAGCCTGCTGGGCCGCCTGATGGCGGAAGCGCCCGCCAACGCGCCGGCCGACGACAGCAGCGCACAGGCCGCGTTCCAAGCCGGCGTGCAACAAGGCCTGGCCCAGGGCGCAGCGCTGCTGCACCTGCTGTTCAGCGTGCGCACCGCCGGCCTGTTCCACCAGTGGCCGGCCACGGCGCTGGCCGACCTGCTCTCGGGCCTGTTGATCGGCGCTGAACTGCAGGCCGCGCTGGCCGGGCAGCGCCCGACCAGCGTCACGCTGTTGGGCGACGACGCGCTGTGTGCCCGTTATGCCCAGGCCCTGGCGCTGGCCGGTGTGGCCAGCCAGGCCGCACCGGCACAGGCCACCACCGCAGGCCAATGGGCGCTGGCCCAGGCGGCTGGCCTGGCGATCTAACGCCCAACCCGACACCTCACGGCACGCGCCAGCACGCCGGTCCTGCGACACGCTAACGCCTAAAACTCATGCCTACAGAAACCAGTTCCACCGCGCAGCTGCAAGGCGTCGTCGCCATCCTGCGGGGTGTGCAGCCGCACGAGGTGCTGGACGTGGCCCAGGCCTTGGTGGCCGGGGGTGTGCGCACCATCGAGGTGCCGCTGAACTCGCCCCAGCCGCTGGACAGCCTGCGCCGGCTGGCGGGCTGGGCGCGCGAGCAAACGCAGCCGCTGCGCATCGGCGCCGGCACCGTGTTGAGCGAAGCCCAAGTGCTGGACGTGGCCGCCACCGGCGCCACCCTGGTGCTGGCGCCCAACTTCAACCCGGCCGTGGTGCGCTGCGCCGTGCAACAAGGCCTGCTGGCCATGCCCGGCGTGGCCACGCCCAGCGAAGGGTTCGCAGCGCTGTCCGAAGGCGCGCACGCGCTGAAACTCTTCCCCGCCGAAACCCTGCCACCGGCCGTGGTGAAAGCCTGGCGCGCCGTCTTCCCGGCCGACACCCCGCTGTTCCCGGTGGGTGGTGTGGGTGAACACAACCTGGCGGCCTACCGCGCGGCCGGTGCCACGGGCGCGGGCATCGGGTCGTCGCTCTACGCACCGGGTGTCGCCCTGCCCAGCTTGCAGGCGCGGGCGCAGGCCATGGTGGCCGCTTGGGGCGGCGTCACGGCGTTGGGCTGAACGCCAGGCCAGCGCCGGCCCAGCACGGCACGCCCCAGCCCCGCGGCACAGGCCGTTCGGCGACCGGTGCCGGACCGCGCCAAGCGCTGACGTTCAGCCTGGCGCGCGCCTCAGCAACGCCACAAACGCGGTGGGTTGGCCGGCAAGCCCCAGGCCAATTGCCGCCAGGCGGCGCGCACCGCGGTCAGCAGGCCAAAGGCCGGCTCCACACGCGCGGCCACCAAGCGCAGCACCACCACGTGGTCGTTGGGCGCCGTGGCACCTGCCGTGGTGGGCAAGGCACTCTGCTCAATGGCCGCCCGTGCGGCTTCCAGCAAAGCCTCGCGCTGCGCGGTCTGCATGGCCGTGCCACTGGCGAACCACAGCGTGGCCAACACACGGTGGCCGGCCAGGCCCAGCGGGCTGTCCAGCAACAACCGGTCTTCGGCGGCCAGCACGCCGCGCTCCAACCAGCGGCCCGGCCAGTGCAGCTGTTGGACGAACTGGCCACGTTCGAAGGCTTGGCCGGCGGCCGGCAGGCCCAGGGCCACCGTGTCCCAGCCCAGGGCCTGGGCACCGGTTGCCAGGTCCAGTTCCACGCGGTTTTCGGCCAAACAACCGCTGTAGGCGATGTTCTCCAGCGGCAGCCACTCCAGCCGCGCGCCTTCGGCCAACTGCAGCCGCGCCTGCTGCTGGCCCAAAGCGCCTTCGCTGCGGTAGAAGCGGGTGGCGCCGGGGGTGGTGACCAGGGCGTGCGTGCCGGCGTCCAGCCGCGCGTCTATCAGCAGTTCATCACCGCCCACCACACCGCCCGGCGGGTGCACCAGCACGTGGTGACAGATGCCCGGGCCTTCGGGGTACAGCCGCTGCAGCACGCGCAGCGGGCCCTCGTGCAAGTCATGGGCCAGGGTGTGGCGCGTGTCGCCTTGCTGGCGGGCGCTGTAGTGCAAACGCAGGTGGCCGCGCCAGCCGGTGGCGGGGGGGGTGTGGACCGGGAGCATGGGGGTCATTGTGACCAGGGCCTGGGCTGGGATGGGCGAAGAGGGCTGGCGTGGCACAAGGCCATGGCCGCGCTGGGCGAAGGTTGAAGCGACACCGGCAGCGGCCTTCAGCCCGCCGCCCAAAACCCCCGGTGCAAGGCCGCGATCTCTTCTTCCACTGCCGAGAACGGCCCCCACACCTGCACCGCCTTCTGCCCGGCGTTGAACACCGTGCGGCAGGGCAGGTTCAGCGTGGGGTTCTCGGCGTGGTTGCCGGTCAGTTCGAGCAGACGGTGCTCGCTGAGGCCATACACCAGGCGGCCGATGTGGGCCCAGTACTGGGTGCCGGCGCACATGGCGCAGGGCTCCACGGTGGTCACCAGCGTGCAGCCCCACAGCGTTTCGGCGTCGAAGCGCTGGGCGGCTTCGCGGGCCAGCACGGCTTCGGCGTGGTTCACGGTGTCCACGTTGCCTTGTTGCAGCAGCACGGTCTCGAAGTCGGGCGCCACCAGCAGCGCGGCAAACGGGTGGTGGCCTTGGGCCACGGCCTGCGCGGCCAGCGCGTTGGCCGTGCGCAGGTGCTGCAACATCTGGGTTTCGGTCATGTCAGGGCCTGAAACACTAACGTTGAAGGTGTGATGCTGCCGGGCCAGCGTGCACAGCTGACCCCAGCGCCCAGGCCACCCTCAGTGCCCACCTTGCGAGCCGCGGTGGGCCCAGCCGGTGGTGCGCTTTTCAATCCACGAGAAGAACTCGTACATGGCCATGGCCATGGCGCCGATGGTCACCAGCCCTGCGAAGGCCAGGGGCATGCGCTGCTGACTGCCGGCGGTTTGCATCAGGTAGCCGATGCCGCTGTCGCCGGCCGTCATCTCGGCCAGCACCGTGCCCACAAAAGCCAGCGTGATGGCCACCTTCAGGCTGCCGTAGAAGTAGGGCATGGAGCGCGGCAGGCCCACTTTCACCAGCACGTCCCAACGTTTGGCGCCCAGCACACGCAGCACGTCTTCCAACTCGGGTTCCAACGTGGCCAGGCCGGTGGCGATGTTGACGGTGATGGGGAAGAAACTGATCAGGAAAGCCGTCAGGATGCCGGGGCCCAGGCCGATGCCGAACCACACCACCAAGATGGGCACGACCGCGGCCTTGGGCACGGCGTTGAAGGCCACCATCAGCGGGTACAGCGCGGTGTAGGCCATGCTGCTGCTGCCGATCAGAAAGCCCAGCAGCACGCCCACCACGATGCTCAGCGCAAAGCCCAGCATCGTCACCCAGAAGGTCTTCCACGCGGCCTCCAGCAGCGGGCCGCCAAACTCACCGAACTGCAGACCGATCTGCCAGGGCGAGGGGAACACGAACTCCGGCACGTTGAAGCCGGCCACCACGGCCTGCCACAGCAACAGCACGGCCAGCAGCAGGGCCCAGGGTGACCAGCGTTCCAGGGTTTTGGTTTTGATCTTCATGGTGGGGTGTCCTGCAAGCTTCACTGGGGCACGGCGACGCCGGTTTTGCGCATGGCACCGATGTGGCCACGCAGCTCGTGCACGATGTCGGTGAACTGCGGCGTGTAGGTCACTTCCAGGTCGCGCGGGCGCGGCAGGTCGATGTGGCGCTTCACGACAAAGCGGCCCGGGCTGCGGCTCATCACGTACACGGTGTCGGCCAGGAACACACTTTCGCGCAGGTCGTGCGTGACCAGGATGACGTTGAACTTCTGCGCCGCCTGCAGGTCGCGCAGCGTGCACCACAGCTCTTCGCGCGTGAAAGCGTCCAGCGCGCCAAAGGGCTCGTCCAGCAGCAGCATCTTGGGCTCGTGCACCAAGGCGCGGCAGATGCTGGCGCGTTGCTGCATGCCGCCGCTCAGCTGCCAGGGGAATTTGTCTTCGTAACCGCCCAGGCCCACGCTCTGCAGCAGTTCACGCGCCTTGGCCTCGTACTGTTTGCGCTTGGCTTTGAAGCTGCTGCGGTAGGGCTCGACGATCTCCAGCGGCAGGAGCACGTTGTCCACCGTGGTGCGCCAGGGCAGCAGGCTGGGCGCCTGGAAGGCCATGCCGCTGATCTTCAACGGCCCGGTCACCGGCTGGCCACCGATGTGGATGCTGCCTTTGCTGGGCATCTTCAGCCCTGTGGTCAGCTTCATGAAGGTGCTCTTGCCACAACCGCTGGGGCCCACGATGGCGATGAACTCGCCCTCGTTCACCTGCAGCGAGATGTCTTCCACCGCGTACTGCCCGGCGGCTTCCAGCTGTTCGTTGTAGGCCAGCCAGACGTTCTTGAAATCGACGAAGGGTTGCATGGGGAAGCCGTTTCAGGCGGGGGTGTGGGGCCGTGCACCGGTTCGCACTTTCCGTGCAAACCCGCAGACGGGGCGTTGAAGCGGCGGCAAGGGAACGGTGAAAATGCCGCTATGAACCGATCTGTCTGCGGCCCTCGAACGGCCGCCTCCCAGCACGGGCCCGCGAGGGCCCTTCTTTTTGCCGTGGCTCAGGTGCTGACCCTGCCGGCTTTTGCCCAGGCTCAAGCGCCGACCCCGGCTCAGGCCGCGAGCCCGGCGCCGGCGGCCGAAACCGACACCGACGCCCCCAAGTGGCGCCTGCTGGTATCGCCCTACGCCTTCCACTGGCGCCCCAGCGCCGAACACCAGCGCGTGTGGGCCGTGGGCGTGGAGCGCCAAGCCAGCGACGCCAGCGTGGTGGGGGCCTCCTACTTCAGCAACTCGTTCGGCCAGGACAGCGCCTACGTTTACTACGGCCAGCGTTACCAGGGTCTGTTTGGCCGACCCCAGCTGTACGCGCAGTGGTCGGTGGGCATGCTGTACGGCTACAAGGGCGCCTACGAAGACAAGGTGCCGTTGAACAACAACGGCTTCAGCCCCGGCGCCCTGCTGACCGGCGGCTGGCAGTTCACCCGCGAGCATTCCCTGGCCTTCCACCTGCTGGGCGACGCCGGCGTGATGTTCGAGTGGGCCTACCGGTTCAAGTGAACACACGGCCGGCCCCCTGAACGTTCACGCCGGCCGGGCCTCACTTCTTGGCCGGGGCGGTCTTGCCCACCGGCGGCAGGATGTTCAGCTCGGCCTTGGGCGGCAGGTAGGCGTCGCTCCACACAGCGGAGGCGTCCACGCGGGTCTTGGTGCCGAAAGCGTCAGAGACCTGCGAGGCCATCAGCGCCAGGCGGCCCGGCACGGCCTGGCCGAAGCCTTCGGCACTTGCGTCGGGGCTGGCCACCACCGATTCGATGGCCATGCGCAGGCGGCGCTTTTCGAGGTCCACGTTGATGATGCCGTCGCGGGCCTTCACGTAGTCGATGGCCTGGTCGGGGTTGGCCATCACTTCCTTGGCGCCCTTGGCGAAGGCCGACAGGAAGGCCTTCACCGCGGCGGGGTTCTCCTTCAGCAGCTTGGGGCTGGCGATCACCACGTTGCCGTACAGCTTCACACCGTGGCTGGCGTAAGGCAGCACCACCACGTCTTCCGCCTTGGCGCCGCGGGCTTCCAGGTTCAGCAGCGAGGTGAAGCTGAAGCCGGTGATGGCGTCCACGTCGCCGCGCACCAGCATGGTTTCACGCAGCGGCGGGTCCATGGTCACCCACTGCACGTTGCCCAGGCCGTTGGCCTTGGCGAAGATGGGGAAACCGCGGCGGCCGGCATCGAACACCGGGGCGCCCAGCTTCTTGCCGGCCAGGTCTGAAGGCTTGGTGATGCCGCTCTTCTTCAGCGCCAGCACCGCGGCGGGCGTGTTGTTGTAGACCATCATCACCGCCACCGGCTTGTTCGGCGCGTCGGGGTTGTTGGCGTGGAACTCCATCAGCGCGGCCAGGTCGGCAAACCCCATGTCGTAGCTGCCGCTGGCCACGCGCGTGACGGTGCCGCCCGAACCGTTGCCGGCGTCGATGGTCACGTCCAGCTTGGCGTCCTTGTAGTAACCCTTGGCCGCGGAGGCCAGGAACAGCGCAGCCGGGCCTTCAAAGCGCCAGTCCAGCTGGAACTTGATGGGCGTGGCGGCCTGGGCCGAGGCCAGCAGTGGGGTGGCCAGGGCGGCGGCCAGCAAGGTACGGCGCGCCAGGCGCAGGTTCAGCGGGAAGTTCATCGTGCAGCTCCGAAAGTCGGCAGGGTTGGCGGGTTGAACCGGGGGTTGAATCGATTTTGCAAGTTCCGTGCGCGTGGCCTGGGCGTGGTTTGCACCAGCTTGGCGCCAACCGCCAAGGCTTGGTGCGGTACGCCGCTTTCAGGCTTGGAGCAGCTCCAACAAGGTGCGCGCAATCACCTGGGTGGCGCCTTTCAGGTCGGACAGCACCAGGTGTTCGTCGGCGCGTTTGGCGTTGCTTTCCAGCACCGTGCGCGGCCCGGCGCCGTAGATCACGGCCGGCACACCGGCGGCGCCGTACAGGCGCACGTCGGTGTACAGCGGCGTGCCGCTGGTGGGGATGGGTTCGCCGAACACGGCTTGCCCGTGTTTTTGCAGCGCGGCGACCAGCGGGCCGTTGGTGGTTTGTGGCTGCAGCGAATGGGCCAGCAGCAGGCGTTTGATCTCCAGGCGGATACCGGGGCACTTGGCGACTTCGGCCTCGATCAAGGCCCGCACCTCGGCTTCCACCGCGTGCACGTCTTCTTCGGGGATCATGCGGCGGTCCAGCTTCAGCACCACCTTGCCGGGCACCACGTTGGTGTTGCTGCCACCTTCGATGCGGCCCACGTTCAGGTAGGGGTGGGTGATGCCTTCCACCTGGGACAGCCGCGTCTTCAGCACGCCGTTGTAGGCGTACAGCGCGGTCAGCAACTTCGTGGCCGCCTGCAGCGCGTCCACGCCGGTGTGCGGGTAGGCGGCGTGCGAGGCCAGGCCGTGCAGCGTGACCTCCATCTGCAGGCAGCCGTTGTGGGCCGTCACCACCTGGTAGCTGAAGCCGGCGGCGATCAGCAGGTCGGGCTTGGTCAAACCTTGCGACAGCAGCCAACCCGGCCCCAGTTCACCGCCAAATTCTTCGTCGTAGGTGAAGTGCAGTTCCACCCCGCCCTTCAGCGCCACGCCTTGGGCCTGCAGCGCCTGCAAGGCACGCAAGGCGAAGGTGAAGCTGGCGAAGTCGCTCTTGCTGACGGCACTGGCGCGGCCGTACAGCTTGCCGTCCACCACCGTGCCGCTGTAGGGGCCGTGGGTCCAGCCTTCGCCGGGCGGCACCACGTCGCCGTGGGCGTTCAGCGCCACCACCGGGCCGCCGTCGCCGAAACGCTGGCGCACGATGAGGTTGGTGATGCTTTGCAGGCCGTAGGCTTTCACGTCGGCCTCCGGGACGGCGTGCTTTTCAGCCGTTAGGCCGAAGCCGGCCAGCAGTTCTGCCGTGCGTTCGGCGTGTGGCGCATTGTTGCCAGGCGGCGTGTCGGTGGGCACCTGCACCAGGGCTTGCAGAAAGGCCACTTCTTCGTCGAAGTGGGCGTCCACCCAGGTGTCCAGGGCTTCGAAGTTCTGGGTGTTCATGCGGGGGTCTGTTCTCGGGCCAGGGCCTCGACCAGGTGTTCAAAAGCCGCGACACACAGCTCGGTGTCGTCGGCGGTGATGGTTTCCAGCGGGTTGTGGCTGATGCCCGAGTTGCCACCGCGCTGGAACAGCATGGCCTGCGGCATCAGCTCGTGCAGCTTCATCGCGTCGTGACCGGCGCCGCTGGCCAGGCGGAACACCGGCAGGCCGGTGGCGGCCACGGCGGCTTCCCAGCGCGCCTGCCAGGCCGGCGCGCTGGGCGCGGCGGCGGCGGTCATCGTGCGTTCCAGCTTCAGCGACAAACCCCGCCGCTGCACGATGGCCTCGGCCCGCGCCAGCACGTCGGCGGCCAACGCGTCGCGCGCGGCGTCGGTGGTGGCGCGCAGGTCCAGGCTGAAACGGCAGCGGCCGGGCACCACGTTGATGCTGCCGGCGGGCACCTCCAGCAGGCCCACGGTGCCCACGCAGTCGGGCACGGCCGCCGCGCGTTCTTCCACGTAGAGGATCAGCTCGGCCACCGCGGCCGCGGCGTCGCGCCGGCGGTCCATGGGCGTGGTGCCGGCGTGGCTGGCCTGGCCGGTGACTTCACCCAGGAACCGCACGCTGCCGTTGATGCTGGTGACCACGCCCAGCGGCAGGTCCAACTCGTTCAGCACCGGGCCTTGTTCGATGTGCACTTCCACAAAACCCAGGTACTGGGCCGGGTCGCGTTTCAGGGCCTGGATGCTGGCCAGCGTGCCGGGCAAGCCCGCGGCTTGCATGGCCTGCACCATGGTCACACCGTCGGCATCCGCCTGCTGCAGCCAGGCCGGGTCGAACTGGCCGGTGAGCGCGCCGCTGGCCAGGAAGGTGGCCTTGTAGCGCTGGCCTTCTTCTTCAGAAAAACCCACCACCTCGATGCCGAACGGCAGGCGGCGGCCCTGCGCGTGCAGGCCTTGCACCACGGCCATGGGCACGAAGATGCCCAGGCGGCCGTCGTACTTGCCGCCGTTGCGCACCGTGTCGTAGTGGCTGCCTGTCAGCAAGCGCGGCGCGTCGGGTGTGGCGCCGTGGTACACGCCCACCACGTTGCCCACGGCGTCGATGTGCGCCTCGTCGAAGCCCGCGTCTTTCATCCACCATTGCAGGCGGCGCGCCACGGTCTGGTGGGCTTCGGTCAGGTAGGTCACGGTCAGCTGGCCGGCCTCCTTGAAGCCGGGGTCGCTGTGCGCGGCCAGTTCTTCGGCCCAGTCCCACACCCGCTGCCCGCGTGTGGGGTTCACGCCGAACTTGTCGTTCAGGCGGATCTCGGCGATGCGGTGGATGTTGCGCAAACACTCCGCGAACTCGAAGTCGGGGTGGCCGGCCAGGCGCCGCTGGAAGGTGGCGATGATCTCGTGGCGCGACAGCCCCAGCCCCCGCGGCCCGCGCACGGCCAGGATGAAGGGCCAGCCGAACTTGGCGTTGTAGTCGGCGTTCAGGCGCTGGATCAGCGCGAACTCTTCGGGCGTGCAGTCGGTCAGGCCGGCTTTGCCTTGTTCGTTGCTGCTCTCGGCCGTGAGCGTGCGGCTCACCATCGCCTTGCCGGCCAGCTCGGGGTGGGCGCGGATCAAGCCCAGCTGGGCGTCACGGCCCGCCGCGGCCAGCCCTTGCACCAGCGCGTGTTTCAGTGCCGCCAGGGTGGCAAAACCACCCGCGGGCTTCAGCGCGTAGGCGGCTTCGGCCACCCAGGGCGAGTGTTCGTAGGTGCCGTCCAGCAGCGCAACAAAGTCGCTGGCGCTGGCGGCGTTGAGGTGGTCCAGGGTCAGCATGGCGTGGGCGCTCGGTGGTTGGCGTTCAAGCCCAGACGAAGGCCGTGTCCGCGTTGAAGGGGTGCGTGGCCTTCCAGTGGCGTGCGATGTCCACGCGGCGCGTCACCCACACGCGGTCGTGGCGCTGCACGTGGTCCAGGAACTGCTGCAGCGCTTTCATGCGGCCCGGGCGGCCCAGCAGACGGCAGTGCATGCCGATGCTCATCATCGAAGGCCGTTCTTCACCTTCGGCGTAGTGCACATCGAAGGCGTCCTTCAGGTACTGGAAGAAGGGGTCCCCGTGGCTGTAGCCCTGGGGCAGGGCGAAGCGCATGTCGTTGCAGTCCAGCGTGTAGGGCACCACCAGGTGGGGGGCCAGATCGCCGTTGCTCTTCTTAACCTGCAGCCAGAACGGCAGGTCGTCGCCGTAGTAGTCGCTGTCGTATTCGAAGCCGCCGAAGTCGGCCACCAGGCGGCGCGTGTTGGGGCTGTCGCGGCCGGTGTACCAGCCCAGGCCATGCACATGGCCTTCACCGCCCCCACGTTGGCCGGTCAGCTGCTGTATGGCCTGCATGCCCAGCGCCATGTGTTCGCGCTCGGTGTTTTCGTCGATGTTCTGGTAGTGGATCCAGCGCCAGCCGTGGCAGGCGATCTCGTGGCCCAGCTCCACAAACGCCGCCGTCACCTCGGGGCAGCGTTGCAAGGCCATGCCCACGCCGAACACGGTGAGCGGCAGGCCCCGGCGTTCGAACTCGCGCAGGATGCGCCACACGCCCACGCGGCTGCCGTATTCGTAGATGCCTTCCATGCTGAGGTGGCGCGCCGGAAAAGCCGGCGGGTTGGCCATCTCGCTGAGGAACTGCTCGCTGCCGGCATCGCCGTGCAGCACCGAGTTTTCGCCACCTTCCTCAAAGTTCAGCACGAACTGCACGGCCACACGGGCCTGGTTCGGCCACTGGGCATGGGGCGGGTGGCGGCCGTGGCCCAGCAGGTCGCGGGGGTAGGTGGTCATGGGCGCTGCGTCCAGGTTCATCAAGGTTGAAGCGCGGCGGCCAAATCAGCCACGCGCGGGTTCGTTTGCAGGTTGCGTTCCACGTTGCCCAAGTGGCTGTTCATCAGCTTCACCGCGGCGCGCGCATCGCGGCGGGCCAGGGCGTCGACGATGGCCACGTGTTCGGCGGCGGAGTGTTCGGCGCTGTGCGCGCTTTGGTACATCAGCGCGATCAGCGAGCAGCGGCTCAGCAGGTCGGCCAGCAGTTCGGCCAGCACCTGGTTGCCCAGCAGCTGGGCCAGCAGCACGTGGAAGTCGGCCAGCAGCCGGGTGCGGCCGGTCACGTCGGTGCGGGCCACGGCCTGGTTTTCCTGGGCCAGGTGGGCGCGCAGTTGTTCAACCTGGGCATCGGTGATGACGGCACACAGCTCGCGCACCAGGCCGGCTTCGATGAGCTGGCGGGCCGCAAAAACTTGGCGCGCTTCTTCCAGGCTGGGCGTGGCCACAAAAGCGCCGCGGGCGGGTTCCAGCGTGACCAGCCGGTCGCGGCTGAGCTGGTTCAGCGCCTGGCGCACCAGGGTGCGGCTGACCTGGAACAGGTCGGCGATCTGCTGCTCCACCAGCTTGGTGCCGGGCATCAGGCGGCGCTCGACGATGGCCGTGGTCACGGCGTCGACGATGCGCTGCGTGGGTGGCACCGCCGGCGCTTTCAAAACGGCACGGCCCTGCGCTTTCGCCGCGGGGGCGATGGCCTTCAAGGGGGCGGCGGCGCGGGGCATGCAGGGCGGCGGCGGGGTGGGCCAGCTGGTTTTGTCCACAAAAGTGTATACACTTTCTGAGCACAGACCAACGCTTTTCCAACCGGTCTGCCACCCAACCCACCGCAGAGGCAAGCCCATGGGCCACCTGAGCACCCACGTCCTGGACACCGCCAACGGCTGCCCCGCGGCCGGCATGGCCGTCACGTTGCAGCGCTTCACCGACAGCGGCGTGGTCACGCTGAAGTCGCTGGTGCTGAACCACGACGGCCGCGCCGACGGCCCCCTGCTGAACGCCAGCGAGATGGCCGCCGGCCGCTACCGCCTGCTGTTCGCCGTGGCCGACTACTTCCGCGCCCGCGGCACCGAACTGCCCGAGCCCCCCTTCGTGGACGTGGTGCCCTTGGACTTCGGCATCGCCAGCGCTGAAGGGCACTACCACGTGCCCTTGCTGTGCAGCCCCTGGAGTTACAGCACCTACCGGGGGTCCTGACTTCGGCCGGCCGGCACATGGCTTGCGTTCACACCGCAAACCATTGCAGCCGGAGCCCACCATGTCCACACGCCGCCCCCTCTTCGCCACCGCCTTGCTGGCCGCGGCCCTGCTGGCCCTGGGCGCCGCCGACGCGCAGGCCGCATGGCCTGAAAAGCCGCTGCGCCTGGTCGTCACCTTTGCCGCCGGCGGTGCCAGCGACATCGTGGCGCGCACCATTGCAGAGCCCTTGGCCAAGGCCCTGGGCCAGCCCGTGGTGGTGGACAACAAACCCGGTGCAGGCGGCACCCTGGGCGGCGCCGAAGTGGTGCGCGCGCCGGCCGACGGCTACACGCTGATGCTGAGCAACAGCACACCGCTGTCCATCGGCCCCTTCACCGTGCCCAAGATGCCTTACGACCCGGTGAAGCAGTTCACCCACGTGGCCATGCTGGGCATCGCGCCCGTGGTCATCATGGCCAACCCCAAGACCGGCCCGGCCACGCTGAAAGACCTGCCCAAGGCCCTGGCCGGCGGCAGCTTCGGCAGCGGCGGGCCGGGCAGCATCGGCCACATCGTGGGTGAAATGACCAAGGACGCGATGAAGTTCGACATGGTGCACGTGCCCTACCGCGGCGGTGCGCCCATGGCCACCGACCTGATCGCCGGCACCATCCCGCTGGGCATCGACGTCATCACCGCCTTCGCGCCGATGATGAAGGCCGGGCAGATCAAGGGCTTGGCCGTCACCTCGCGCGCGCGCTCTCCGCTGGCCCCCAACGTGCCCACGGTGGTGGAACTGGGCCTGCCGCAGCTGGTGGCCGAAAACTACTTCGGCGTGTCGGCACCGGCCGGCCTGCCGGCGGCGGTGGTGGACAAGCTGAGCGCCGCGCTGGACACCGTGCTGGCCGACCCCGCCATCGTCAAACGTTTCGAAGAACTGGGCATCACCCCGCAGAAGCTGAAGGCGCCGGAATTCACGGCCTACGTGGCCAAGCAGGTGGCCGACTGGGGCCCGGCCATCAAGGCCGCCGATGTGAAACCATAATCGCACCGTCGCCGTGGGCGGGCTGCACCGTGCAGCCCTGGCGCGACACCACACGTACCCAGAGCGCCCGCTGTGGTGGGTCGAGAAACTTCAAGACGCTTCATTCCCCATGGACGCTTACTTTCTCGACTGGGCCGGCCTGCTGCTGCGCTGGGCCCACGTCATCACCGCCATCGCCTGGATCGGCTCGTCGTTCTACTTCGTCTTCCTGGACAGCAGCCTGACGCCGCCGTCAGACCCGGAACTGCAGAAGAAGGGCGTCAACGGCGAACTCTGGGCCGTGCACGGCGGCGGCTTCTACCACCCGCAGAAGTACATGGTGGCGCCCAAGACGCTGCCCGACAAACTGCACTGGTTCTACTGGGAAAGTTACAGCACCTGGCTCACCGGCTTCGGCCTGTTCACGGTGCTGTACCTGTTCAACGCCAGCAGTTTCCTCATCGACCAGAACGTGCACGCCTGGTCGCCGGCCGCGGCCATCGCGGCGTCGCTGGGCTTCCTGGTGGTGTTCTGGTTCGTCTACGACACCATTTGCCGCGTCTTCGGCCGCCGCCCCAACGGCGACCTCATCGTCGGCGTGTTGATCACGGTGTTCGTGGTGGGCGCATCGTGGCTGGCCTGCCAGCTGTTCGCCGGCCGCGCGGCCTTCTTGCTGGTGGGCGCGATGATGGCCACGGCCATGAGCGCCAACGTCTTCGTCTGGATCATCCCCGGCCAGCGCACCGTCATCCGCCAGATGAAAGCCGGCGAGCCGGTGGACCCGGTGCACGGCCAGCGCGCCAAGCAGCGCAGCGTGCACAACACCTACTTCACACTGCCGGTGCTGATCGCCATGCTCAGCAACCACTACGGCTGGCTGTACCAGGCGCCGCACAACTGGGCGGTGTTGGTGGTGATGATGCTGGCCGGTGCGCTCATCCGCCACAGCTTCGTGGCGCGCCACAAGGCCCATGTGAACGGCACGCCCGCACCCTGGGGTTATGCGGTGGCGGGCATGCTGCTGATCGTCGGCCTGGTGGTGGCGCTGAAGCCGGCGCCGCGGCCGGCGGTGGCCGCCACGGCCCAGCCCGTCAGCTTCGGCGAAGTGAAGGCCGTGATCGACCAGCGCTGTGTGCTGTGCCACAACGCCCAGGTGCAGCAGAAGAACGTGGCGCTGCACACGCCGGCCTTGGTGAAGCAGCACGCGCTGGCCGTCTACCAACAAGCCGCGGTGCTGAAGCTGATGCCGCAGAACAACGCCACGCAGATCACCGACGCCGAGCGCGACCTGATCCGTCGCTGGTTCGAAGCCGGCGCCCCGGCAGAATGAGTCCACGCGCCGCAGTGTCGCCGGCGCCTTGGAGCCCACCGCATGCCCACCCTGCACGTTGAATTCTTCGCCGGCCGCACGGTCGAACAAAAACGGGCGCTGGCCGCCGCGCTGACCGAAGCCACGGTGCGCACCCTGGGCACCGCACCGGAAACCGTGCAGGTGCTGTTCCACGACATCGAACGCCACAACTGGGCCACCGGTGGCGTGCTGTGGAGCGACAAGGCCCCGCCAGCGCCGCCGCCCGTGCAGGCCTGACGGCCCGCCGGCCCGGCCAAGTCCGCCAGCGCCACGACGGCGCCCGTTATGATGCGCGCCGTTGGTGCTCGCACCGGTCATTCTGGCCGGCGCAGTTAAACGGGAATCAGGAAGCGTCGTTCCAACGGACACCGCGCCCACCTGAGCTGCCCCCGCAACGGTCAGCGGACGAGGTTGTTGCCACCATCAACCTCCGCTCGTGTTCCACGCCCACTGGGTGCAACCAAGCACCTGGGAAGGGCACACGGGTCGATTCCGCCAGCCCGGATACCGGCCAACAACGGGGTGTGCCGCCATGGGGCTTTGAAAGCTTCAGGCTGGCGCGCCGTTCAGTGCCCTGCTGCGGGGAAGCAGCGCGGGCACGCCTTGTTGGAACTGTTCACCATGTCCCCACGTCTGCGGCACCTGCCGCCGTCTCTCGCTGCCCGCACGCCCTTGGCAGCGGCTTTCCTGTGCCTGCTGTCGCCCTTCGCTGGCGCGCAATCGGCACCCAAGGCCACACCGGCCGATCCCATCACCGTCACCGCCAACCGCACGCCCCAGCCGCTGTCCACCGTGCTGGCCGACCTGTCGGTGCTGCAGCGCGACGCCATAGAACGCAGCGGCGCCAGCTGCGTGGCCGACCTGCTGGCCCGTGTGCCCGGCGTGGCCATCTCGCGCACCGGCGGCCCGGGCGCCACCACCAGCGTGTTCATCCGCGGTGCCGACAACCGCCACACCGCCGTCTACATCGACGGTGTCCGGGTCGAGGCCCAGGGCACCGGCGGCATGCAGTGGGAACAGCTGTCGCTGGCGAACGTGGAGCGCATCGAGGTGCTGCGCGGCCCGGCCGCGGCGGTCTACGGCTCCGACGCCATCGGTGGCGTGGTGCAGATCTTCACCCGGCGCGGTGAAGGCGCGCTGCAAGCCGCGGCCGCGCTCGGCGTGGGCAGCCTGAACACGCAGACTTTGGAGGCTTCGCTCAGCGGCAGCGCCGGGGCTTTCGACTATGCCGTGGCCACCAGCGGTGGCCGCAGCGACGGCTTCAGCGCGCGCGTCAACGCCACCGCCAACCCCGACGACGACGGCTGGAAACGCCAGCAGGTGCAAGCCCGCGCCGGCTGGACCCTGGCGCCTGGCCAGCGCCTGGAAGCTGGCCTGCTGAGCAGCCGCCTGCGCGGCCAATACGACGGCAGCGCCACCGCCGACGACGTGGCACGCCAAACGCTGGCCACCGCCACGTTGGCCTACAGCGGCCAGTGGTCGCCCGTGGCGCAGACGCGGGTGAGCGTGGGGCAGTCCAAGACCACCTACGAAACCCAGCCCAGCTTCTACCGCACGGAAACCACGCTGCGCAACCTGGTGGCCAGCCACACGCAAAGCGTGGCCGGCCAGCACCTGACCGCCACCTTGGAACGCCGCGACGACCAACTGCTGAACCCCGCCACGGCCTTCAGCCCGACCTTTGGCGCCGACCGCTACCAGAACGCGCTGGGCCTGGGCTGGCGCACCGACCTGGGCGCGCACGGCCTGCAAGCCCACCTGCGCCACGACGACGACAGCACCTTCGGCGGCCACAGCAGCGGCAGCCTGGCCTGGGGCTGGGCTTTCGCACCCGGCTGGCGCTTCACCGCCGCCGCGGCCACCAGCTTCCGCGCGCCCACGCTGTACCAGAGCTACAGCGAATACGGCCCGCAAGCCCCGGCCGCGCCGCTGAAGCCCGAGACCGGCCGCAACGTGGAGCTGGGCTTGCGCTGGGCCCAGGGCGGCACCGAGTTGGGCCTGGTGACCTGGCGCAACCGGCTGCAAGACCTGATCAACTTTGGCGCCGCCGGCCCCTGCAAGTCGAGCTTCGGCTGTTATGAAAACGTGGGCCGCGGGCAGTACGACGGCACCACGCTCAGCGCCAGCCAGCGCCTGGGCCGCGCCACCTGGCGCGCCAGCGCCGACTGGCACGACCCGCGCAACCTGGACACCGGCAAACAACTGGCCCGCCGTGCGCGCCAGATGGGCACGCTGGGCGTGGACGTGGCGTTCGACCGCTTCACCGCGGGCCTGGACGTGCAAGCTTCGGGGCACCGCTTCGACAACGCCAGCAACACCGTGCGTTTGGCAGGTTATGCGCTGCTGGGCTTGGTGGTTCAGGTGCCGCTGGTCCAGGGCTTGTCGCTGGACCTGCGCGTGGACAACGCCACCGACAGCCGCTACCAGCTGGCCAACACCTACGCCACGGCCGGCCGCAGCGCCCAGGCCACGCTGCGCTGGAACCTGCCGTGATGGCGCCGCGCGCGGCCACCTGTCAAGCCGTGCTGGTGGCCGCCCCGGCCTCGGGCCAGGGCAAGACCACGGTGGCCTGCGCGCTGGCGCGCCTGCACGCGCGCGCCGGGCGCCGCGTGCGGGCCTTCAAGTGCGGCCCCGACTTCCTGGACCCGCAGTGGCTGGCCCTGGCCAGCGGCGCGCCGGTGGATTCGCTGGACCTGTGGATCAACGGCGAAGCCGACTGCCAGGCCCGGCTGGCGGCGGCCGCCGCCGAAGCCGACCTGGTGGTGGTGGAAGGCGTGATGGGCCTGTACGACGGCCAACTCAGCGCCGCCGACCTGGCCCGGCGCTTCGGCCTGCCGGTGCTGGCCGTGGTGGACGCCAGCGCCATGGCCGGCACCTTCGGCGCGCTGGCCCACGGCCTGCAGCACTACCGGCCGGGCCTGCCCTGGCTGGGTGTGCTGGCCAACCGCGTGGCCGGCGAACGCCACGCGCAGATGCTGCAAGCCGCGCTGGCCGACCCCGCCGCGTGGTGCGGCGCCCTGCCGCGCGACCCGGCCTTCAGCCTGCCCGAGCGCCACCTGGGCCTGGTGCAGGCCGGCGAACTGCCCGACGCCCTGGCCCGGCTGGACGCCGCGGCCGACGCCCTGGCCACCACGCCGCTGGGCCAGCGCAGCCTGGCCAGCGCCGCGGCCTGGCCCGCCTGGACGGCCCCCGCCCTGCCCCCGGCCACCGCACCCGTGCCCCCGCTGCTGGCCGGTCGCCGCGTGGCTGTGGCACAGGACCCGGCCTTCGCCTTCCTTTACCCGGCCAACCTGGCCACGCTGCGCACGCTGGGCGCGACGCTGCTGCCCTTCTCGCCCCTGGCCGGCGACCCGCTGCCCGACTGCGACGCGCTGTGGCTGCCCGGCGGCTACCCCGAGCTGCACGCCGCCACGCTGGGCGCCCAACACGGTTTGCGCGCCCAGCTGCACGCCCACGCCGCCGCCGGGCGTCCCATCTGGGCCGAATGCGGCGGCATGATGGCCTTGTTCGACACCCTGCTGGACGGCAACGGCCAGGCCCACACGATGTGGGGCCTGTTGCCCGGCACCGTCACCCTGGGCCCGCGCCTGGCGGCCCCGGGGCCGCAGCTGCTGCAGCTGGGCGGTCAGGTGCTGCGCGGCCACACCTTCCACCATGGGCAGTGCAGCACGCCGCTGCAAGCCCACGGCCACGCCCAGGCCGTGCGCGGGGGCGTGCTGGGCCCAGGCGAAGCGCTGTACGTGCAAGGCGCCGTGCGCGCCAGCTACTTCCACGCCTGGTTTGCGTCCCACCCCGCGCTGGCGGCGCGGCTGCTGCTGCCGGGTGAACTGCCGGTGGCGGGGAGCCCCGCTTGAACCACCTGCAGCACCGCCGCCCTGGAGGCCACGGCCTTGAGGCGCGTCACCCCGTGCAGCGCGCTCTGCCGCGCCCGTTGGTCGGCGTGTCCCTTGACACCGGCCTGGGCGCCGCTGGTGCCATGACCTTGGAGGAACCGCTGTGAAGCTGAACACCTGGTGGACCACCCTGCTGTGGTGCGCGGCCACGGCCGCCCCGGCCTGGGCGCAGCCCCTGGTCGTGCAAGACGCGCGCGGCCAGTCGCTGAGCTTCGCAGCACCGCCACAGCGCATCGTCAGCCTGCTGCCTTCGCTGACGGAAACGGTGTGCGCCTTGGGCGCCTGCCAACGCCTGGTGGGCGTGGACCGGTGGAGCAACTGGCCGGCCGAAGTGAACCGCCTGCCGCGCCTGGGCGGGCTGGACGACGTGCAGATCGAAGCCATCGCCCGCCTGAAACCCGACCTGGTGCTGGCCGCGAACGCCGCAGGTTCGCTGGAGCGGCTGGAGGCTTTGGGCCTGCCCGTGCTGCGCCTGAAGTCGGAAACCCACGCCGACGTGCAACACACGCTGCACCTGGTGGCCGGCCTGCTGGGCCAGCCGGGCCAGGGCGCACGGGCTTGGGCGCACATCGAAGCGCAGGTGGCGGCGGCTGCGGCCCAGGTGCCGCCCGGTCTGCGCGGCCGGCGGGTCTACTTTGAACTGGGCGGTGGGCCCTACGCCGCAGGCAGCAGCTCCTTCATCGGCGAGACCCTGGCGCGCCTGGGCATGGGCAACATCGTGCCGGCCGCGCTGGGGCCTTTTCCCAAACTGAACCCCGAGTTCGTGCTGCGCGCCCAACCCGACGTGGTGATGGGCGCCGCCAAAGAAGCGCCGGCGATGGCGGGCCGTGCCGGCTGGCAGGCCTTGCGCGCGCTGCAAACGGGGCAACAGTGCCGCTTCAGCAGCGAACAATACGAAACGCTGACACGCCCGGGCCCGCGCCTGGGCGAAAGCGCCGGCGTGCTGGCCGACTGCCTGGCCCGGCTGGCGCCGACCGCGGGCGCGGCGGCCAGCACCGCCCAGCACGCCGCCCCCCAGACACCCGCCAAGGCCGCGAAACCATGAGCACCGCGCCCAGCCCTGCCGAAGACACCGACGCACGCGCCCGCCGCCGCCTGGTGGTGGTGCTGGCCGTGGTGGGCGTGCTGGGTGTGCTGGCCGGCCTGGTCACCGGCAGCGCGGGCTTCGCGCCGGGCGACTTCTGGGCCGAACTGCAGGGCGACCAGGCCGCGTTGATCCTGGGCCACATCCGCGCGCCGCGCACGCTGGGTGCGGCCTTGGTGGGTGCGCTGTTGGGCCTGGGTGGCGCGCTGGCCCAAGGCCTCTTCCGCAACCCGCTGGCCGACCCCTACCTGCTGGGCAGCGCCGCCGGCGCCGGCTTGGCGGTGGTGCTGGTGCTGGCCGGGGCCTCGCTGGGCGGCCTGGCGCTGAACCTGGCGACGGCGCAGTGGCTGGAACGTGTGGGCCTGGTGCTGGCGGCCTTCGCCGGCGCCTTGGGCGGCGTGGCGCTGACGCTGACCCTGGCCCAGGGCGCGGCGCAGACCTTGCGCCTGCTGCTGGCCGGCGTGGTGGTGTCGGTGCTGCTGGGCGCGGTGAGCGACCTGGTCACCGTGGTCTCGCCCGACGCCTTGCGCGGCAAACAAGCCTTCATGTTGGGCAGCACCAGCTTCCTGGGCTGGCCGGCCCTGACCCTGCTGGCCGGTGGCGGCGTGCTGCTGCTGGGCTTGGCCCTGCGCCACGCGCGCGCGCTGGACGCGCTGACGCTGGGTGAAGACAGCGCGCGCAGCCTGGGCCTGGACCTGGGCCGCGTGCGCCTGCTGCTGGTGTTGCTGCTGGCCGCCAGCACCGCGCTGGCGGTGTCGCAGGCCGGCCTGGTGGCCTTCGTCGGCCTGGTGGCACCGCACCTGGTGCGCCGCCACGCGCCCGGCGCACACGCCTGGCTGCTGGGCGCCAGCGCCGCCATGGGCGCGGTGCTGCTGGTGGTGGCCGATGTGCTGTCGCGCGCGCTGATCCCACCGCAGGAACTGCCGGTGGGCGTGGTCACGGCCGTCATCGGCGGGGTCTACCTGTTCGTGCTGTTGAAGCGCCGGGGCTTGTCATGACGCTGCAAACGAGCGCACCGTTGCCGCTGCACACCCGCGCCTTGGCCGTGGACCTGGGCGGCCGGCCCGTGCTGCAGGGCGTGGACACCACGCTGGCGCGCGGCTGGACGGCCATCGTCGGGCCCAACGGCGCCGGCAAGTCCACCCTGCTGCGCACGCTGGCCGGCCTGCAAACGCCGGCCAGCGGCCAGGTGCTGCTGGGCGAGCAGCCGCTGCACCGGCTGCGCCCGGCACAGCGCGCACGGCAGATCGCCTGGCTGGCCCAGCAGGGCGAACCCAGCGGCGAGCTGACGGTGCGGGAGACCGTGGCCCTGGGCCGCATCGCCCACCTGGGCCTGCTGGCCAGCCCCGGCCCGGCCGACGAAGCCGCCGTGGCACGCGCCATGGCGCTGACCGAATGCCAGGCCTGGGCCACCCGCCGCCTGCACGCGCTGAGCGGCGGCGAACGCCAGCGGGTGCTGCTGGCGCGTGCCCTGGCCACCGAAGCCCCGGTGCTGCTGCTGGACGAACCCACCACCCACCTGGACGCCCCGCACCAGGTGGCCCTGGCACGGCTGTTCCGCCAACTGGCCGCCACCCACACCGTGGTGACGGTGCTGCACGACCTGCCCATCGCCGTGCACGCCGACCACCTGCTGGTGCTGCAGGCCGGTCGCCTGCGCGCCCAGGGTCCGGCGCACGACGCCGCCGTGCAGCAGGCCCTGGTCGCGGTGTTCGACGGGGCCATCACGCTGCACGGTGGAGCGGGTGGGGTGCCGCAAGTGGCCCTGCGCCTGGACTGACGCGCCCGCCCCACAGCCCCGACATCGCCCGCACGCATGGACATCGTCGCCCCACCCACCGCCCCCAGCCCCCGCCCCAGCGGCGAGCGCCGCGGGCTGCTCATCGTGCACACCGGCCACGGCAAAGGCAAAAGCACGGCCGCCTTCGGCCTGGCCCTGCGCGCCCACGGCCGCGGCAAGCCTGTGAAGATCTACCAGTTCATGAAGGTGCCCAGCGCGCGTTTCGGCGAGCACCGCGTGTTCGAACAACTGGGCGTGCCCATCGAAGGCCTGGGCGACGGTTTCAGCTGGAAGAGCCGCGACTTGGAACACAGCGCGCAGCTGGCCCGCGACGGCTGGGCGCGCGCCGAAGCCACCATCCGTGCTGGCGACACCTTCCTGGTGGTGTTGGACGAGGTGATGTACCCGCTGCGCTACGGCTGGCTGCCGCTGGACCCGGTGCTGCAGTGCCTGCGCGACCGCCCGCACCACGTGCACGTGGTGCTGACCGGCCGCGACGCCCCCGAAGAACTGGTGGCCCTGGCCGACACCGTGACCGAGATGACGCTGGTGAAGCACCACTTCCAAGCCGGCGTCCCGGCGCAAAGGGGGATAGAGGACTGAGCCAGCACTGGAGGGCCCAAGAAGGGCCCTCCAGTGCTGGCGAAGCCTGAGTGGCGCACAGCGCCGCGAAGGAACCAGCCGCCGCTGCCGCGTTGGCCCCCACCCACCCCACCCAAACCCCTGTCCGCACCCAGGTCATGCCTGCGCCGCCCAGGCGGCACCCGCAAAATTCAGCCCGTCACCATGCGCCCTGCCCTGCCCCCCACTCCCGCCCACGCCGTCGCCGTGCTGGGCTGCACCAGCGGCGCCGGCAAGACCTGGCTGGCCACCGCGCTGTGCCGTTGGTACGCACGCCGCGGCCTGACCGTGAAGCCCTTCAAGGCGCAGAACATGAGCAACCACGCGCGTGTGGTGGCGCTGGCCGACGGGGGCGTGGGCGAGATCGGCAGCGCCCAGTACTTCCAGGCCCTGGCGGCGGGCGCCGTGCCCGAGCCGCGCATGAACCCCGTGCTGCTGAAGCCCGAGGCCGACACCCGCAGCCAGGTGGTGGTGATGGGCCAGGTGCGTGCCGACCTGACCACCATGCCCTGGCGCCAGCGCAGCGCCCTGCTGTGGCCCGCCGCGCGCGAAGCGCTGCACAGCCTGCGCCGCAGCTGCGAAGTGCTGGTCATCGAAGGCGCGGGCTCGCCAGCAGAGATCAACCTGGCGGCCAACGACTACGTGAACACCTTCACCACGCGCGAGGCCCAAGCGGCGGCCCTGCTGGTGGCCGACATCGACCGTGGCGGCGCCTTCGCCCACCTGTACGGCACGCACGCGCTGATGGACGACCAGGTGCGCGCACAGTTGCGAGGTTATGTGCTGAACCGCTTCCGCGGCGACCCCGCCCTGCTGGCCCCGGCCCCGGAGATGCTGCGCCACCGCACCGGTGTGCCCGTGCTGGGCGTGCTGCCCATGATGCGCCACCACGGCCTGCCCGAGGAAGACGCCGTGCCCCAAGGCCTGACCGGCACCGGCGGCGTGCTGGTGTTGGCGCCGCCGCACGCCAGCAACCTGGACGAGTTTGAACCGCTGGTCCGGGCCGGTGTGCCGGTGCGCTACACCCGCAGCGCCGCCGACCTCGCCACCGCCCATTGGCTGGTGCTGCCGGGCAGCAAACACACCCGTGCCGACCTGGCTTGGGTGCGCCAACAACCCGGCCTGGTGGCCGCGCTGCAGGGCCACGTGGCCGCCGGCAAACCGCTGCTGGCCGTGTGCGGCGCGCTGCAATGGTTGGGCGAGGTGGTGCACGACCCGCTGGGCCTGGAAGGTGGCACGGCAGAGCACGGGCCCGGCAGCAGCCCGGGGCTGGGCCTGCTGCCGCTGCACACCGTGTTTGAACCCGCCAAACGCCTGGCCCAGGCCACCCACCGCCTGGGCCCGCTGCAAGGGCCGTGGTCGGCCTTGTCGGGCCTGGCCGTGCAGGGCTACGAGATCCACCTGGGGCGCAGCACCCTGGCCCCTGGCAGCACGGCCCGACCGGCTTTCAGGGCCGGTGAAGCCGGCGGGGCGGGCGCGCCAGACACCGCCCACCTGGGCTGGCAGCATGGCCCGGTGCTGGCGCTGTACCTGCACGGCCTGTTCGAGAACCCGGCCGTGGTGCAGGCCTTGTTCGGCCGCAGCCTGCCGGCCCTGGACACCGTGTTCGACCGCCTGGCCGACGCCGTGGACGAGCACCTGGGCGAGGCCGTGCTGATGGACCTGCTGCGGCCCCGCCTGGACTGACCGGCCCGCGGGCTGCAGCCCCGCGGCCAGCGGCTGCGCCGCCGCGCTGTTCCAGCTTGGAACAAGGCCGCGCGGCCGGGCTTCAGGGCTAACCCGGACAGTCGCCCGATGGACAGCCGGCCCCCCGGGGCATGGGCCAGAATGCCCTGCAAACCCATTCCACTCGACGGAGACTCCCCATGCTCGGCCAGATGATGCAGCTGCCGCTGTTGATTTCCTCGCTCATCGTGCACGCAGAGCGCCACCACCCGGAACGCGAGATCGTGTCCAGGCGCGTGGAAGGCGACATCCACCGCACCACCTACAAGCAGCTGGCCCAGCGCTCGCGCCAGATGGCCAACGCCCTGGGCGGCCTGGGGGTGAAGCCCGGTGAGCGCGTGGCCACGCTGGCCTGGAACGGCTACCGCCACATGGAGCTGTACTACGCCGTCAGCGGCAGCGGCGCCGTGCTGCACACCATCAACCCACGCCTGCACCCCGACCAGATCACCTACATCGCCGACCACGCCGAAGACCAGGTGCTGTTCTTCGACCTGACCTTCCTGCCCTTGGTGCTGGCCGTGGCCGGCCGCACCAAGACCGTGAAGCACTGGGTGGCCATGACAGACCGCGCCCACCTGCCGGCCGACGCGGCGAAGATCCCCAACCTGCTGGTCTACGAAGACCTGGTGAACGCGCACAGCGACCAGTACATCTGGCCCACGTTCGACGAGAACAGCGCCAGTTCGCTGTGCTACACCAGCGGCACCACCGGCAACCCCAAGGGCGTGCTGTACAGCCACCGCAGCACGGTGCTGCACACCTTCGCCATCGCACTGCCCGATGCGCTGAGCTGCTCGGCCAACGACTGCATCCTGCCGGTCGTGCCCATGTTCCACGTCAACGCCTGGGGCCTGCCCTATGCCGCGGCCATGGTGGGCGCCAAGCTGGTGTTCCCCGGCCCGGGCCTGGACGGCAAGAGCCTGTACGAGCTGTTCGAGGCCGAACAGGTCACGGTCTCGGCCGGTGTGCCCACCGTGTGGCAGGCGCTGCTGGCCCACGTGGACGCGCAGCAGCTGAAGTTCAGCAGCATGCGCCGCACCGTCATCGGCGGGTCGGCCTGCCCACCGGCCATGCTGCGCAAGTTCGGCGACCAGTACAACGTGCACGTGCTGCACGCCTGGGGCATGACGGAGATGAGCCCCGTGGGCACCGTGGGCGCCTTCAAGCCGCACCACCTGGGCGAAAGCGCCGTCAAGCGCTACAGCGTGATGGCCAAACAGGGCCGCGCGGTCTATGGCGTGGACATGAAGATCGTCGACGACAACGGCGCCGAGCTGCCCTGGGGCGGTGAACAGTCCGGCGACCTGCTGGTGCGCGGGCCTTGGATCATCGACCAGTACTTCAAGGGCGAAGGCGGCAACCCGCTGGTGGGCTCGCCGCAGGGCGACTGGTTCCCCACCGGCGACGTGGCCCGCATCGACGCCGAGGGCTACATGCAGATCACCGACCGCAGCAAGGACGTCATCAAGAGCGGCGGAGAGTGGATCGGCAGCATCGACCTGGAAAACATCGCCATGGCCCACCCCGCCGTGGCCATGGCCGCCTGCGTGGCAGCCTTCCACCCCAAGTGGGACGAGCGCCCCCTGCTGGTGGTGGTGAAGAAGCCCGGCGCCGAGGTGACGCGCGAAGAGCTGCTGGCCTTCTACGACGGCAAGATCGCCAAGTGGTGGACGCCCGACGACGTGGTGTTCGTCGACGCCATCCCGCTGGGGGCCACCGGCAAGATGCAGAAGAACAAACTGCGCGAGCAGCTGAAGGACCACAAGCTGCCCACGGCCTGAGCAGCCAACACCCCATGCAAAACGACCAAGCCCGCGCTTTCCTGCGCCAGCTGTACGACGTGGCCGTGCAGCGGGCCCTGCCCGGTGTGCAGATGGCCGCCCACCTGCCGCCGCCGCCGCGCGGGCGCACCGTGGTCATCGGCGCTGGCAAGGCCGGTGGCGCGATGGCCGAGGCCGTGGACCGGCTGTGGCCGGCGAACGCGCCGCTGACGGGCCTGGTCATCACCCGCTACGACCACGTGCCGCCCGCCTACCGCGCGCAGCCGGGCCGCATCGAGGTGGTGGAAGCCGCCCACCCGGTGCCCGACGCCGCCGGCCTGGCGGCCACGGCGCGGCTGATGCGGCTGGTGCAGGGGCTCACCGCCGACGACCTGGTGCTGTGCCTCGTCAGCGGCGGCGGCAGTTCGCTGCTGACCGCACCGGCCGCCGGCCTGACGCTGGACGACAAACGCGCCATCAACCAGGCCCTGCTGAAGAGCGGCGCGGCCATTGGCGAGATGAACACCGTGCGCAAGCACCTGTCGGCCGTGAAGGGCGGGCGGCTGGGCGCCCTGTGTGCGCCAGCCCGGGTGTTGACGCTGCTGATCAGCGACGTGCCGGGCGACGCGCCCGAGGTCATCGCCAGCGGGCCCACGCTGCCCGACACCAGCACCTGTGCCGACGCGTTGGCCATCCTGCAGCGATATGGCATCGCCGTGCCACCGGCCGCGCTGCAGGCCTTGCAAGACGGTGCACTGGAAACGCCCAAACCCGGCGACCCGGCCTTTGAAGGCCACCAGGTGCGCATGCTGTGCACGCCGCAAGACAGCCTGGAAGCCGCGGCCGCAGCTGCACGTGCGGCCGGCGTGGCGGCGCACATCCTGAGCGACGAGATCGAAGGCGAAAGCCGCGACGTGGGCCAGGTGCACGCGGCGCTGGCGCGTGCCGTGGCACGGCGCGGTCAGCCCTTCAGCACACCCTGTGTCATCTTGTCGGGCGGTGAAACCACGGTCACCGTGCGCCCGCCACCGCCCGGTCAGACGCAGGGCCGCGGCGGCCGCGCCACCGAATTTCTGCTGGGCTGCGCGCAGGCCCTGCAGGCCGAACCCGGCGTGTGGGTGCTGGCGGCCGACACCGACGGCATCGACGGCGTGGACGACAACGCCGGTGCCATCGTCACCCCCAGCACCCTGGCCCGCGCCGCCCCGCTGGGCCTGCAACCCACCGACGCCCTGGCCCGCCACGACGGCCACGGTTTCTTCAGCGCCCTGGGCGACCTGGTGGTGCCGGGGCCGACGTTCACCAACGTGAACGACTTTCGGGCGGTGTTGGTGGTGTGACGCTGCGGGCCTGAGAAGTTGTGAATGAACCGCTCAAGGCGGTGGCGACGACGCGCCGAACGCCAACGCCGCCAGCCGGGCGCGCAGCCGCTGCTCCAGCCGCGCCCACACCACGCGCATAGACGCCGACCGGCGCAGCTCGGCGTGCGCGCACAGCCACACGGGCTGGGGCTGGCCGAACTGGTGCGCCAGCACGCGGCGCAGCCCTGGGCGCTCTGCCGCCACATCAGCCAGAAAGACGCCGATGCCGCAGCCGGTTTCCACCGCGGCCTGCCGCGACAGCATCGCGTCGGTCCGCAGGCGAAAACGCACCTGCAGCCCGGGCGCGGGCGCCTTCAAGAAGGGCGCGATGGGCGTGGTTTCGCGGTCGAAGCCCGCGACGAAAGCGGCTTCGGGCACGTCGAAGCCGGTGGGCTCGCCGAAGCGCTGCAGGTAGGACTCGTGGGCGTACAGGCCCAGTTCGGTGTCGCCCACGTGCACCGCCACCAGGTCGTCTTGTTCAGGCCGGAAAAAACGCACGGCGATGTCGGCATCGCGGCGCAACAGGTTGTCGGCGCGGTTGGACACCGACAACGCGATTTCCAAGCCCGGGTGCTCGCCCAGCAGCGCCGCCAAGATGGGCGTCACCACGTGGTAGGCGTACACCTCCGAGGCGGCCACGCGCACGGTGCCCACCGCCTGCCCCTGCGCGCCGCTGAACAGACTTTGTGCGCTGGACACCGCGTGCTTCATGCCCGCCACGGCGGCGTACAGGTCGTGCCCGCGCTGTGTGGGCTCCAGCCGGCCGGGGCGGCGCACGAACAGGGCTTCGCCCACGGCGGACTCCAACTCGCGCACGTGGCGGCCAACGCTGGGCTGTGTGGTGCCCAGGCGGCCTGCGGCCTCGGTCAGCGTGCCGGTCTCGTGCACCGAGATGAAGGACCGCAGCAGGTTCCAATCGGCCAGCGCCGGCCCCAGCGGCGGCGCGACCACGGCGGTGTCGGAGGGGGGTTTGCGGGGCATCGGCTGCAGTGTGACACGCGTCCGGCGCGGGCTTCAGGCTTGCAACAAGGCCTGCAGCCCGCGGCGCGGGCTGGGCTGCGCCGGCTGCAGGGCGAAGCCGGTCCGCGCCAGCATCTGCACCGTGCTGCGCTGCGGGTCCAGGGCCAGGGCGCGGTGCAAGGCGGTGCGGGGCCCGTTCATTTCGGGGAACTCCTGCAGGGCCTGCGACACCGGGTGCATCTGCACACCGGCCGCGGTGGCCTGCAGGTGCAGGCGCACGTAGGCGCGGCCGGCGTCCACCTGCACCTGGCGCGTGTTGCCGGGGCTGGCCAACCACAGGTAGCCGCTGCCGGTTTCGAAGTCGTCCCAGCGCGCCATCGCGCGCTTCAGGTTCGCACTGCCCGGCTGGGGCACGTCCAGCGGGTCGAACAAACCCACCGCGTGCATCAGGCGCGGCATGGTGCCGTTCAGGCTGATGCCGTCGCGGTGGCGGGCGATGGCATCGGGGCCGATGCGCATCAGCCGCGCCGATTCCAGCCAGGTGCGTGGGGTCAGGCACTCGATCTCGTAGGCCTCGCGGGTGACCGTGCGCAGCCGCGCCAGGCCATCGCCGCCGGCCACCACCCCGCCCACCAAGCCATAACGCTGTGCCGTCTGCACCCACTGCGCGGTCAGCGCCGCAGGCAGTGCGCGGTCGTTCGCGTAGGCGGCCTTGAGGGTGTGGCGGTGGGGGATCTGCGCGAACAGCGGATCGGGCGGCGCGCTGCCCGCCCCGCGCAGCTGCAGCACGGCCACCCGCGTGCCACGCGGCAGGGCATCGGCCGCAGGCGCACCGTCCGGAAAGAGCTGCACCTCCACCGCGACGCCGCGCTCGGCGGCGGCGATGACGGCCAGCTCCAGGAAGGCGCCGCAGCCGATCAGGACCTGCCGGCCGAACGGGTCGGTCTCGGGCAACAGCCGCTCGCCGTCGCACACCAGGCCGATGCGGCCGGGCTGGGACAGGTCGGCGATCCAGGGCTGGCGGTTGTGCGGGTTCGGCGCCAGCAGCGCATGGGCCAGCATGTGGCGGCGCAGGTCGGTCTCGGCACCGGCGGCGCGCCAGGCCAAGGTGGCCTCTTCGGGGTAGGCCGATGCACAGCCGGCCAGCGGCAGCGCCGCGACGACGGCGCCGCCTCCGGCCAGGGTGATGAAGCGACGGCGGGACGTAGGGTGTTGCATGGCGGTGCTCCAGCGGGAATGGCAAGGCGCCCATGGTCGCCAACCGCCCCGCCGCCGACCAGCGTCGCCCATGCACGCCTGGCATGCAGGTTTGAGGGGTGCGGTGGGCCTGCAGCGGCTTCAGTGGCCGTCGCGCGGCACGCGCAGCAGGTGCCAGGTGCCAGGTGAAGTCGGCATCGAGCGCCGCCGACGTCGATGCGCTCCGGGCCCCGCGGCGGGTGGTCAGGCGAGAATCGCCGCGCCCTGTGCCCCATCACGGATGGACCGCCCGCGTCCTTCGACGCCGTGCACCGCCGAACCGCCCATGACCCACGCCCCCTACACCAGCCTGCCGCACTGGCCCAGCGCCTACCCGGCCAGCGGCGCCAGCGCCACCCTCAAGCGCCTCAACGAGGACTTCAACGTCACCGAGCTGCCGCTGCAGCCGCCCTCCGGGGCCGGTGAACACCTGTGGGTGGAGGTCGAGAAAAACGGCGCCAACACCGCCTTCGTGGCCCAGCAACTGGCCGCGGCCGCCGGTGTGCAGGAACGCGACGTGGGCTACGCCGGGCTGAAGGACCGCTACGCCATCACGCGCCAGTGGTTCAGCCTGTACCTGCCCAAGGGCGAAACGCCGGACCTCACGCAGTGGCAGCACCCGGAGTTCAGCGTCCTCGCACAAAGCCGCCATGTGAAGAAGCTGCGCCCCGGTGACCTGCAGGGCAACCGGTTCCGCATCGTGCTGCGCGACGTGGCAGGCGACCGCGGCGCCGTGGAGGCCAACCTGCAGGCCGTGGCCTCGCAGGGCGTGCCCAACTACTTCGGCGCCCAGCGTTTCGGTTTCGACGGCGGCAACGTCGAGCAGGGCCGGGCCATGCTGGCGCGCGAGGTGCGCGTGCGCAACCCGAAGAAAAAGGGCCTGTACCTGTCGGCGGTGCGCTCTTTCGTCTTCAACGAGGTGTTGGCGCTGCGCATCCAGCAAGGCCTGTGGGGCCAGACCCTGCCCGGTGACGTGCTGGACGAGGCGGGCGGGCCCACAGGGCCGCTGTGGGGCCGGGGCCGCGTGGCCACCACCGACCAAGCCCAGGCCCTGGAGAACGGCGTCGCCGAACGCCATGCCACGCTGTGCAACGGCATGGAACACGCGGGGCTGGACCAGGCGCGCCGTGCCCTCGTGTCCCGCCCGGCGGACCTGGCCTGGCACTGGCCGCAGGCCGACGAACTGGTGCTGAGCTTCACGCTGCCGGCGGGCCACTACGCCACGTCGGTGCTGAATGAGGTCCTGCGCACCACCGAGCCCGACCGTCAGACCGACGCCGAAGGGGCTCCCGACGCCGCGCCCGACACCGCCGAGTGAACGCGGCCAGGGGCGCATCGGTGCGCGCCGTGCGAAGCGCGGCCTGACCGCAGCCGCCCCCGGCTGACCCGGCCGAACAGCGGCCCCGCGGCCGCCGTGGCCTCAGCGTTGCGCCAGCGCGCCGATCTTGGCGGTGTCGCGCGCCAGTTCCTCGCGCGTGGTGAGGCGGCGGAACCAGACCGTCACCGCCGCCGAGGTCAGCACGATGAACAGCGAGTACAGCACCGGCACCAGCAGCACTTCCTGCTGTTGCGTGCCCGTGAACGTGAGCAGCACGATCAGCACGCCCAGCGGGCCGTTCTGGATGCCCGTCTCCAACGCGATGGTGCGTGCGCGGCGGCCGTCTTGCCGCACCAGGCGCGCAAAGACATAACCCACCAGGAAGCCGCACAGACCCAGCCCGATGGAGCCGGCGTACACGGGCCAGGGCGTCGTGGCCAGCAGCTGGTGGTTGCGCGGCACCCAGGTGACGATGAGGAACAGGATCACCACCACGCCCAGCAGACCGCCCAGCATCTCGATGACGGCGCCGACGTTGGCGTTCCACTTGCGCAGCAACATCCCGATGACCGTGGGCACCAGCAGCACGAACAGCACCTGGGCCACGTTGCCAGGCGGCACACGCCACTCACCTTCGATGTTGGCCGTGAGCAGGCCCAAGGTCAGCGGCACCAACACCACGGCGAACAGTGTGGACACCACCGTCATCAGGATGGACAGGCTCAGCACGCCCTTGCTGAAGTAGTTGAAGATGTTGCTGGTGGTGCCGCCGGGCAGGCAGGCCATCAAGATCAGGCCCACCGCGTAGGCCGGGGGCAGCTGCAACACGGTGGCCAGGGTCACGCCCACCAGCGGCGTCAGCACGTAGGTGGTGACCAGGCCAATGCCGATGCCGGCCGGCTTGCGCAAGGCCAGCGCGAAGTCCTTGAAGGTCAGGCTGGCGCCCATGCCCAGCATGATGAGGACCATCATCACGCTCAGCAGCTTGGTTTCGAAATCGGACAACATGGTGGTTCAGCCCTTGGGTTGCTTCTGCGCGGCCAGCACCTCGGCCCGCAGGTCGCGGCGCAGGATCTTGCCCACCGGGGTCTTGGGCAATTCGTCGCGGAACTCGATGCGGGCCGGCAGCTTGTAGCCGGTCAGCAGCGTGCGGCAGTGGGCCTGCAGCGCTTCGGCGGTGAGGCTGTCGTCGCGCTTGACCACATAGGCGCGCACGGCCTCGCCGGTCTTGGCGTCGGGCACGCCGATGACGGCGGCCTCCAGCACGCCGTCGTGGCGCGCCAGGGCGTCCTCGATCTCGTTCGGGTAGACGTTGAAGCCGCTGACCAGGATCATGTCCTTCTTGCGGTCGACGATCTTGAAGGTGCCGCCGGCGTCCATCACCGCGACGTCGCCGGTGTAGAGCCAGCCGCCCTTCAGCACCTCGGCCGTGGCCTCGGGGCGCTGCCAATAGCCCTGCATCACCTGCGGCCCGCGCAGGATCAACTCTCCGGGCTGGCCCACGGCCACGGGCTGGCCTTGGTCGTCGACCAGGCAGACCTCGGTCATCGGAGCCGGCACGCCGATGGTGTCCTTCTGACGTTGGGCGTTCAGCGGCTGGAAGCACACCACTGGCGCGCTTTCCGTCAGGCCGTAGCCCTCGACCAGCGGGGCACCGGTGATGTGCTCGAAGCGCTCGACCACCGCGTGGTGCATGGCCGCACCACCACCGCCGGCGGCCTTCAGGTGTTTGGGCGGGTAGGCGGTGAACCACTCTTCGCTCAGCAGCGCGTTGTAGAGCGTGTTCACACCCGTGATCCAGGTGATGGGGTAGTTTTCGATGGCCCGCTGCAAGTTCTGGATGGGCCGCGGGCTGGGCACCAGGATGTTGCGCGCGCCGGCCTCGAACATGCAGAGGAAGTTCACCGTGAACGCGAAGATGTGGTACAGCGGCAGGGCCGTCAGCACCACCTCTTTGCCCTCTTCAATGTGGCTGCTGCACATGGCGCGCATCTGCGCCATGTTCCACAACAGGTTGCCGTGGGTGAGCATGGCGCCCTTGGCCACACCGGTGGTGCCACCGGTGTACTGCAGCAGGGCCAGGCTGCCATGGCCCAGGCCGCGGCTGAAGCTGTCCACGTCGCCGCCCGCCGCGGCGCCCTGGGCCAAGGCGGCGGTCAGGCTGGTGGCCTGCAGGCCGTGGCGAGGCACCAGCTTGTTCCAGTGCTTCATCACCGCGTGCACGATGCCGCCCACCACGGGCGGGAAGAACTCGGGCACCTGGGTGATGACGACGTGCTGCACGTCGGTGCTGGGCAGGGCCTGCTCCAGCTTGTCGGCGAACATGTCGACCACCACCACCAACTTGGCGCCGCTGTCCTTGAACTGGTGCGCCATTTCGCTGGCGGTGTAGAGCGGGTTGGTGTTCACCGCCACGCATCCCGCCTTCAGCACGCCCAGCAACACCACGGGGTAGGCCAGGCAGTTGGGCATCTGGATGGCGACGCGGTCACCCGCGGTCAGCCCCAGCACCTGGCGCAGGTAGCGGGCGAAGTGGTCGCTGCGTTCTTGCAACTCGCCGAAGCGCAAGGACCCGTACATGCCGTTGGGCATCACGGTGGTGAACGCCGTGTGGTCGGCAAACCGGGTGCAGGTGGCCTTCGCCATGGCCGCGATGCTGGCGTGGGCGGGGGTCGGCAGTTCGGCGGCGATGTGGCTGCCGTATTGGGCCAGCCAGGGCCGGTGTTGGTAAGGGTGGGGAGCGTGCATGCGGTGCGGTGAGGTTGGGTGCCCGGGTGCCCAGAGCGCGGCGCATGGTATCGAACCGTGCAGCCCTGGATATACACACTTTCCATGTGTGCAATCGGCCCACCACACCGCTCGTGCTGGCCCGCGGCGGTGGTAGGCAAGGCCGAGGTCCACCCGAGGCAGGGCCGCCACGCACCTGGCCCGGCACAGCCCGCCCGGGCCCCACGCTGCCACGGGCCCATGGCGCCTGAACGTCCACAACCCCCGCCACCTCTTGATATTCGTCTAGACTGATGGACGAATTTACAACCCATGTGGAGACCTGCCATGACCCTGGCCTGGGACCAGTTCACCCCCTGGAGCGCCCTGTTGGGCGGTGTGTTGATCGGTTTGGCTTCGGCCCTGTACCTGCTGGGCAATGGCCGCATCGCGGGCATCGCCGGCATCGTGGCCAGTCCGCTGAAGGCCCTGCTCGGCGGGCGCACGCTGCGGCCCGAAACCCCGCGGCTGTGGTTCATCACCGGCCTGCTGGTGGCGCCCTGGGTGTGGCAGTGGTTCGCGCCGCTGCCCCTGGCGCGGGTGGACGTGGGCTGGGCCGGCCTGGTGGTGGCCGGCCTGCTGGTGGGCGTGGGCGTGCGCATGGGCAACGGCTGCACCAGCGGCCACGGCGTGTGCGGGCTCAGCCGCTTTTCGCTGCGTTCGCTGGCCAACGTGCTGGCCTTCATGGGCGCGGGTTTTGCCACGGTGGCGCTGCTGCGCCACGTGCTGTGACACGCTTGAACAGGACCACCACCATGCGCCACAACCGTTTGGAAGCCCCGTTGGCCCTGGCCAGCGGCCTGTTGTTCGGCCTGGGCCTGATCGCCGGCGGCATGACCGACCCGCTAAAGGTGAAGGCCTTCCTCGACCTCTTCGGCGCCTGGGACCCCAGCTTGGCCCTGGTGATGGGCGGCGCCATCGCGGTGGGCGTGTTCGCCTTCGCCGCCGGCAAACGGCGCAGCCTGTCGTTCAGCGGCCACCCCATCGAGTGGCCCACCAACACCACCATCGACGCGCGCTTGCTGCTGGGCGGCGTGCTGTTCGGCGCCGGCTGGGGCCTGGGCGGCTTTTGCCCCGGCCCGGCCCTGGTGGCCCTGGGCAGCGGCTTCGCGCCGGCCGGTGTGTTCGTGGCGGCCATGCTGGCCGGCATGGCGCTGCACGACCGCTTCTTGGCGCGTTGAAATGCACAGCCGCGGCGCCCACGGCCTGGGCGCCGGGCTTCCCAGGCGCCACGCCCGGCGCTACATTAGCGAACACTTATAAAAAGGCCTGTCGGCCCACCCCGCCATGTCCAACGCCATGCACGTCGAAGGCCACTTCGACCCCGCCACCTGGACCGTCAGCTACCTGGTGATGTGCACCGCCACACGCCAGTGCGCGCTGATCGACAGCGTGCTGGACTACGACCCCAAGTCCGGCCGCACCGGCACCCAGCACGCCGAGCAGCTGCTGGCGCGCGTGCAGGCCCTGGGCGCCCAGGTGCAGTGGATCCTGGAGACCCACGTGCACGCCGACCACCTGTCGGCCGCACCCTGGTTGCAGGCGCGCACCGGCGGCCGCTTGGGCATTGGCCAGCACATCAAACTGGTGCAGAAGGTGTTCGGCAGCCTGTTCAACGCCGAACCCGGCTTCCAGCGCGACGGCAGCCAGTTCGACCACCTGTTCGCCGACGGTGAAGCCTTCGCCATCGGCCAGCTGCAGGCCCAGGCCCTGCACACGCCAGGCCACACGCCGGCCTGCATGGCCTACCTGGTGCAGGCCGCCGACGCGCCAGCCGACGGCAGCCAGACCGCGGCCTTCGTGGGCGACACGCTGTTCATGCCCGACTACGGCACCGCCCGCTGCGACTTCCCCGGTGGCGACGCCCGCACGCTGTGGCGCAGCATCCAGCGCCTGTTGGCGCTGCCGCCGGCCACGCGCCTGTACATGTGCCACGACTACCAGCCCGGCGGCCGCGAGGTGCGCTTCGAGAGCACCGTCGCCGAACAACGGGCGCAGAACATCCACCTGCAGGGCGACGAAGCGGCCTTTGTGGCCATGCGCACGGCGCGCGACGCCACGCTGGCCATGCCCACGCTGATCCTGCCTTCGGTGCAGGTGAACATGCGCGCCGGCCACCTGCCGCCGGCTGAAGACAACGGTGTGCGCTACCTGAAGATTCCGCTGGACGCGCTGTGACCACCCCCGACAGCGGCCCCCCCAGCGAACCGGGCACGCGCGCCCGGCCGCGCTGGCGGCTGCCCTGCCAGGCCTGGCTGCGCGACTACGACCGCACAGCGCTGCTGGCCGACGGCACGGCGGCGCTCATCGTCACCGTGATGCTGGTGCCGCAGAGCCTGGCCTATGCGCTGCTGGCCGGCTTGCCGGCCGAGGTGGGTCTGTACGCCAGTGTGGCGCCGCTGCTGCTGTACGCGCTGCTGGGCAGCAGCCGCGTGCTGGCCGTGGGGCCGGTGGCCGTGGTGTCGCTGATGACGGCTGCGGCCATCGGCGAGTTGCCACCCAGCCTGGGCAGCGGCCCGGCCTTGGCGGTGCAGGCGGCCGTGGTGCTGGCGGCCTTGTCAGGCGGGTTGCTGCTGCTGATGGGCGCGCTGCGCTGGGGCTTCATCGCGAACTTCCTGAGCCACCCGGTCATCTCGGGCTTCATCTCGGCCTCGGGGCTGCTGATCGCGCTGAGCCAGGCCAAGACGCTGCTGGGCGTGCAGGCATCCGGGCAGACGGCCTGGGCCCTGGTGCCCGCGCTCTGGCAACAACTGCCGCACACCCACGGGCCCACGCTGGCGCTGGGTGCCGGCACGCTGCTGGCCCTGGTGCTGGCGCGGCGCTACGCCAAGCCGGGGCTGCGCGCGCTGGGCCTGGGCCCGCTGTCGGCGGACCTGCTGAGCAAGGCCGCGCCGGTGCTGGCCATCGCCGCCACCACGGGCCTGGCCTGGGCGCTGGACCTGGCCGCCGGCGGCATGAAGCTGGTGGGCACGGTGCCCGCCGGCCTGCCACCGCTGACGCTGCCGGTGTGGGAGCCCGCGCTGTGGCAAGCCCTGCTGTTGCCGGCGCTGCTGATCAGCGTGGTAGGGTTCGTGGAGTCGGTGTCGGTGGGGCAGACCCTGGCCGCACGCCGGCGACAGCGCATCGAACCCGACCAGGAACTGTTGGCCTTGGGCGCGGCCAACGTGGGCGCCGCTTTCACCGCTGGCATGCCGGTGACCGGCGGCTTTGCGCGCAGCATCGTGGCCTTCGACGCCGGGGCCCGCACGCCGGCCACCGGCGTGTTCACGGCGGTGGGCATCGTGCTGGTGACGGCGCTGGCCACGCCGGCCCTGGCCTACCTGCCGCAAGCCACGCTGGCGGCCACCATCGTGGTGGCGGTGTTGAGCCTGGTGGACCTGGACCTGCTGCGCCGCACCTGGGCCTATTCACGCGCTGACTTCACCGCCGCCGCCACCACGCTGGCGGCGACCTTGCTGCTGGGCGTGGAAAGTGGCCTGGTGGCCGGTGTGGGCGTGTCGCTGGCGCTGCACCTGCTGCGCACCAGCCGCCCGCACATCGCCGAGGTGGGCCTGGTGCCAGGCACCGAACACTTCCGCAACGTGCAGCGCCACCAGGTGGGCACCAGCCCGCGCCTGCTGAGCCTGCGCGTGGACGAGAGCCTGTACTTCGCCAACGCACGCCCGCTGGAAGACCGCATCAACAGCGCCGTCGCCAGCCACCCGGAACTGGCCCACGTGGTGCTGCTGTGTTCGGCCGTGAACGACATCGACGCCAGCGCGCTGGAAAGCCTGGAAGCCATCGAACACAGGCTGGGCGAAGCCGGCATCACGCTGCACTTCAGCGAGGTGAAAGGCCCGGTGATGGACAAGCTGCAACGCAGCCACTTCCTGCGCGACCTGCGCGGCCGCGTGTTCCTGAGCCACTACCAGGCGGTGCTGGCCCTGACGCCCGAGGTCGTGCACGCATCCAAAAGCGGCGCCGCTGCGTAAACGCCAGGGTGGGCGCCCCGAGGTGGGGAGCCCCAGCCTTGGAGCGTTTCGCCATGCACACCGCCATTCCCGCCACCGCCACCTTCGCCCGTTGGGGCCGCCATGCCGCTGGGCTCGCCGCCAGCACCGCCACGCTGCTGGTCCTGGGGGCCTGCAGCACGTCGGGCGGCACCATGGTGGTGGCGGCCAAGGCCTTTGACCAAAGCCCATTGCCCGCCGCGGTGCAGGTGCCGGCCGGCCACCGGGTGGTGCTGGAGACCACCACCCGCGGTGGCGAGATCACCTACGAATGCCGCGAGAAAGCCGACATGCCGGGCCAAACGGCCTGGGTGTTCGTCGGCCCGCGGGCCGAGCTGGTGGACCGCGCCGGCGCTGGCGTGGGCCAGTACTTTGGCCCGCCGGCCACCTGGCGCGCGAACGACGGCAGCCAGTTCACCGCCACACAGCTGGCGGTGGCGCCGGGCGGCGAGGGCAACCTGCCTCTGCAGCTGGTGAAGGCCAACCCGGCCCAGGGCGCGGGCGCATGGACCGGCGTGACACACGTGCAGCGCGTGGCGCTGAAAGGCGGCGTGGCCCCGGCCAGCGCCTGCAGCGTGGCCAACAAGGGCGCCCACGAGGTGGTGAAGTACCAGGCCGACTACATTTTCTGGAAAGCCGCCTGACAGACGGCCCGGGCCGCCTCAGGCGTCCAGCCGCTCATGGAAGTCGGCGGCGCCCGGCTTCCAGTAGGCCGCCGCGTGCAGGGCCGTGGCCGGCTGGCCTTGTTGCAGCAGCAGGGCGCGGGTCTGGCGCATCAGCCCGGCTTCACCGGCGCACCAGGCAAAGCCTTGGCCGGCGGGCAGCGGCTGCGCGGCCAGCGCCGCCAGCAGCGCCTCGGCGCTGTGCACCCACTGCACCTGCAGGCCCGCACCCAGGTGGGCGGCGCTGTCGAAGCGGCGCTCGTCACCGGCCTGGGGCACCTGCACCAGCACACGCACGGCCGCACCCGCGGGCAGCTCTTCCAGGCGGCGGTGGATGGCCGGCAACGCCGTGGCATCGCCCACCAGCAGGTGCCAGTCCCAGTCGGTGGGCAGCAGCATCGAGCCCCGCGGACCCAGGATGGTGGCCGTCTGGCCCGGCTGCGCCTGGCGCGCCCAGTCGCTGGCGTGGCCGTGGCCGTGCAGCGCGAATTCGATGGTCAGCGTGCACGCCTGGTTGTCGAAGCGGCGCGGTGTGTAGTCGCGGCGCACGGGCTCGGCCTCGGGGCTGGCCACGGGCTGGAACATGAACTTCACGTGGTCGTCGAAGCCTGGCGAGACGAAATCGGCCAGGTCGGGCCCGGTGAAGGTGATGGCCACGAAGCCGGGGCTCATCGGCTGGACCTGGGCCACCTGCACGTCGCGGCGGCGCAGTTCGTGGCGGACGCGCTGCACACGGCGCGCCGGGATGGAGGTTTCCATGGGGGATGCGGTTACTTGGTTGATAATGTCATCCATCATGCGCGATAAAGTTGATACAGTCAACCAATTTCCAGGTCGACAACAGCGTCATTCCGGCGGCGGCGACGCCCCCGACGATGTGCTGGAAGCCGTGCACGGCCTGATGCACCTGGTGCGTGCACGCCAGCAGCAGGCGGCCGCCGGGCCGGGTGGCGAGCCGGGTCTGTCGCCGCTGGAGGGGCGTGTACTGGGGTTCTTCGCGCGCCACCCGGGTGCCACGCAGCGCGACCTGGCGGAACACTCCGGCCGCGACAAAGGCCAGCTGGCACGGTTGCTGACCGGCCTGCGCGCCCAGGGCCTGCTGGACGCCGAGGCCGACCCCGCCGACGGCCGCGTGACACGCCTGCGGCTGAGCGCCGCCGCGCAGGCCCAGCACCGCGCGCTGCAGGCGCAGCGCCAGCGCCTGGCGGCGGTGGCCGTGGCGGGTTTCAGTGGCGAAGAAAAACAGGCCCTGCTGGGCCTGTTGGCGCGGGTGCGGCAGAACCTGGAAGCGGCCGACTGAGACGCTGGACGCGGCGCCGGGCGGCGCGCCAGGTGCCGACGGCGGCCGCGAACGGCCTGGGGCTCAGTAGCCCAGCGAGCGTGCGATCTCCAGGGTCTGCGCGCCCAGGATGCCTTCGCCGTAGAAGCGCTGCCAGCGCGTGGCGGCTTCGGGGTTGATGGCGTTGTGCAGGTGGAACTTCAGGTCACCGCTCATCTTCGAGGCGTTGTCCACGCCGTCGGTCATGCGCTGGTCCATTTCCTGGTACGGGTTGACCATGGCGTCTTCGTAGGGCACGCCGGTGAAGCTGCAGATGCTGCGGATGGTGCTTTCCGGCTGCGTCACCAGGTCTTCGTAGCGCACGGTCAGCCAGCGGTTCTTCGGCACCTGCTGGGCGAATTCCAGCGTGTTGATCTGCGCGGTCAGCCAGGTCAGCTCGGCCAGCTCGCGGCTGCCGAAGTTGCCCTCGGGGATCATGGGCATCAGGCGCTCGAGCTTGGACTCTTCGTACGAGCGCACCATGCCGCAAGGGTGGCGCAGCAGGTGGATGAACAACGCGTTGTCGAAGTCGAGTTCGATGCGCTTGAGGATGTCCACGTCGATGACGTAGGACGGCGTCTTGTCCACCAGCAGCTGCTGGCCCTTGATGGGCGCCTGCAGCAGGCCGTAGAAGGCCTTGGTGCTCATGTTGTCCTGCTCGCAGCGGGCCACGAAGGCGCGGGCCTGTTCGGCCTCCCAGCCGTGCAGTTGCATCAGCGCGCGCACGGTGCCGTCCAGCAGGTGCTCGGTGTGTTCACCCTGCAGCGCCTTGAAACGGTCGCCCATGGTGGCGTAGGGCAGCAGGTGCAACTCCGGCGGTGCGAAGAGCTTGGAGTTGCCGGCCAGCACCACGCGCAGCAGCGTGGAACCCGAGCGCGGTGGCGACAGCACGAACAGCGCCGGCGGGTTCTTGGGCGTGGGGTCGCCGCCCAAGGTGCGGCGTGCGATGCTGGCGCGGAAGGTGGCCAGCTTCTGGGGCGTGACGCGGTCGGCTTCGGCCACGGTGGCCAGCACCGGGGCCGCCGGCGCGGCGGCGGTCGCCGTGGGCGCCGCGGGCGCGGTGGCCACGGGGGCTGCCCCGGCGGGCTGGGCCAGGCGCTCGGCCACGAAAGTGGCGATCTGCTGCACGCTGAGGTCGCTGACGTAGGCGCCGTTCTGCATCAGCAGGTCCTGGAAACCGAACTTGCGCTTGTAGGCGCCTTCGATGGCCACGACCAGTTGGATGAAGTCGATGGACGAAAAACCGATGTCCTCGACCATGGTGGTCTCGGCACCGATCTCGCCTTCGTAGTCCCAGTCGGCGGTGAGCTCGACCAGAATTTCCACGATGCGTGCTTGCACGCTGTCTAGCGGTTCCATGCTGCCGATTCCCTCAATGCGCTCGGGTCCCACCTGGACGGAGGCCCTTGTTTGTAAAGATCATAACGTGGCGACTTTGGCGCCCTGCCGCTGAACCTGGGGGGCTGGCGCGTCGGAAATGCACACTTCCACCGACTTGCCTGGGCCTGGGGGCCACCGTCGCGGCGCACACACGGGCGACCGGGTCGCCGTGAAACCGCCGGCCATCGGCCAACCGCCCGACCCAAGGCCCTGGCACCGCAAGCAAGGCCCGTTCCACCCTGCCCGTCTGGCCCCGGTGGCCCGGGCTTAGGCGCCCACCAGCGCCAGTTGACGGTGCGACCTGAAGTGCCGCGGCTGGCCAGTCAGCGGGTCGTCGAAGGCGATTTCACGCGCCAACAGTTGCAAGGGGTGGCTGTAGTCGGGCAGGGCGTCGGCCGGCGGGTGCGGCCACAGCACCGGGTAGATGCGGTCGCCCACGATGGGCAGGCCCAGGGCGTTCAGCTGCGCGCGCAGCTGGTGGCGGCGGCCAGTGATGGGGAACAGGCGGTAGTGGGCCAATGGCACGGGCGTGGGCGCGGGTGCGGCCACGGCCGCCACCGGCAGACGGCGGATCAGCTCGATGCGCGTGTGCGCATTGGGCTCGCCGGCCACCACCTGCATCTGCATGAAGCCGTCGCCGGGCGGCTCTTCCAGGCGGTGGTGGCAGTCCAGGGGCAGGGCCAGGGTGTCGCGCCAGGGCGCCACGGCCTCGTAGACCTTGTGTGCGCGGCGCTCGCGCAGCAGCGCCTGGTAGGCGTTGCGTGTGGCCGGGTTCACGGTGAACAGCAGCACGCCCGCGGTCTCGCGGTCCAGCCGGTGCATGGGCACCAGGGTGGGCAGGTTCAGCAGGCGCTTGAGCCGCACCAGCCCGGTTTCCTGCAGGTAGCGGCCGGTGGGTGCCACGGCCAGGAAGTGCGGTTTGTCCACCACCACCAGGTGCGCGTCCTGGTGCAGCACCTCCAGCTCAAACGGCACACGCGGCTCTGGCGGCAGCGCCCGCCAGTACCAGACCACGGTGTGCGGCACCGCGGGGGCATCGGGTGCCAGCGGGCGGCCGTCGGCGTCCAGCACCTCACCACGCGCCAGGCGCTGGGGCCAGTCGTCGGCGTCCAGGCGCTGGGCCAGGAACTCGGCCAGGTTGGCCCAAGGCCCGGGCGTCACGGCCACGCGGCTGGCGGCCACGCCGTCGCGGTCGGGCGGCACGAACAGCGGTTTAGGGCGCGTCATCGGCGTCTGCGTCGGCGGCGGGTGTGGCCGCGGCGCGCGCCAGCTGCCGGGCACGCTGCAGCCGCCAGGCTTCGTCGGGCAAGGCCGGGTCGTAGACCTGGTCTTCGGTGGTGGCGGTTTCCTGCAAGCGGGTGTCCAGCGCCACGCGGTTGTCGAACACGAAGCACTCGCCCTGCCACTCTTGGTCGGCGTCTGGCAGCGCCGCGAAGTAGTTCAGCACCCCGCCTTGCAATTGATAAACCTGCAGGCCCAGGCCGGCCATCCAAGGCGCAGTCTTGTCGCAGCGGATACCACCGGTGCAGTACATGGCCACCGGGCGGTTCTGCGCCCGCCACAACGGCGCGTGGGTCTGCACATAGGCCACGAAGTCGCGGAAGTTGTGCACCCCGGGGTCCACCGCGCCGCGGAAATGGCCCAGCCGGTATTCAAAGTGGTTGCGGTTGTCCAGCAGCACCAGGTCTTCTCGGGCCAGCAGGTCGCGCCACTGCGCGGGGCTCAGGTGGGTGGGGTCGCCCTCGTCCGGGGCCGGCAAGGCCGCATCGGCCGCGGGCAGGCCCAAGGCCACGGCCTCGGGCTTCACCAGCACCTTCAGGCGGCCGAACGGCGGCGTGGTGCAGGCGCTGTGTTTGAACGCCAGGCCTTGCAAGGCCCCGCCCCAGAAACACGGCGCGGTGAAGGCTGCTTCAAAGGCCCGCACGTCGCCGGGCGCACCGGCCACGGTGCCGTTCACCCCTTCGGCGGCCACCAGCACGCTGCCGGTCAGGCCATGGGCCGTGGCCAGCGCTCGCAGTTCGGCCGCGGCGGCGGCGGGGTCGGCCAGCGGGGTGAAACGGTAGAAGGCGCTGTGCAGCAGCGCGGTGGGCTCGGTGGGTTCCATGCGGGGCCGATTTTCACCGGCCCGCGCCGTCCTTCAGGCCAAGCCCTGCGTGTTGACGTGCAGCGCGTACAGCGAATGGCTGGCCGCCATGAACAGCCGGTTGCGGTGGCGGCCACCGAAACACACGTTGGCACAGCGCTCGGGCAGGTGGATGTGGGCCACGGCCACACCTTGCGGGTTGTAGACACGCACGCCATCCAGCCCGGCCGGGTCCACGCCCGGCTGGCCACCGGTGCCGAAACCGCACCACAGGTGGCCACTGACATCGACGGCCATGCCGTCCAGCGCACCGGGGCCCTGGGCGTCGACCACCAGGCGTTTGTTCGACAGCGTGCCGTCGGCCGCCACGTCGTAGCCCCAGATGCGCCGCGACGGCGTGGCCCGGCTCTCGATGACGTACAGCACCTGGCGCCCATCGGCCGTGGGCGGCGCAAAAGCCAGGCCGTTGGGCGCGGCCAGATCGGTCAGCAGTTGCTGCAGTTCACCGCCGGGCGCCAGGCGGTACACGGCGTGCGGCAGTTCCTGTTCGGCCGGTTCGCCTTCCCAGTAACCATGGATGCCGAAGCTGGGGTCGGTGAACCACAGCGCGCCGTCGGGGCCGCAGACGATGTCGTTGGGTGAATTCAGGCGGTGGCCGTTGAAGCGGTCGGCCAGCACGGTGATGCGGCCGTCGAACTCGGTGCGGGTGATGCGCCGGCCCAAGTGCTCGCAGGCCACCAAGCGGCCTTGCGCATCGCGCGCCAGGCCGTTGCTGTGGCCCGAGGGCTGGCGGAACACGCTCACCGCGCCGGTTTCTTCGCACCAGCGCAGGATGCGGTTGTTCGGGATGTCGCTCCACAGCAGGCAACGGTGGTCGCCGAACCACTGGGGGCCTTCGGCCCAGCGCGTGCCGGTGTACAGCCGCTCCACGCTGGCGCTGAACAAGCGCAGCGCCAGGAAGCTGTCGTGCAGCACCTCGACCGCAGGGTCGGGGTAGCGGGTGTTCAGCGGCTCGCCGGGCACGTGCAAGGTGTTCATGCCCTTATTTGAACAGCCCCGGCAGCCACAGCGAGAAGGCCGGCACGTAGGTCACCAGCATCAGCGCGGCCACCAGCGCACCGTAGAACGGCCAGATGGAGCGCATCACTTCGCCCACGCTGATGCCGCCGATGGCACAGCCCACGAACTGCGTGGTGCCCACGGGCGGGGTGTTCAGCCCCATGGCGCAGTTGATCAACATCATGATGCCGAACTGCGTGGGGTCCATGCCGAACTTCTGGCAGATGGGCAGGAAGATGGGCGTGCAGATCAGGATGGTGGCCGCCATGTCCAGGAAGGTGCCCATCACGAACAGCAGCAGGTTCACCATCAGGAAGATCATCCACGGCTCGTTGCTCACCAGCGTCATCAGCTCGCCGGTCTTCTGCGGCACTTCGTACAAGGCCATGAAGTAGCCGAAGGCCGAGCTGATGCCAATGAGCAGCAGGACCACGCCCGTGGTCTTGCAGGCCTTGGCGCAGGCCTTGAAGAAGTGCTCGCGGCTGAGGCTGCGGTAGACGAACACGGTGATCAACAGCGCCCACAGCACGGCCGTGGCCGCACTTTCGGTGGCGGTGAACACGCCCGACAAGATGCCCACCAGGATGATGCCGACGATCATCAAACCCGGCAGTGCGGCCAGGAAGGCCGACAGCACCACGGTCCAGCCCGGGAAGGCGCCGTGTGTGGGGTAGCCACGTTTGACGGCCACGCCATAAGCCGCCACCAGGTTGCACACCGTCAAGATGAGCGCCGGGATGATGGCCCCCAGAATCAGGCTGAACACGCTGACCGCGGCGATGCCGCTGGCCGCCAGCGTGAAGATGATGAGGTTGTGCGAGGTGGGCATCAGCGCCCCCACCAAGGCCGCGTGCGTGGTGACGTTCACCGCGTAGTCGGCGTGGTAGCCCTCCTTCTTCATCAGCGGAATCATCACGCTGCCCATGGCCGACACGTCGGCCAGCGGGCTGCCGGCCACGCCGCCGAACAGCGTGCAACCCACCACGTTGCTCATGCCCAGGCCGCCGCGCACATGGCCCACCAGGCTGTTGGCGAAACGCACGATGCGGTCGGCCACACCGCCGTAGAGCATCAGCTCACCGGCGAACACGAAGAACGGAATGGCCAGGAAGCTGAACACCTGCATGCCACCCACCATCTTCTGGAAGACGATGGCCACGGGCATGCCGGCGGCCAGGATGGTGGCCACGCTGGCCAGGCCGATGGAAAACGCCACCGGCACAACCAGCAGCAGCAACAGCGTGAAGCTCACGCACAAGATGGTCAGTTCCACGCGGGGTTTCCTTGCCTTGGGGCGGGTGTCGGGTGAGAAGGAGGGTGGAAAGCCGGCCCCACCGTGGAGGCCGGCACCGGTGCTGCTTTCAGCGCGTCAGTACCAGGCTGGCTCGACAGTGCGGCCACGCAGCAGCGCGATGAAATGCTCCAGCGAGAACAACACGATCAGCACGCCGGCGATGACCAGCGGCACGTAGTCGATGCCCTCGGGCACACCCAACATGGGCTTCTTCTCGTCCCACTTCATCGTGGCCCAGCGCCAGCCGCTGTGCGCCATCAAGCCACCGAACAGGCCCACCAGGGCGTGGATCAGCAGCTCGAATTTCTGCCGCACCCGTTCAGGCAACAGCGCCAGCATCGACTCCAGCCCGATGTGGCCGGCGTCGCGCACGCCCACGGCCACGCCAAAGGCCGTGACGAACAGCACCAGCAGCAGCGCCAACGCCTCGGCCCAGGTGGGGGTGTCGTTGAAGACGTACCGCCCCACCACCTGGTACTGCACGCACAGGATGACGCCCAGCAGCCCCAGCACCGCCAGCATCAATGCGACCTTGGACAGCGCCGCACAGGCCCGGGTGAAGACGCCAGCCTGGTCTTCACCCAGCGGCCGCCGTGGATCCGGCGCCGCCGGTCCACCTGCGGCGCCCCCCTGGGGGGGAGCGCCACCGGCGCCGTCCAGGGAAGAAGCGCCGGAGGCGCTTCGGGGGGGGGCCATCACTTCGTATCCTGCACGGCCTTGACGAGGCGCTGCAGGTCGGGCGTGGTCATGAACTTGGCGTAGACCGGGCCCATCACGGCCTGGAAGCTGGCCTTGTCGACCTCGACGACCTCAGCGCCGCCCGCCTTCACGGCGGCCAGGCTCTTGGCCTCTTGTTCGTCCCACTTCTTGCGCTGGAAGGCCACGCTGTCCTTGGCGGCCTGGCGCACCAGGGCCTGGTCGGCCGGCGACAGTTTGTCGAACACCACCTTGCTCATCAGCAGCATCTCGGGGGCCATGCTGTGCTCGGTGCGCGAATAGAACTTCACCGCCTCGAAGTGCTTGAAGCCTTCGTAGCTGGGCACGTTGTTCTCGGCGGCGTCGATCAGGCCGGTCTTCAGGCCGGTGTACACCTCGCCAATGGGCATGGGCGTGGGGTTCGCGCCCATGGCACCCACCAGGGCCACCCAGAGGTCGCTTTGCTGCACACGGATCTTCATGCCCTTGGCGTCGGCCACGGTCTTCAGCGGCTTGCGGCCGTAGATGCTGCGCGCGCCGCTGTCGTAGAACGCCAGGCCCACAAAACCCTGGGCCTCGCAGCTCTTCAGGATCTCTTCACCCACCGGGCCGTCCAGGCTCTTGCGCATGTGTTCCACGTTGCGGAACAAGAAGGGCATGGTCGGCACCTGGGTCTTGGCGCAGATGGCGTTCATCGGGCTGATGTTCACGCGCGTCATTTCCAGCGCGCCGATCTTCACCTGGTCGATGGTCTCTTTCTCGCTACCCAGCGCGCCCTTGTTGAAGACCTTGATCTTGTGCTTGCCACCGCTGCGCTGCTCCAGCAGCTGGCCCATGTGGCGCACCGCGGCCACCGTGGGGTATTCGTCGCTGTTGTGCACGTCGGCACTGCGGAACTCCAGCGCCTGGGCGCTGCCGGTGGCCAGCACGGCGGCAGCGGCCAGGGTCTTCAGAACGGTGTTCAAGGGCTTCATGGTGTCTCCTCGTTTGAAACGTTGGGCGGCGGGGTACACGCCGGCCCTGGGTGGGCAAAACAGGCGAACGCCCAGGCTCAGGTGCCGGGCAGGTCGAAGGGACCGATGTCGATGAACACACCGGCCTGCAGCAGCCGTGCACGGCTGCCCTCGGGCTGGCGTTTGTCGGCCACCTGGGCGGCGAACACTTCGCTGTCGTCCTGCGGCTGGTAGCCGATGCGCTGCCAACCCGGCTGCGGGTTCCAGAAGCGGCGCGTGTTGTTGGACATGCCGAACACCAGCAGGCAGCCCACATCGGGCGCCAGCAGGCTGCGTTCGACCAACTGGTCCAGGTCGCGCAAGCTCAACCAGGTGTGCAAGCCGCGGTGGTCTGGCGGTGCCGGCAAGGCGCTGCCGATGCGCAGGCACACGGTTTCAATGCCGTAGCGCTGCCAGTACAGGCTGGCGATGCCTTCGCCGAACAGCTTGCTGAGGCCGTAGTGGCCGTCAGGGCGCGGTGCGTCTTCGGTGGTGATCACCTCGTCTTGCCGGTAGCAGCCGGTGACGTGGTTGGAACTGGCGAACACCACACGCGGCACGGCGTGGCGGCGCGCTGCTTCGTACAGGTGGTGCAGACCTTCGATGTTGGCGGCCAGGATGGGCGGCCAAGGCCCTTCCACCGACACACCGCCGAAGTGCACCACGGCGTCCACCCCGGCCAGCAAGGCCATCACCGCAGCGGCGTCGGCCAGGTCGCAGGGCTGCACGGTGGCGCCGGGCATCAGCGGTTCACGCGCCTGCGCCGCCGCCAAGGCGCCCGGCAGGTCCGACAGCACCAGTTCGCGGCACAGGCGCTGCAGGGCCGGCGCCATGGCACGGCCCAGCGTGCCGGCGGCACCGGTCAGCAGCAGGCGTTGAAATGGCGGGGCATGGGGCGTGGGCATCGGCGGAAAGCAAGGTCCAAGGCTCTTTCGAACCGGCTTTCGCAGAATATCGAAACATCGTTCCGAAATGACCTCGGGGAATCCATGAGTGGGCCTTCGGCACCACGTCCAGCGCGGTGAAGCGCCGTCAGAACCGGCCGACCGGCCAGGCCGACGCCTGCCGCGCCAGGCGCGGCCAACGCCAGGCCAGCCAGGCGGCGCATGCCACCAGCAAGCCCGCCGCGAAGGCCGCCGGCGCCAACCAACCCCAGTGCATCAGCGCCGCCAGGCCACCGGCCAGGGCCATGGGCACCATGTACAGCCCCACCACCCGCAGCCCTTGCGCCTGGCGCTGGCGGCCCAGGTGGCTGCTGAACACCACCACCCCCAGGGCCAGGCTGATGCCGGCAAAGGCCAGGGCCTGGCTGTGCGCGTCGGTCAGCAGCCACAGCAGCAGCGTCAACGGGCCGAACAGCAAGCCCCACAGCCCCAGGTACTGCAGCAGCAGGTGGCGCGCCAGGGCCTGGTTCAACACCCCGCCGTGCGGTGTGCCGGGGCACAGCAGGGCCAGGGCCTGTTCGCCGCGTGTTTGCAGCAGGGCCTGGCGGGTCTGCTGCAACACGCTGGCCAGGTAGGCCATGGCGCCGATGCAGACGTTGCCCAGTCCTTGGGCGGGCCCCGGCCCGCGCAGCGGCACACCGTGGCTGTGCAGCAGCACGGTCACCACCGCCAGCACGGTCCAGAAGATCAGCACACCCACCCACTGCCCGGCCAGGTGGGCCTGCGGACCCAGCACCAGGGCCACGTGGCCGAAAGGCTGCGGCTGGCCGGCTGGCGAAGCACGGTTCAGCCAGCGCGCGTGCAAGGCCAGGAAGCCGCGGCGCGTCCAGCCGTGGATGCGGGCGGTCAGGCTGTGGTCCTGCGCGGCCATCACCGGCAAGCGGCCCAGGCCGCGCGTGGCCTGCCGCCAGCCGGCGGCGCGCTGGTACTGGCGCTCGTGCGCCGCGCCACCTTCAGCCACCGTCCAGCGCAGGGCCCAACCGGCCAGCAGCACCCCCGCCAGCGGCGCCACGGCACCGGCGCTTTGCCAGGCTTCCAGAAAGGGCTGCACCGCCGCCCGCCAGGCCGGCCACTGCATCAGCCAGGCGGTGCCACTGCCCGGCACCCACACCACGGCCCACAGCAGCGGCCAACGCGCCGAAGCCGCCAGAAACCACAGGCCCCAAGCCGCCGGCAGGGCCAGCACCCAGGGGTTGCCGGGCCAGGCCCAGGAGATGGCGGCTGCCAAGAACACCTGCGCGGCCCAGGCCACGGTGAGCGTGCGCCGCAGCCCGGCCACGTGGCCGGGCAGCAAGCGCGCCAGCTTCGGGTGGTTTTGCTGCTGCACGCTGTAGGCCAGCATCACCCAGGCGCACAGCACCACGGCCAGCGCCATCACCCCGCCGATGATGCGGCCCGCGGCCCAGCCGAACCACAAGCCCAGGGCTGCGGGCACCAGCACCAGCACCGCGCCCCACACCCAGCAGGCCCAGCGCGGGATGGGGTTGAACACGCCCTGGCTGGCGGCGCGCAGCACGGCCAGGCCGACGTGTGCGCCCGCAGGCGCGGCCCAGGCGGCGCTCACCGCGTCAGCTCCCCGAACAGGTCTTCCAGCGTCACCGGCGCCATGGCCAGGCCCGCCGGCACCACCAGCGGATGCTGCCCCCGCGCCAGCACCTGCAACGCGCCGCCTTCACGCGGCTGGCTGGCCAGGGCTTGCAAGCCATGCGCCGCCAGGTGGGCCTGCAATTGCGCACTGGGGCCCACCAAGTGGCGTGTGCTGTCCAGCAGTTCGTCCAGTGGCGCCTGCAGCACGATGCGGCCCCGCGCCATGAAGGCCACGTTGAAGGCCACTCGCTCCAGGTCCGACAGGATGTGCGTGGAGAACACCACCGTGGTGCCGCGGTCCAGCACCTGGTCCACCAGCTCGCGCAGGAAGTCGCGCCGGCCCACCGGGTCCAGCGCGGCCACGGGCTCGTCCAGCACCAGCAGGTCGGGTTCGGGTGCCAGCGCGCGCACGATGGACAGGCGCTGCTGCTGGCCGCCGCTCAGGCGGCCGATGGGCGTGTCCAGCGGCACCTCCCAGCGCGACAGCAAGCCTTCGGCCTTGGCCATGTTCCAGCGCGGGTAGAAGCTGCTGAAGTAGCGCAGCAGCTGGCGCGGCGTCAGCCAGTCGAACAGGTCGGACTTCTGCGGCACGAAGCCGATGCGCGCGCGCAGGCCGTCGTCCAGCTGCGCCAGGGCGCGGTCGAACAGCGTCACCTGCCCGGCTCCCACGTCACGCAGGCCCAGCAGGCTTTCCAGCAGCGTGCTCTTGCCCACGCCGTTGCGGCCCAGCAGGCCCACCACCTGGCCGGGCAACAGCGTCCAGTCCAGGTTGTCCAGCACCGCCTGGCCGCCGTAGTGCAGGCGCAGGCCCTGCAGCGTCACGGAGGCCGCCGGCAAATCGGCCTGGCTGCTGAGCGTCAGGCCCGTGCTGTGGCTTCGGGCGCGCTCAGGCATCGGCACCGTGGCGGGGTGGTTCATCGCGGGGTCTCCTCGTTCAAGACTTCTTGGAACAGCGCCAGCGCACGTGCCGGCTCCAGGCCCAGCTGGCGGGCTTCGGCAGCGACGCGTTGCAGGCTGGGGCGCAGCAGTTCGCCGCGGTCGGCGGCGGGCAGCGCACGGCGGTGCTGGGGCGCCACCACCATGCCCAGGCCGCGGCGGCGTTCCAGCCAACCTTCGGCCTCCAGCAGGCTGTAAGCCTTGGACACCGTCATCGGGTTCACGGCCAGGTGCTGCGCCAGATCACGCACCGACGGCAGTTCGTCACCGGCCACCAACTGGCCGCCGGCCACCCGCCGCTGCAGCTGGTCCATCAGCTGGCGGTAGATGGGCTCGGTGGCCCCGGTCTGGATGTGGAACAGGTCGATGGGGTTCAAGTGCGCCTCACGTGTATCAATACAGTAATACACATGAACGCCACGCGTCAAGGGGTCGGGCCAGGGCTTGCCCGGTGGGCTGCCCGAACCGGCTTTCGTAGAATATCGAAACGACGTTCCAATTTCTGAAAGAGGACCAGCATGACCAGGGTGGTTTCGTTTGGCGAGTGCATGCTCGAACTGCAGGGCGAGGCCTTCGGCGCCATGCGCCAGACCTTCGGCGGCGACACGCTGAACACCGCCGTCTACCTGGCGCGCTGCGGCCGTGCGGTGGGCCTGCAGGTGGACTACGCCACCGCGCTGGGCGACGACAGCCTGAGCCAGGGCCTGCTGGACCGCTGGACCGCCGAGGGCCTGGGCACGGGCCTGGTGCGGCGCCTGCCGGGCAAGCTGCCAGGGCTGTACCTGATTGAAGTGGACGCGCGCGGCGAGCGCCGCTTCAGCTACTGGCGCGACCAGGCCGCCGTGCGCGCCCACTTCGACACGCCCGAGGCCGACACGCCGCTGGAGCTGGCCGCCGACGGCATCGACGCGCTGTACCTCAGCGGCATCAGCCTGGCCGTGCTGCCGCCGGCCGGCCGCAACCGCCTGCTGGCCTTGGCCGAACGCCTGCGCGAACGCGGCGCGGCCGTGGTTTTTGACAACAACTACCGCCCCCGCCTGTGGGCCAGCCGCGAAGCCGCACAGGCCGAGTTCACACGCTTCAGCCAGGTGGCCACGCTGGCGTTGATGACGCTGGACGACGAACAGGCGCTGTGGAACGAACCCGACGCCGAACGCCAGCAGGCGCGCACGCTGGCCCTGCCCTGCGCCGAGGTCGTGGTGAAACGAGGCGCCGCACCCACCCTGGTGCGCCAGGCCGACCGCAGCCTGCTGGCCGTGCCCACCGAACGCGTGGAAAAAGTGGTGGACACCACCGCCGCCGGCGACAGCTTCGCCGGCGCCTACCTGGCCACGCGCCTGAGCGGCGGCAGCGCCGAAGCCGCCGCACAAGCCGGCAACCGCCTGGCCGCGCGCGTGGTGCAGCACCGCGGGGCGCTGATTCCGGCCGAGGCGATGGCGGACTTGGTGCTGGGGGCTTGAAGACAGCGCGGCCCGGGTTCAGCCGCCGGCCCCATGGGCCTGGGCACTGTGCCGAGCTCGGCCTGCCGCCCCAAAATCACCCCAAGAACTGAACCGGGCGGAGGCCGTGCGCGGCAGGCCGAAAGCCGCCCACGCGCCAACCCTGGCGCTTCAACCACCACCGCTGGTGGCGTGGGCGGCATCGCCAACCATGCGCGTTAGTTCAGCGCCTGGCGCAGCGCACGCAACACCTGCCCGCCCTGGCGCAGCATTGCCGCCACCACCTGTCCGTCGGCCCCACGCTCGAACTCGAGCACCGCGCCAACCGCGGGCACCTCCAGGCGGTCGAGACCGGTGGCTTCGGCGGCCAGCGCCGGCTGCCCGCTGCCCTGCAGCATCAGCCGCCCGGCCAGCTCGAACACCTTCAGGCTGAACTGCGGCGCCAGGGGGTAGTCACCGACCCAGTCGCGCCAGGCGGGGGCGGTGGTGGTGGGCGGGGGCTGCACCGCGGCCACACGGCGGGCCGGTGTCACCGCGCCGTTCTGGTGCCAGGTGAAACGCGCCACGGGCTGGCCTGTGGCCGCGGACTCGGGCCGCAGCAGCGCCAACAGCCCCAGCGGGTAGAAGTCACCCCGGCTGTCGCGGCGCAGCTCGAAGGCGGGCTGGCCCGCAACCTGGGCCATCAGCCGGCCGTCGGCGTCCCGGATTTCCAGGCGCACAGGGCCCAGCTCGTACACCCCCACCAAGGCCTGGCGCAGCGCCTCGGGGGTGTCAACGGCCCGGCGAGGCTGCAGCGGCACCGGCCAGCCCAACAAGGCAGCGCCCAGGTCGTGCACACCGCCCAGGTGGGTCAGCGCCGTGTCGGCCAGCACCACCACGGCGCGCCCTGCTGCAGGCTCCAGCATCACCAGCGACGAAAAACCTCCCGTGCCACCGTCGTGCAGCACCAGCGCGCGGCCTGCCGGCTGTTGCAGCAACCAGTTCATGCCATAGCCCTGGGCCAGCGGCTGCTGCGTGCGGCGCAGGCTGGCCACCAAGGCCGGCGGCCCTTCACCCAGCTGCGCGCGGGCATAGCGCACCATGTCGTCCAGCGTGGCCTTCACCATGCCCACCCCGGCCAGGTTGGGCGTGATGCTCCAGGCCGGTGTGGCCGCCCCATCGGCCTAGTGGCCCACCGCCACCGGCGCACCCCGTGACTGGGCGATGTAGGCCTTGGCCATGCCCAAGGGTTGGAACAGCTGCGCGCGCAGCGCGGCTTCCAGGTCACCGCCGAAGCTGCGCGCCACGGCCAGCGACAACACCATCGTGCCGAAGTTGGAATAGGCGGCCTGGCTGCCGATGGGCCGCAGCAGCGTGGCCTGGCCCAGCGACGCCAGCAACCCGCCTTCGGTCAACCCGGCATAAGGGTTTGCGGCGCTGCCACCAGGCATGTCGGCGGGCAAGGTCGGCAGACTGCTGGTGTGTGTCAGCAGGTCGCGCACCAGGACCTGGCGTTCGCCCTGGTGGGGCACGCGCGTGCCTTCGGGCAGGTGCCGGGCGATGGGGTCGTCCAGGGACCAACGGCCTGCGTCTACGAGCACGGCCACCAGGGCCGCCACCATGGTCTTGCTGACGGAGCCGATCTCAAAGGCGGCGTCGGCCGCGGGCGGGCCGTCTTGGCGTGTGCCGGCGCAGCGGCTGGCGCGCCAGACCCGCCCTGCGTCTATCACCGCGGCCTGCACACAGGCGCCCGTGCGGTCGCCGTCCAGGCGCGCGGCCAGCAGCCGCGCCACGTCGGCGTCGCTGGTGGGCAGGCCGGCCTGCGCCCACATCGGCAGGGCCAAGGCGGCCGCGGCCACCAGCAGGTGTTTCATGGGTGGTCCTCCGTGGCCATGGTGTCCAGGGTGTCGATGCGCTTTTGCAGCCGGCGCGCCGCCAGGCGGTTCAACCACACCACCAGGCCCAGCACCACCGCGCAGATGGCGAACAAGCCCGGCTGCCAGCGGCCGTTTTCGATCTGCCGCCCGCACAGGAACAACACCAGGCCCGGCACCAGCGGCGCCACGTACCAGCGCCAAACCGCCTGCAACGCGTCGCGCTGGCGCACCAGTTCGGCACGGTGGCACTGCAGCACGCTGGCCCCCAGGGCGGCGGCCGACGGCACGCCGGCAGCACGCCGCTGCAACTGCCACAGCGTGCAGCCGACCCCGGCGACGGTGAGCAGGGCCCCCAGCTTGCTGAGCCAGTGCGGGAAGACCACCGCATACACCAGGAACACCAGCGCCACCACCGCGCCGGCCACCAGCTCGCGGCGGTTGCGGCGGCGCACCCGCCGCTGCAGGCGCTGGGCCTGGGCCAGCAGGGCTTCGGCAGACAGCGGCTGCAAGGCAGGCACGGGCTGGGCGCGCCACAGCAGGCGGGTTGGCTCGTCCACATCGTCGGCGTTCATCGTGGGCTCCTGGGGGCAGCCAGCTGGCTGGCCAGCACGGCTTTGATGCGGTGGACCTTGGTGGCCACATTGCGCGCCGACAGGCCCGTGACCTCGGCCATGCTGGCGGCGTCCAAACCTTCCAGGTACAGCAGCATCAGCCGCCGGTCGGGTGGCGCCAGGCGGTGCACCAGCGCCAGCACACGCTGCAGGTCCAAGCGGCGTTCGGTGTGGCCGGGGTCGTGGCGTTCGTCGGGCAGGTGTTCGATCTGGTCGAGTTCCAGCATCGGCGCCCGGCCCACCTGCTGCTGCACGTGGCGGGCGCCCACGTTGTGCGCCACGCGGTAGGCCCAGGTGCGCAGCGAACATTCGCCGCGAAAGCCGGCCAGGCTCTGCCACAGCGCCAGGTGCAGCTCCTGCTGCAGTTCCTGGCGCAGGGCCGCGTCGCGTTCATAACCTTGGCAACACCGCGCCAGCTCCGCGCCATGGGCCGCGAGGGCCTGGCGGTAGAGCTGGTCCTGCGAAGAATCGGTGGTCATGCAGCAGGTAGTGACGGCACCGGCAAATTTCTTACAGCCCGCGGCGGTGGGCGGCCCCTGCGTGGCGTCCCGGCTTCAGGCGGGCCGCCCCCCTGCACCTGCCCATGGACGAAGCGCGTCGCATGAAGGCCCCTGCGCAGCATCCAGCGCCGCGCGCAGGGCGGACCACGCCGGCGTTGGCGCCATGCCCCTGCGGCTGGCCCACAGCCAAACGGTCAGCGCCCCAGGCAGCTGCCGCTGTCGTTGGCGGTGAACTTCTCTTTCACCGGCGCGGCGCCGGGCACCACGCGGAACAGCTCAATCAGGCAGACCTGGGTGTTTTCTTGCGTGCGCACGATGTACTCCACACCCGAGACCGGCGTAAACTGGTGGCGGCCGTGGCATTCACGGGTTTGGTTCTGCATGCGCAGCTTGCTGCGCACGCTCAGCCAGATGGGCTGGTCGCCTTCCAGCGGGATGCGCTGCCACTTTTCGCGCGGCACGTCGGTGAAACTGCCACAGCTGGCCTTGCCCACGCCCACGAAGTCGGCGTCGCCCACCACCGTGACCAGCGACAAACCGCACCAGGCCACGGCCGGTGCACACAAGGCGGCCAGCACAGTCCGTGTCAAAACGGCTGCAACGGCCACCGTCAGCAAAACGCCCTGAACCATCGGGGCGTTTTTGTTTGTGGACGCCAAACCGATAGGCGGCGCGGGACGTGATGCGTTAGCGTGTTTTGGCAAACGCTTAGGTG
>JBKCUM010000174.1:0-49649 GCA_046318395.1 Rubrivivax sp.
GCGCAAGGAGTGCAAGGTGCCCTGGACGGTGTACCGCCCGGCCATGGTGGTGGGCGACTCGACCACGGGCGAGATGGACAAGGTCGACGGCCCCTACTACTTCTTCAAGCTCATCCAGCGCATGCGGCAGATCCTGCCGCCGTGGTTCCCCAGCATCGGCCTGGAAGGCGGGCGCGTGAACATCGTGCCGGTGGACTTCGTGGTCGCGGCGCTGGACCACATCAGCCACAGCAAGGCTGAATTGGTGGGCCAGTGCTTCCACCTGGTGGACCCGGTGGGTTACCGCGTGGGCGACGTGCTGGACATCTTCAGCCGCGCTGCGCACGCGCCCAAGATGAACGTCTTCGTCAACGCAGCGCTGCTGGGCTTCATCCCCAAGAGCGTGAAGAAGGGGCTGATGGCGCTGGCACCGGTGCGCCGCATCCGCGCCGCGGTGATGAAGGACCTGGACCTGCCGGAGGACATGCTGACCTTCGTCAACTACCCCACGCGCTTCGACTGCCGCGGCACGCTGGCGGCGCTGAAGGGCAGCGGCATCGCCTGCCCCAACCTGCGCGACTACGCCTGGCGCCTGTGGGACTACTGGGAACGCCACCTGGACCCCGACCTGGTCATCGACCGCAGCCTCAAGGGCACGGTGGGCGGCAAGGTGGTGCTGGTGACCGGCGGTTCTTCGGGCATCGGCTTGGCCGCGGCCTGCAAGTTCGCCGAAGCGGGCGCCATCACGGTGATCTGCGCGCGCGGTGAAGACAAGCTGGCCGAAGCGGTGAAGGAGATCGTCACCTACGCGCAAGACCGCGGCAACAAATCGCCCCAGGTGCACAGCTTCAGCGTGGACATCGCCGACGAGGCCGGTTGTGCCGAGTTTGTGCAGCAACTGGAAACGCAGTTTGGCGGGGTGGACTTCCTGATCAACAACGCCGGCCGCAGCATCCGCCGCGCCATCGAGAGCAGCTACGACCGCTTCCACGACTTCGAGCGCACCATGCAGCTGAACTACTTCGGCTGCCTGCGTGTGACCATGGGCCTGCTGCCGGGCATGGTGAAAAAGCGCAAGGGCCACGTGGTCAACATCAGCAGCATTGGCGTGCTGACCAACGCGCCACGGTTCAGCGCTTACGTGGCCAGCAAGGCCGCGCTGGACGCCTGGACGCGCTGCGCCAGCAGCGAGTTCGCCGACCAGGGCATCAGCTTCACCACCATCAACATGCCGCTGGTGCGCACGCCCATGATCGCGCCCACGCAGATCTACAAGAACGTGCCCACGCTGGCACCGGAAGAAGCGGCCGAGATGATCGCGCAGGCCTGTATTGCCAAGCCGGTGCGCATCGCCACGCGCCTGGGCATCACCGGCCAGGTGCTGCACGCACTGGCGCCGCGGGTCGCGCAGATCGCGATGAACACCAGCTTCCGCATGTTCCCCGACAGCGACGCCGCCAAGGGCGAAAAGGGTGGCAAGCCGCAGCTCAGCGCCGAGGCCCTGGCCCTGCAGCAGATGATGCGCGGCATCCACTTCTGAGCGGAGGCCCCAGCGCTGGGACCACCTGCCTGCCGCTGTGCGCGGCGGCAGGTGGCGATAAGATGGGCTAACTTTTTTTGTGAGTCTGTCTGGAGGCTGGGATGTTCAAGACATGGTCGCGCCGGGGCGTTCTGGTGGTTGGGGCGCTGCTGGCCATGCCCACGTGGGCGCAGAGCGTGGACGCTGGCAAGTTGTCGCGCGTGGGTGTTTTTTCGTTCCTCGGCGACAGCGTCCAGGCCAACTGGACCGACGACAAACCACGCCAGACGCGCATCGAACGCAATGAGGCCCAGAACCTCGAGTTCAAGGGCATCGGCTTCGACCTGATCGCGCTGCGCGTCAGCGGCGCCGCGTTCAAACGCGCCAACCCGCAGGTGCAGGTGATGTCCTACAAGGCGCCAGAAGAGCTGACGCCGGCGCAACAGCGGGCGGTGTCCGAAGGTGCGGCCAAGGCCGAACTGCCGGCATGGTTGGTGGCCACCATCAACAAGGACAAGTTGGGCCACCTGCTGATCGTCACCCGCCACCGCGGGGCTGTCCTGGCGGAAACCGGCGACAACGTCGCCATCGGCCGTGGCAGCGTGGAAGGCATCGGCTTCTACCTCGACACCCTGTACACGATGCGCAACACCGCCACCGGTGCCGTGTCGACCGGCCTCATCGCGCCCTACGCCAACATCCGCTACCAGCTGATGGACGTGCAGAGCGGCGACATCGTGGCGCAGTACGACGTGCGCGAGTCCTTCGCCTACGCCTCGCCTGAAACCCAGGCCGCGGCCGACCCCTGGGCTTTCATGCCCGCCGCCGAGAAAGTGCGTGTGCTGCGCGAGATGGTGGAAGTGGGCACGGGCCGCGCTGTGCTGGCCCTGCTGGGCCGCAAGTCCTGAACGTTTGAGCGCTGCACCGGCCGTGGAGACGGCCAGTGCAGCCGATGCACTTCAGCCCTCGGCCACCTGCAGCACCAGCTTGCCGAAGTTGGCGCCGCTGAACAGCATGGGCAACGTGTCGGGGAAGGCGGCGATGCCACCCTTCACCACGTCTTCCTTGCTCTTCATGCGGCCGTCCTTCAGGTAGCCGGCCATCTCGGCAATGGCCAGGTGGTAGCGGTCGGCGTAGTCGAAGACCACGATGCCTTCCATGCGGGCGCGGTTCACCAACAGGCTCAGGTAGTTCTTGGGGCCGGCCACGGCCGTGGTGTTGTTGTACTGGCTGATGGCGCCGCAGATGATGATGCGCGCCCGTTTGTTGATGCGCGTGAGCACGGTGTCCAGGATGTCGCCGCCCACGTTGTCGAAGTACACGTCCACGCCCTGCGGGCAGTGTGCTTTCAGGCCGTCCTTCACCGCGCTGGGGCCGGCCTTGTAGTCGATGCAGGCGTCGAAGCCCAGCTCTTTCACCACCCAGTCGCACTTGGCCGCGCCGCCGGCGATGCCCACCACGCGGCAGCCCTTGATCTTGGCCATCTGCCCCACGGTCTGGCCCACGGCACCGGCCGCGCCCGAGACCACCACGGTCTCACCGGCCTGGGGCTGGCCCACGTCCATCAGGCCGAAGTAGCCGGTCATGCCGGGCATGCCCAGCACGTTCAACCACTGGTTGACGGTGCCCAGGCGCAGGTCGATCTTGGCCAGGCCCGAGCGCTTCACCTGGTCGGCGGGCACCAGGCAGTATTCCTGCACGCCCGGACCGCCGGTGACGTGGTCGCCAACGGCGAAGCCGGGGTGCTTGCTGGCGATGACGACGCCAATGCCGCCGGCGCGCATCACCTCGCCAATGCCCACGGGCGGGATGTAGCTCTTGCCTTCGTTCATCCAACCACGCATCGCCGGGTCCAGGCTCAGCGACAGGGTCTTGATCAGCACACCGCCTTCTGCGGGCTCCACCACCGGTTCTTCGGTGAACTGCCAGTCGCTGGCCACGGGCATGCCGTTCGGACGGGCGGCCAGGCGCACCTGGTGGTTGACGAGCTGGGTGAGGGTGCTGGACATGGTGGGGTCTCCTTGGGCGTGCCCAGGCCAGTGGGCCAGGGCGTTGTTCGAGCCGGCGGATTGTCCCGGTCGGCGCGGGTTTTGGCCGTCACCCCGGCGACGCAGCCGCGGGCCCGGCTTCGGTGGCGGTCTGGGGCGCGTCGCAACCGCCACAGGCGTGCACCTCCACGGTGACATGGCGCAGGGTGTCGATGGCCGCCAGTTGGGCGCGGTAGTCGGCCGCGGGCCGTGGGTGGTCGGCCACCACGGTGATGGCGGCGGTCCAGGCCTGGGCGCCCACCTGCCAGACGTGCAGGTCGCTGACCACGGTGTCGCCGTCGGCCTGCAGCAGGTCGCGGATGCGCTGGCTGATGGCCGGGTCGGCCGTGGCGTCCACCAAGGCGTTGGCGCTTTGGCGCAGCACGCCCAGCGACCACTGCGCGATGACGGCCGCGCCCAGCAGGGCCACGGCCGCGTCCAGCCAGGCCCAGCCGAACACCAGCCCGCCCAGCAGCGCCACGATGGCCAGCACCGAGGTGAAGGCGTCGGCCAGCACGTGCAGATAGGCCGCGCTGAAGTTGTGGTCGCCGTGGCCATGGTGGTGACCATGCCCATGCCCGTGGTCGTGACCGTGACCGTGGTTGTGCCCATGGCTGTGGCCGTGCCCGTGTCCGTGCGCAGGGCCGTGTCCATGGCCGTGTGCGTGCCCGCCGCCGCTGCGCACCAGCAACCAGGCGCACACCGCGTTGACCACCAGGCCGAACACCGCGACCGCGATGGCCTCGCGGTAAGCGATGGTCTCGGGCTGGCGCAGCCGTTGCACCGCGTCCACCACGATCCAGGCCGCGGCGCCGGCCAGGGCCAGGCCGCTGGTGTAGGCCGTCAGCACCTCGATCTTCCAGCCCCCGAACGCAAAACCTTCGCGCCCCGCAGCCCGGGCCGACAGCCGGTAGGCCAGCACGGCACCGCCCAGGGCCAGCGCGTGCGTGCCCATGTGCCAACCGTCGGCCAGCAGGGCCAGCGAGCCGCTCCACCAGCCGGCCACGACTTCCAGCACCATGGCCGCCAGGGTGATCAAGGTCACCTGGGTCATGGCGCGCTCGCGCCGTTTCATGTCGCCGTCGGCGAAGCTGTGGCTGTGCTGCACCGGGCGCAGGTCGTGCCGAGGCGGGGTGCTGGGCAAGGGGCTGGCGGCGGCCGCTGCCGGCCCTGGCCCATGCGGGTGCGGGTGGTCGTGCCCGTGTGGGTGGTGCGGGTGGTGAGGGTGGGCTGGCGTCTGGGCGGGCATGGCCGGCAATGTACGCCCGGCGCGGTGGCTGCGGGTGGGCTCCCTACAATCTGCGCCCATCTGTCCACCAACTTCGCCGAGTCTGCCCATGAGCGCCCCTGCCGACACCCCGGTCGACCACATCCTGCCGCGTGAAAAGGCCGAGATCCTGGCCCAGGCGCTGCCTTATATCCGCAAGTACCACGGCAAGACCTTGGTCATCAAGTACGGCGGCAACGCCATGACCGACCCGGCCCTGCAGCAGGACTTCGCCGAAGACATCGTGCTGCTGAAGCTGGTGGGCATGAACCCCATCGTGGTGCACGGCGGTGGCCCGCAGATCGACGAGGCCCTGGCCAAGATCGGCAAGAAGGGCACCTTCATCCAGGGCATGCGCGTCACCGACGAAGAAACCATGGAAGTGGTGGAGTGGGTGCTGGGCGGCGAGGTGCAGCAGGACATCGTGGGCCTGATCAACGCCGCCGGTGGCAAGGCCGTGGGCCTGACCGGCCGTGACGGCGGCATGATCCGCGCCCGCAAGCTGAAGATGGTGGACCGCGACGACCCCAGCAAGGAACACGACGTGGGCCAGGTCGGCGAGATCGAAAGCATCGACCCCAGCGTGGTGAAGGCGCTGCAAGATGACGCCTTCATCCCGGTCATCAGCCCCATCGGCTTCGGCGAGAACAACGAGAGCTACAACATCAACGCCGACGTGGTGGCCGCCAAGCTGGCCACGGTGCTGAAGGCCGAGAAACTGCTGATGCTGACCAACATCAGCGGCGTGCTGGACAAAGAGGGCAAGCTGCTGACCGACCTGACGGCCCGCCGCATCGACGAACTGTTCGCCGACGGCACCATCAGCGGCGGCATGCTGCCCAAGATCGCCGGCGCGCTGGACGCGGCCAAGAGCGGCGTCAACGCCGTGCACATCATCGACGGCCGCGTGCCGCACGCCACGCTGCTGGAGATCCTGACCGAGCAGGCTTTCGGCACGATGATCCGTAGTCATTGACCCACCCCCGTAGCGGCTGCGCCGCTGGTCCACGACTGGGCTTGCAAGCCCAGTCGCTTCGTCGGCGGTGGTCAGCACGCAGGTGCTGCCCACCGTCCAGCCTCAGCCCTCAAGGGGGCGACGCCGGCGGACCGGCAAAGCCGGTTCCGCGGCGTCCGCTTGGTAGGCCCGCTGTTACCTATTGCTCGCCATGAGTGCCTCCACCGTCTGGTTGTTCGACCTGGACAACACCCTGCACGACGCCTCGTACGCGGCCTTTGGTGGCATCAACGAGCGCATGACGGGCTACATCGTTGAACACCTGGGCCTGCCGCAGCCCGAGGCCGATGCGCTGCGCAAGCGCTACTTCCTGCGCTACGGCGCCACCTTGTTGGGCCTGGTGCGCCACCATGGGGTGAAGGGCGAACACTTTCTGCACCACACCCATGTGCTGCCCGGTCTGGAAGGGCGCGTGCGCGGCTTCAGCCACGACTTCGCGGCGCTGGCCGCGCTGCCCGGGCGCAAATACGTGCTGACCAACGCACCGGCCGACTACACGGCGCGTGTGATGGGCACGCTGGGCGTGCAGCACCTGTTCGACGGCGTGCTGGCCATCGAGGACATGCGCATGTTCGGCCATTGGCGGCCCAAGCCCGACACGCGCATGCTGCGCGCCATCGCCGCGCGGCTGAAGGTGCCGCCGCACCGCTGTGTGCTGGTGGAAGACACCGTGGGCCACCTGCGCGGGGCCAAGGCCGTGGGCATGGGCACGGTGTGGATGCAGCGCTTCACACGCAGCGCCAGTTGGGGCATTGCGATGTCCACGCGCGTCAGCGCACGCCCGGCGCACGTGGACCGGCGTGTCACGCGCCTGGCCCAGTTGTTGCGTCGCTGACCGCCGTTGCACCCGGGCCCCGGCCCGGGGTTTTCCACCCCCGAACACGGGGCGGGCGCTGTGCCAGAATCTGTCGGCCCCTCGTTCGACGGGGTTTCTCGCGGCCCTGCTGGCCGCGCTTCGCCCGCCCCCCGCTTCCACTTGCCTGCCTGCCCGCGACCACGCGATGTCCGACCTGCCTGAAGACGTTGAACCGGTGGACACCGCCGAACACCTGCCCGAAGACGAGGCTGCTGCCGAGGCCACGCCCGCCGCGCCGGCGCGCAAGCGCCCCAAGCCGGGCGAGCGCCGCATCCAGATCCTGCAAACCCTGGCCAGCATGCTGGAACAACCGGGTGCTGAGCGCATCACCACGGCGGCCCTGGCCGCCAAGCTGGACGTGAGCGAAGCCGCGCTGTACCGCCACTTCGCCAGCAAGGCGCAGATGTTCGAAGGGCTGATCGAGTTCATCGAATCCAGCGTCTTTTCGCTGGTCAACCAGATCAACGAACGCGAGCCCAGCGGTGCGTTGCAGGCCCAGAAGGTGGCGGCCATGCTGCTGCAGTTCGGCGAGAAGAACCCCGGCATGACGCGCGTGATGGTGGGCGACGCCCTGGTGTTCGAACACGAACGCCTGACTGCGCGCATGAACCAGTTTTTCGACCGCGTGGAATCCCAGCTGCGCCAAAGCCTGCGCGCCCACGCCGAGGCCACGGCCTCGTCCACGCCCACCGTTCAGGCCAATGCTTTGGCCTCGGCCCTGGTGTCGTTCGTGATCGGCCGTTTGCAGCGTTATGCCCGCAGCGGTTTCCGCCGCCTGCCCACCGAGCAGCTGGACCTGGCCCTGCACCGCCTGACCGCCTGACCGCCCGCTTGGCGGCCCAAGCGGCCTGAACCCGGGGCGCCACACCACCCATGTTGGACGTCACCCTCGCCGGCACCCGCCTGGGCTTGTCGCCGGAGCGGGCGGCCTACTGGCACGACACCGCCACCTGGCTGGTGGCCGACGCCCACCTGGGCAAGGCCCAGGCTTTCCGCCGCGCCGGCCTGCCGGTGCCCGGCGGCACCACGGCCACCATGCTCGCGCGGCTGGACCGCCTGTTGGCCAGCGCGCCGGCGCGGCGCATCGTCTTCCTGGGTGACCTGCTGCACGCCGCCAGCGGCCGCAGCGCCGCGGTGCTGGGCGCCGTGGCCGCCTGGCGTGCTGAACGCGCCGACCTGGACATGGTGCTGGTGCGTGGCAACCACGACGCCCACGCCGGCGACCCACCCGCCGCCTGGCGCGTGGCCGTGGTGGACGAACCCTGGTGCCAAGGCCCGTTCGCGTTGTGCCACCACCCGCAGGCGGTGGCGGGCCACTACGCGCTGGCCGGCCACACGCACCCGGTGGTGTGGCTGGGCGGGCGCGGCCCGGGGCGGCTGCGCCTGCCGTGTTTCCACTTCGGCCCAGAACAAGGCGTGCTGCCGGCGTTTGGCGAGTTCACTGGCGGCCACGCCCTGCCGGTGCGGCCGGGCGACCGCGTGTTCGCCGTGGCCGATGACACGGTGCGCGCCGTGCCGGCCTGACAGCCCACCGCCGTGCGGCCGCGGAGCGCGCGCCTAAACTTCAGGCCATGACCGCTGCCCTTGAATCGCTGCTGCAGCGCGCTGAAAGCGTGCTGGTGCGGCTGGAAAAAATCCTCCCCCATGCCCTGTCGGCCCCCGACTGGGAAGCCTCCATCGCCTTTCGCTACCGCAAGCGCGGTGGTGCCGGTGTGCTGGAGCCGGTGCGCCACGTGGCCGGCATCCGCCTGGCCGACCTGAAGGAAGTGGAGCCGCAGAAAGAGCGCCTGCTGCGCAACACCGCGCAGTTCGTCGCCGGCCGCCCGGCCAACAACGTGCTGCTGACCGGCGCGCGCGGCACCGGCAAGAGCAGCCTGATCAAGGCCTGCCTGAACGAGTTCGCCGACCAAGGCCTGCGCCTGGTGGAAGTGGACAAGGCCGACCTGGTGGACCTGCCTGACCTGGTGGACCTGCTGGCGCCGCGGCCCGAGCGTTTTGTGGTCTTCTGCGACGACCTGAGCTTCGACGCCGGTGAGCTGGGCTACAAGGCGCTGAAGAGCATGCTCGATGGCTCTGTGGCCCAGGCCAGCGACAACGTGCTGATCTACGCCACCAGCAACCGCCGCCACCTGCTGCCGGAAACGATGAAGGAGAACCTGACCTACCAGCACACCGAGGACGGTGAGGTGCACCCGGGCGAGGCGGTGGAAGAGAAGATCTCGCTGAGCGAACGTTTCGGCCTGTGGGTCAGCTTCTACCCCTTCAGCCAGGCCGAGTACCTGGCCATCGCCGGCCAGTGGCTGCGCCACTTTGGCGTGGATGAAGCCGCCATCGAGGCTGCGCGTGCCGAATGCCTGGTGTGGGCGCTGGAACGCGGCAGCCGCTCGGGCCGCGTGGCCTACCAGTTTGCGCGCGACTACGCCGGCCGCCACCATGGCTGAGGCAGCCCCGGAAAGAGTGCTGTCGGCCGACGGCCTGACCCGCCCGCCGCGCACCCCGGTGGAAGTGGCCGTGGGCGTGCTGGTGGCGCCCGATGGGCAGTTCCTGCTGACCAGCCGCCCCGCGGGCAAGGCCTACGCCGGTTACTGGGAATTCCCCGGCGGCAAGGTGGAAGCGGGCGAAACCGTGCACGACGCGCTGGCGCGTGAGCTGCACGAAGAGCTGGGCATCACCATCGGCCCGTCCACGCCCTGGAAGGTGGAGCTGGTGGACTACCCGCACGCCCTGGTGCGCCTGCACTTCTGCAAGGTGTTCAGCTGGAAGGGTACGTTCGAGATGCGCGAGGCCCAGCAGATGGCCTGGCAGCAACTGCCGGTGCAGGTGGTGCCGGTGCTGCCCGGCACGGTGCCGGTGCTGCAGTGGTTCGCCGAAGAACAGGGCTTCAGCGGCGCCACGCACCACAGCCCTGACACCGGCGCGTCAACACCCGCCGTATAGACTGCCGGCCATGGATTGGTTGGACAAGATCAATTGGGACCGCGACGGCCTGGTGCCCGTCATCGCGCAAGAAGCCGCCACCGGCGATGTGCTGATGTTCGCGTGGATGAACCGCGAAGCCGTGGCCGAAACCGCGCGCCGCGGCCAGGCCGTGTACTTCAGCCGCTCGCGCCAGCGCCTGTGGCACAAAGGCGAAGAAAGTGGCCATTTCCAGCAGGTGCACGAGATGCGGCTGGACTGTGACGAAGACGTGCTGTTGCTGAAGATCACCCAGCACGGCCATGAACCCGGCATCGCCTGCCACACCGGCCGCCACAGCTGCTTCTTCCAGCGTTACGAACAAGGGCAATGGGTCGCCGTCGACCCGGTGCTGAAAGACCCCGAGAGCATTTACAAATGAACGACCAACCCAGCCTGGGCGGCGACGACACGCTGGCCCGCCTGGCCGCCGTCATCGACAGCCGCCGCGGCGGCGACCCCGACCAAAGTTATGTGGCCCGCCTGTTCCACAAGGGCACCGACGCCATCCTGAAAAAAGTGGGCGAAGAAGCCACCGAGGTGGTGATGGCCGCCAAGGACGGCGACGCCAGCAAGCTGGTCGGCGAAGTGGCCGACCTGTGGTTCCACACCCTGGTGGCGCTGTCGCATTTCCAGCTGGGGCCAGAGCAGGTGCTCGCCGAACTGCGCCGCCGCGAAGGCCTGTCGGGCCTGGAAGAATTTGCGCTGCGCAAGCTGCGCGACCGTGAACAGTCGCAAACCTGAACACCATGACCGCCGCCACCACCGCGTACGACCCGAGCTGCATCTTCTGCACGATCGTCGCCGGACAGATCCCCGCCAAGAAGGTGTTCGAAGACGAGCACCTGCTGGCCTTCCACGACATCGCGCCGTGGGCGCCGGTGCATGTGCTGATCATCCCCAAGCAACACATCGCCACGCTGGCCGACACCGGCCCCGAACACGCCGACCTGCTGGGCCGCATGCTGGCCCTGGCGCCGCGGCTGATGAAGGAACTGGGCGTGACCGGCGGTTTCCGCACCGTCATCAACACCGGACCCGACGGTGGGCAGGAGGTTTACCACCTGCACATGCACGTCATGGGCGGCCCCCGGCCTTGGCTTAAAGGCTGAGCCCGCACGATGAAGGCCGGAAGGCCTTCATCGGCTGGCAAAGGCCTTGCGGCGATTTCACGCCGCAAGGCAGTGTGAGCGCGCACGGACAGATCCCCCCCCGACGCCGGGCCCCTGCCACCGCAGGGCCAAGGCCCGCGTCACCTAGAATTCGACATTCCTCTTCAGGAGAACAAACATGGGTTCATTCAGCATTTGGCATTGGCTGATCGTTTTGCTGGTCGTGGTGTTGATCTTCGGCACCAAGAAGCTCAAGAACATCGGCGCCGACCTGGGTGGTGCCGTCAAGGGTTTCAAGGACGGCATGAAGGCCGGTGGTGATGCGGCCGACCCGGCCGGCGCGCCCGCCGCCGCGCAGCAGGTCACGCAAGCCCAGCGCGCCAACGACGCCAACACGGTGGACGTGGACGCGAAGACCAAGTCCTGATCGGCGCTGCACGGTGCTGGATTTCGGCTTCGACAAACTCGCGCTGATCGGCGCGGTGGCGCTGATCGTCATCGGCCCCGAAAAGCTGCCCAAGGTGGCCCGCACAGTGGGCCACCTGTTCGGCAAGGCGCAGCGGTATGTGTCCGACGTCAAGGCCGAGGTGAACCGCTCCATCGAGCTCGACGAGCTCAAGAAGATGAAGACGCAGTTCGAGGACGCGGCGCGCAACGTCGAACAGACCGTGCACCAAGAGGTCAACTCGGTGTCCAGCGGGCTGAACGGTGGCTGGAACAGCGACGACGCGGCCTTTGGTTCGGGCACGGCCCTCGGCGGCCCCGACGGCAGCGGCCTGGACCAGGCCTGGACCCCGCCGCCGCCGAGCTACCGCCACCCCAAGAAGAACTGGCGCCTGAAACGTGGCGCCACGCCGCAGTGGTACAAGCAGCGCCATGGCATCAAGGCCAAGGCGCAATCGGGCGCCGCCCGTGTGGCCCGTTTCCGCCCGCCCGGCCGCGGTCCCAAGGGCTGACGCCTGAAGCCTCTGGCCGTTGCACCCTGCAGCCGGCCGGCACCCATTCCACGCGATGAGCCCCACACCCGACAAACCCGACGAACTGGCCGGCACCGAGGCCCCCTTTGTCAGCCACCTGATCGAGCTGCGCGACCGCTTGGTGCGGGCGCTGATCGCCGTGGTCGTCGCTTTCGCCGTGCTGGCGCTGTGGCCCGGGCCTGCGGGCCTGTACGACCTGCTGGCCAGCCCGCTGGCCGCCCACCTGCCGGCGGGCTCCAAGCTCATCGCCACCAACGTCATCTCGCCCATCCTGGTGCCGCTGAAGATCACGCTGATGGCGGCCTTCATGCTGGCCCTGCCGGTGGTGCTGTACCAGGTGTGGGCTTTCGTGGCACCGGGCCTGTATTCGCACGAGAAGAAGCTGGTGCTGCCGCTGGTGGTCAGCAGCACGCTGCTGTTCATCATCGGCGTGGCCTTCTGCTACTTCCTGGTCATCCCGGGCATGGCGAAGTTCATCCAGGCCTTTGCGCCCACCACCATCACCGCAGCGCCAGACATCGAGCAGTACTTCGGCTTTGTGCTCACGCTGTTCCTGGTGTTCGGCGTGGCCTTCGAAGTGCCGATCGCCGTCATCGTGCTGGCGCGCATGGGCATCGTCAGCATCGAGCAGCTGCGCCAGGCGCGCGGCTACTTCATCGTCGGCGCCTTCATCGTCGCCGCGGTCGTGACCCCGCCTGATGTGATTTCGCAGCTGGCCCTGGCCATCCCCATGGTTATCTTGTACGAGTTGGGCATCATCGCTGCGCAGTTGTTCATCAAGCACACGCAGGCGCCGCCAGAAGCCGGTGGTGCCAGCGAAGGCGGCTGAACGTGACAGCGGCCAGCGGCAGCGTTGGCGCGGCATGGCCGCGGTTGCGCTGACGCTGGTGCCCAGGGCTCGGGACACCGCCGAGCAAGGCGACGGGTGCCCGCCCCCCCAGCCGGCCGTGCGTTTGTTGGCAAACGCCGGCCCGGGCGAACGGCTCTTCCTGCAGTGCGCGGTGCAGCGGCCGATGTATGGACATGGCCTGCCATCCGCGCGGGGGCCCTTGACGCCCTTGCTTGTGCCCCTTCGTTCCCAGAGCAAGCCGCCGCAGCGGCCTGGCGCTTGGCGCTGGGCCGCTGCATGCACGGTGGCCACGCTCGGCTGGTGGGGCGCGGAAGCGGCTTGGGCGCAGGGTGCTGCGGGCCCGGCCGCAAGCGCTGCAAGCGCCGCCGTGGCCAAGGCGTCGGGCGCGGTGCCCGTCCCCAGCCCGGGCGGCGACCCTTGGCAGACGCTGGACCAAGCCGTTCGCCTGAACCCGCTGCGCGGTGCCCAAGCTTTGGCGGACTTTGCCGCCAGCCGGCCCCTGTTGGACGCCGACCGCGTGATGGCCTTGGCGCAGCGGGGCCGCATCCTCGCGCAACGCCAGCAGGTCGTGGCTGCACAGCAGGCGCTGGAGGCCATCGAGGCCGTCAGCGGCCATGTGCCGGTGGCGGCGGCGGCGGCCGAATACCTGCGGGCGGCCTTGCAGTTCCGCGACGGCGCCCACCGGATCCAACAAACCCTGTTGGAAGGCTTGCGGCGTTGGCCCGCCGATGGGCCACCCAGGCTTCGTTTGCAGCTACAGCAAGCGCTGGCCTGGTCCTACGAACAATCCGGCCGTTTCGACGAAGCGCTGCGCTTGCGCCAGGCCAATGTGGCGTTGGCCGACCCGATCGGCCCCGATTGGCGGCGCAGCGAGGTCTACCGCGACCTGGCCTACACCCACTTCCTGCTGGGCCAGGGCGACCGCGCCGCCGCCACCTTGGCACAGTCGCGCCAGCTGGCCGAGCGCAGCGGCGACGTGCTGGCCATGAGCGAGACCCACACCGTCGACGCCATGGTCAAAGGCGATGCGGGCGATGCAGCCGGTGAACTCGCGGCCTCCAACGCGGCGCTGCTGTTGGCGCGCCAGGCCGGCGCCCATGAACAGGAGGTGCTGGCGCTGGCCAACCTGGCCGACCACTACCTGCGCCGGGGCGACTACGCGCAGGCCTTGCAGTTGTCGCGCCAGGCCCTGCCGCTGGCCCAGGCCCTGCACGACGATGTCTCCACCTCGGTGGCCCTGGCCAACACCGGTTTGGCCCTGGTGTCGCTGAAGCGCCGGGCTGAAGCCCTGCCGTACCTGAAGGCTGCGCTGGACATGGAGCGCCGGGCCGGCGCCACCACCCACCTCGCCCGCATGGAAGAAGAGCAGGGCCAGTACTTCGAGAAGGCCGGCTACCTGGCCGACGCCGTGGCCGCTTACCAGCGGCACCGGCAGTTGGCCGACGAAGTCTTCCGGCAGGACCAGCAAGAGGCCATCCTGGTGCTGCAGGAGCAGTACGACCACCAGGCCCGGCAGCGCGAACTGGCGCTGCTGGAAGCCGACAACCGGCTGAAGGCCGAGGCCTTGCGCAGCGTGCACCTGCAGCAGCGCCTGTGGTGGACGGCGGCGGCCGCGGGTTTGCTTTTGCTGGGTTTGGCCGGCCTGCTGCTGCACCGGTTGCGCTTGCGCCGCCAGGCCCTGGCGGCGGGCAATGCGCTGTTGCGCAGCCAGAGCGAGCGCGACGCCTTGACGGGGCTGGCCAACCGCCGGCATCTGCAAAGGCAGCACCCACCGGGTGCCGTGTTCAAGGGGGGCCTGCTGCTGCTGGACCTGGACAACTTCAAGCGCATCAACGACACCCGCGGCCACGGCGCCGGCGACGCCGTGTTGCGCACCGTCGCGCAGCGCCTGCTGGCCGCTGTGCGCGACGGAGACCAGGTGGTGCGCTGGGGTGGCGAGGAATTCCTGATCGTCACCCCCGAACTGCCGGGGCCGGCCCTGGACGCCCTCGCACAGCGCCTGCTGGAGGCGGTGGGTGGTGAACCGGTGCTGGTGCGCAAGTCGCGCGCCGCAGCGACGGCCGTTGCGCTGGACCTGCCCGTCACGGCCAGCATCGGCTACGCCGGCTTCCCCCAAGCCGCACCGGGCCTGCCCTGGGAGCAGGCCTTGCGCCTGGTGGACACAGCCCTTTACCTCGCCAAGGCCCATGGCCGCAACCGTGCCTATGGCGTGCAAGCGTTGCAGCCGCCGGCCCTGGCCGATCTGGAACGTGCAGCGCTGGATCTGGAGGCCGCCTGGCGCGGCGGCCAGGCGCGGCTGGCGGCCTGGACCGGGCCGGTGTCGCCGCCGGGGGCGGCCCCATGAACACCGGCTTCTGCACCCGCGGCAGGGCCGTGCGTGGCGCGCGCTGGGTCTGCGGCCTGCTGTGGGCCGGCGCGGTGTCGCTCTGGGCCCACGCACAGACCCCAGCGCCAGTGGCGTCGGCCGTCCAGGCCCAGGCCTGGGCGCAGCAACTCGACCGCCTGGTGCGTCTGGCCGACGACGGCGCCGTGGCCGCATCGCGCACCCTGGCCGAACTGGCGCCGCCCACCGAGGCCGGTGCCCACCGCTTGCTGGCGTTGGCGCGGGCCGAGGTGCAGGTGCGCACCGGCAACCCGGCGCTGGCGGGTGCGGCCGTGGCGGCCGTGCAGCCGCTGTCCCAGGCGTTGTCGGCCGATTTGGCGACCGGCGACCGCTTGTTCCTGCAGGCTTTGTCCGCCGAGCGCAGCGGGACCGCCGATCCGGACCCGCTGGCCCGCGAGGCCCTGGTCGCCTACCAACGCCACTGCGACGCGCGCGCACCGGGCCAGGCCGCCTGTGAGTACCGGCCCCGGTGGCGCATGCACCACCTGCTGAGCCTGCGCGCGGGCACCCACCGCGACGAAAACGGGCAGCGGCGACAGGCCGAGGCCGCGCTGGCCTTGGCGGTGGCGGGGGGTGACGCCCTGCGGCAGTCGTGGTCGCACAGCCACTTGGCCCTGCTGCGGGGTGCAGACCCTTCCGGCAGCGTGTGGCACCTGGCCCAGGCCGTGAAACAGGCCGAACTGGCCGGTGACGCCGGCATGCTGGGCCGCGCCCGCATGGTGGCTTCGGCCCACCTGCAAGACGCTGGTGACCTGGTTGGTGCCGAGGCCGCTTTGCGCGAGGCGCTGGCCTTGGCACGCCAGGGCCAGGCGGCGCGGCTGGAGACTTTGGTGCAGGGCAACCTGTCCCACCTGGCGTTGATGCGACGCGAGCCCGCGCGCGCGCTGGTGGCGGCCGAAGCGGGCTTGGAGATCGCCCGACGCCTGGCCGACCGCCGGGTGGAGCGGCTGCTGATGCACAACGCCATGCTGGCCCAGGTGGCCTTGGGCCGCACGGCGGCGGCGGTGGTCACGCAGCAGGCGCTGCAAGCGGCCTGGGCCGCCGAGGGCAACACCGGGGCCCAGGTGATGGCCTTGCGGGAGTTCTCTGACGCCTTGGCGGCGGCCGGCGACCTGCCCGCCGCGTTGAAGGCCTACCACCAAGAGCGTGAACTCAACCAAGCCCTCTCAGCGCGCAGCCAGGCCATGGCGTTGGCCGACCTTCGCCAGCGCAACGACCGCGAGGCCCAGCAGCGCAACATCGTGAAGCTGGAGCGCGACAACGCGCTGAAGCAGGCCGAACTCGACAACCAGGGCTTGTTGCGGCGCGTCTGGGGCTTGGCCGCCCTGGCTTTGGTCTTGGCCTTGGCGGTGGTGGGTTTGCTGCTGCTGCGGGTGCGGGAGACCAACCGCCAACTGGCCGCCAACCAGGCCCGGTTGAAGCTGCAAAGCGAGCGCGACCCCCTCACCGGGCTGGCCAACCGGCGCCACTTGCACAGCGTGCTGCAAGACGCCACCGACGCGCAGCTTGGCTACCAGGGCGGTGTGCTGATGGTCGACATCGACCACTTCAAGGCCATCAACGACGGCCATGGCCACGAGGCCGGTGACGCCGTGCTGGTGGAGGTGGCCCGCCGCATTGCCAGCAGCTTGCGTGAAGGCGACACCGTGGCGCGCTGGGGCGGTGAAGAGTTTCTGGTGCATGCCCCCGGCCTGCAGACGGCCGAGGCCCAGGGCCTGGTGCAACGTTTGTTGCAGGCGGTGGCGGGCAGCCCGGTGGTGCTGCCGGGCGGCGGCCTGCTGCGCGCCACCGTGTCCATCGGCCACGCCTGCTTTCCATTGCAGCCACATCGGGTGCCCGCCCAGGCCGAACAGGCCATCAACCTGGCCGACATGGCCTTGTACGAGGCCAAGGGGCGTGGCCGCAACCGGGCCATCGGCCTGCTGCATTGCCAGGCGGCCGACGCGGCGGGCCTGGCGGCGCTGGAGGCCGACTTCGAACGCGCCTGCAGCGAGGGCCGCGTGGTCGTGGACACCCAGCTCGGGCCGTAGCGCTGGCCGCCGCGGCGGCGTCGGCTGCCGCAGGCCTCAGCGTGCTGGTCGGCGCTGCAGCTTGGGCCGCTGGGCCACCACCAGCTTCAGGTCCAGGGCCTGGGCGCCGCGCTGCACCTGCACCACGGCCGTGGCCTGGGGCTTCAGCGCGGCCACGGCGGCCAACAATTCGCTGGTGTTGGCCACGGGGCGGTCGCCGATCTTCAGCACCACGTCGCCGGGCTTCAGGCCGCCTTTGCTGGCCGGCCCGTCCTGCAGCACGCCGGTGATCAGCACGCCGGTCTTCACCGGCAGCTTGAGGCTGTCCACCATGTCGGCTGTCAGGTTGCGCGGCTCCACGCCGATCCAGCCGCGGGTCACTTGGCCGTCGCGCACCAGGGCGTCCATCACCTGGCGCGCCGTGTCCACGGGGATGGCGAAGCCGATGCCCAAGCTGCCACCGCTGCGCGAAAAGATGGCGGTGTTGATGCCCACAAGGTGGCCAGCCGCGTCCACCAGCGCGCCGCCGCTGTTGCCAGGGTTGATGGCCGCGTCGGTCTGGATGAAGTTCTCGAAGGTGGACAAACCCAGCTGGTTGCGGCCCAGCGCGCTGACGATGCCCGCCGTCACCGTCTGGCCCACGTTGAACGGGTTGCCGATGGCCAGCACCGCGTCGCCCACCTGCAGGCTGGGGGCGTTGCCGAAGGTGATGACGGGCAGGCGGTCGAGTTCGATCTTCAGCACCGCCAGGTCGGTCTCGGCGTCGGCGCCCACCAGGCGGGCGCGCACCTGGCGGCCGTCGGTCAACTGCACCTCGATGTCGTCGGCGCCCTCGATGACGTGGTTGTTCGTCAGCAGGTAGCCCTCGGGCGAGACGATGACGCCCGAGCCCAGGCCCGTCTGCGTGGCCGACTCGTCGCCTTCCTCGCCGAAGAAGAAGCGGAACCGCGGGTCGTCGGCGTGCGGGTTGCGCCGGGCCGACTTGCTGGCCACGATGCTGACCACCGCCGGCGCAGCCTGCCTGGCCGCGGCGCTGTAGCCCACCCCGGCCCCCGAGGCCGCCACAGCCGGCGCCTGAAACACCGTGGGCAAGGGCAGCGCACCACCGCCACTGCGCGGCAGCCATTCCGGCTTGAGCGTCAGCACCACGAACAACGCGGCCAGCGCCACGGTGACGGCCTGCGAGAATACGAGCCAGGTTCTGCGCAACATGTCTTGAAGAAAGGGCGCTGCGGCACCATGGCCGAGCTCAAAGCGGTGGACAGCTTCCTGCAGCAGTTGTTGCAGCCTGAAGCCTTCAAGGATTATGGGCCGAATGGCCTGCAGGTCGAGGGCGAGCGGCCCATCACCCGGCTGGTGTCGGGCGTCACCGCCAGCCTGGCCTTCATCGACGCGGCCATTGCCGACGGCGCCGACGCGCTGCTGGTGCACCACGGCCTGTTCTGGCGCGGGCAAGACGGCCGTCTGACGGGTTGGTTGGGCCAGCGCGTGCGGCGGCTGATGCACCACGGCGTGCACCTGTTCGCCTACCACCTGCCGCTGGACGCCCACCCCACGCTGGGCAACAACGCGCAGCTGGGCCAGCGCCTGGGCCTGGTGGCCGACGCGCGCTTCGGTGACCACCAACTCGGTTTCGTGGGTCCGGCCGGCGCGCTCGACAGCCTGGCGGCGCTGGCGCAGCAGGCGCAAGCCGCCTTGGACCGTGCGCCGTTGGTGCTGCCTGGCGACGGCCGACCGCTGCGCCGCGTGGCCTGGTGCACCGGCGGTGCCCAGGGGTACTTCGAGGCCGCCATCGCGGCCGGCGCCGATGCTTTCATCACCGGCGAAGTGTCGGAGCCACAAGCCCACCTGGCCCGCGAAACCGGCGTGGCCTTCCTGGCCTGCGGCCACCACGCCACCGAACGTTTTGGGGCCCCTGCTGTCGCCGCGCACGTGGCCGCGCACTTCGGCCTGCAACACCACTTCCTAGAAATCGACAATCCGGCATGAGGACGCGCCAGTGCACCTGCGTGCAGTGGCGCGCTGCATGCCGTACCACGAGCTCTGCGAGTGGTGGCATGAGGACGCGCCAGTGCACCTGCGTGCCCTGGCGCGCTGCATGCCGTACCACGAGCTCTGCGGGTGGTGGCATGAGGACGCGCCAGTGCACCTGCGCGCCCTGGCGCGCTGCAAACCGGCCTCGGGCCCAGCGGGTGGCGCCATGAAGCCTCTGGTGCTGACGATGGGCGATGCCGTCGGCGTGGGCCCGGAAACCGTGGTCAGGGCCTTCGAACGGGGCGAGCTCGCCGACACCGTGGTGCTGGGCTGCCCACAGGTGCTGCGCCGGGCCGGCGCGGGCATGACGGCCGTGCTCGAACACCCGGCAGACCTGGCCCAGGTGCCCCCCGGTTGTCTGCCCGTGTTGGCCCCGCCCGGTCTGCCTGAAGGCCTGTCCGGTCTGCCCTGGGGCCGCGTGGACGCGCGCGCTGGCGCGGCGGCGGCCCGCTGCATCGAAGCCGCCGTGCACTGGGTGCAGGCCGGCGAAGCCGCGGCCATCGTCACCGCGCCTTTGCACAAAGAGGCCCTGGCCGAGGCGGGTGTGCTCTTCCCTGGTCACACCGAGATGCTGCAGGCCCTGGCCACCGTGCCCGGACGGGCGCCACCGCCGGTGCGCATGATGTTGGCCAACGAAGAGCTGCGGGTGGTGCTGGTCACCATCCACCAGTCGCTGCGCACGGCCATCGACGCCGTGACGTTTGACGCCGTGCTCGACACCTTGCGCATCGCCCACTGCGCTGCGGCGGCCTGGGGCCAGGTGCGGCCGCGCATCGCGGTGGCTGGTTTGAACCCGCACGCGGGCGAAGGTGGCTTGTTCGGCCGGGAAGAGATCGACACCATCGCGCCGGCCATCGCCGCGGCCGTGGCCGAAGGCATCCACGCCCAGGGGCCGTTCGCCCCCGACACGGTCTTCATGCGCGCGCGCCGGGGCGCATTCGACCTGGTGGTGGCCATGACGCACGACCACGGCCTGATCCCGGTGAAGTACCTGGGGGTGGAGCAGGGCGTCAACGTCACGCTGGGTTTGCCGTTTGTGCGGACCAGCCCCGACCACGGCACGGCCTTCGACATCGCGGGCCAGGGCCTGGCCGACGCCTCCAGCCTGGTGGCGGCGTTGCGTTGGGCACGCGCCGCGGTGGCCGCGCGGGCCGCTGATGCCGCGTCTACTGCGGCCGGGCAGGCGTTGCCGCCGCCGCGGTGACGCCCGACAACTGCCGGCGCGCCCGCGCCGTGGCGCGCTCCAGCAGGTAGGCGTTCTCGAAAGCGCGCATGCGGCCGGTCTCACACAGGCGCACCAGCATGCGTTGCGTCAGCGAAATGGCCTGCTTGTGGCGCTTGCCGCGGTTGAAGACGAAGAAGCTGCGGCCCGGGCTCACGTGCACCAGGCGCACCTTCTGCCAGCTGCCCTCCAGGTGCATCTGGTAGGCAAAGCCAATCTGCACGTTGTCGGCCAGGCTGGCGCCCTGCACCGGCTCTGGGGCCTCCGTGGCCTGGGCGGTGGCTGGCAGGCCGGCGATCTGCAGGTCGGCGGCGCTCACCTCGGGTTCGGCGCCCAGGTCGATGTCCACCTGGCCGTCCCAGTCGAAACGGGCTTCGTCCACCAAGCCGATGCGCTGTGCTTCTTCGGCGCTGAACTGGGGTGCCGCGATTTCGTCGTTCAGCACCGGCAGCGTGGCCGGGGCCAGGCGCAGGTCGGCTTTGGACGGCAGTGGCTTGTCCAGCACCCCGTCCACCTGGCGCGACAGCAGGTTGAAGTCCAGCGCGCGCAGCGGCTGGGCCTTCAGCGACTCGGCGTGGGCCGGCAGCAGCCGGCCGAAGAAATCGCGGCGCTGGGCGTCGGGCCAGCCGATCAGGGCCATGCCCTCACCCAAAGCCTTCATCAGCCCGGGCAGGTCGGCCAGAAAAGCCTTGCGCTGCTGCGGCGAGGTCTTGGCCTGCACGCTCATGAACAGCTCGCGGCCCACGTGGCGCAGCCGCTTGACGGTGTCGCTGTCCGGGCCCTCCAACTCGGCCGCCCGCATCAGCACCTGGCTCCACACCTGGCTGATGAAGTCGCGCACGAAGTCGGGCGCGCTCAGGCCTTTCAGCTCGCCTTCCAGCTGCTGGGCGTACAGCAGGCGCAGACGCAGCTCGTCTTCCTTGGCCGACAGCAGTTCGGCCGCACCGCCTTGGGCCTGCGCTTCGCTGCGGCCTTGTTCGGTGATGAAGGTTTCCAGCGCGGCGAGCTTCTGTTCGTAGACCTCGATCTGCTCGAAGTCGCCTTCCACCACCTGCTGCACCAAGGCCCGCACCTTGGCCAGCACGCCCTGGGCGCCGGCTTCGTCGAAATCCTCGAAGGCCGCGCCCAGCGAGGCGATGCGGTTGATGAAGCGGCGCACCGGGTGCCGCCGCGACGAGAAGAAGCTGGGGTCGCCCAATGCTGCGCGCAGCACCGGCAGTTGCAGCCGCGCGATCTGGCGCGCCATCTGCGGCGGCACCTTCGGGTCGGACAGGATTTGTTCGAACAGGCTGCCAATGACGTCGATCACCATGTGATCGAGCGAGCCGTTGCTGGCCTGGCGCAGTTCCTCGCGGTGGGCGTGGATCAGGTTGGGCAGGGGCCGCATCGGCTGGCCGCCACCGCCGCCCATGCCCGGGCCGCCGCCCACGTCGCCCCAGTCGCTGGCGCCGGTGTCGCCCACCACGGCGTCGCTGAAGGCGAGGCGGCGGATGACGTTCATCAGCGCCGGGTCCACCTGGCCCATGGCCATGCCACGACCGCCCGGTGACGTGCCGGAGCCCGACCAGCCGCCCGCGCCACCGCGGCGTGCGCCATAGCGGCTGTCCTGCTGACCAGGGCCCGTGCTGGCGCCGGTGTTCATGGGCGCGCGTTCACTGTCCAGGCCCGCGGCGCGGCTGGACGTGTCGAAGCCGCTGCCACCTGCGCCGCGCTGTTCGGCCTGGCGCACCGCCAGGCCGGCGGGTTGCAGGCCGGCCTGGCGCCAATCGGCCACGATGTCGGCGTAGGTGCTGCGCAGCAGGCCGGCCAGCGAACGGCCCAGTTCGGTGTTCAGCACCTTCAGCACTTCGGGGCGGTCGGCGGTGGCGTGCATGGCGCGCACCATGGCGTGGCCCACCACCTCGGGCCGCAACGGGTTGCGTTCGCTCTCTGGCCGGCCCGGACCGAGCACCGAGACGATGTAGGCGCCCAGTTCGCGCAGTTCCCACTCGCAGCCGGCGGCCAGTTCCATCGCGAAACGCTCGGCCGCCACTTCCATTTCCAGCTCGGCGTCTTCCACCAGGCTCAGCGCATCCCAGGCGGTGGGGGCCGGGCGGCCGCTGTCCTCGCCGCGCGGCGCCACCTCGCGCTGCACGCGCTGGTCAAAGGCTTCGTTGAAGGCCAGCGCAAAGATGGCCGACTTGCGGTTCAGTTCGAACTGCGCACCGAGCAGCGCGTCGCGCTGGAACACGTTGTTGGAGGCCAGGGCGGCCAAGCCCAGGCTCTCGACGGTGCGGTCCACGGCCGCGCGCGAGGCGAGCTTGATCCGCTGGATGGCATGTTCCAGAGGCGCAGGCAGGCGATGGACGGGGTTCGGGTTCATGCAGGCAGGTGCGGGGCGGGCAACGCCCAGCCGACACCAAGGCCGCCGGGCAACCGCAGAGTATGCGGCATGCGCGGCGGCCGGGTCCGGTCTGGCGACCGGGAAGCTGGGGGCTTATTTCTTGGCCAAGGCGTCGCGGATCTCGCGCAGCAGCAGCACGTCTTCCGGCGTCGGTGCAGGGGCGGCCGGCGCGGCGGCGGGCGCTTCTTTCTTCAGGCGGTTCACCTGCTTGATCATCACGAAGATGATGAAGGCCAAGATGATGAAGTTCACCAGCACCGTCAGGAAGCTGCCATAGGCAAAGACCGCACCGGCTTTCTTGGCTTCCAGCAAGGTGGTCGCGGTCTGGCCCGACAGCGGAATAAAGTAGTTGCTGAAGTCCAGCCCGCCGAAGATCTTGCCCACCACCGGCATGATCACGTCGCCCACCAGCGAGTCGACGATCTTGCCGAAGGCGCCACCGATGATCACGCCGACGGCCAGGTCCATCACGTTGCCTTTGGTGGCGAAATCCTTGAACTCTGAAACGAAACTCATCTGTACCTCTCCAGGCTGGGTTCTTGATTTGCCCCGGGTGGCAGGTCTGCCGTCCTGTGGCTTGGTTTTCCGGGCTCCTCCCGGCGCCGCGACGGTAGGGCGCGCCGGAAGTGGCGTCAATAGCGGTCCTTTCAAAGCCAAAGCCCCTCTGGGCTCGGCTAGAATCCCGGGTTGACCCGAACCCACATGAATACTGTCGAGGACATCCATGCCGGACACGACTGAGGCCGCCGTCGATCAAAGCCGACGCACCTGGATCGCCATCACCTGCGGCGCTGGCGCCGTGGGCGGTGCAGCGGTTGCTGTGCCGTTCGTCAGCACCTTCGCCCCCAGCGAGCGCGCCCGCGCCGCCGGTGCCCCGGTGCAGGTGGACATCAGCGCCATTCAACCTGGCGAAAAGCTCACCGTCGAATGGCGCGGCAAACCGGTGTGGATCGTGCGTCGCACCAAAGAGCAACTGGAAGCCCTGAAGGGTTTGTCGCCGCAACTGGCCGACCCCGCTTCCGACCGCAAGGCCTACCCGACACCCGACTACGCGAAGAACGAATGGCGCTCGATCAAGCCCGAGTTCTTCGTCGGCGTGGGCATCTGCTCGCACCTGGGTTGTTCGCCCAGCGACAAGTTCGCCACCGGTGCGCAGCCTTCGCTGCCCGACGACTGGAAGGGCGGTTTCCTGTGCCCTTGCCACGGCTCCACCTTCGACATGGCCGGCCGCGTGTTCAAGAACAAACCCGCGCCCGACAACCTGGAAGTGCCGCCCCACATGTACTTGTCCGACACCGTTCTGCTGATCGGTGAAGACAAGAAGGCCTGAGCAGAAAGCGACCGAGGTCCACATGGCTGAATTCAAGGAACTGCCCCCCGGCGCGCCGGTGACGCAACAGGTGAGCAATTGGCTGGAGAACCGGTTCCCGACCGCGTTCGACGCCTACAAGGTTCACATGTCGGAGTACTACGCTCCGAAGAACTTCAACTTCTGGTATTTCTTTGGCTCGCTGGCGCTGTTGGTGCTGGTGATCCAGATCGTCACCGGCATCTTCCTGGTGATGCACTACAAGCCCGATGCCGCCCTGGCCTTCGCCTCGGTGGAGTACATCATGCGCGACGTGCCCTGGGGCTGGCTGGTGCGCTACATGCACAGCACCGGCGCCTCGGCCTTCTTTGTCGTGGTCTACCTGCACATGTTCCGCGGGATGATCTACGGCAGCTACAAGAAGCCGCGTGAACTGGTCTGGGTGTTCGGTTGCGCCATCTTCCTGTGCCTGATGGCCGAAGCCTTCATGGGCTACCTGCTGCCTTGGGGTCAGATGTCGTACTGGGGTGCCCAGGTCATCATCAACCTGTTCGCCGCCATCCCGTTCGTGGGCGAAGACCTGTCGCTGCTGATCCGTGGCGACTACGTCGTCGGTGACGCCACGCTGAACCGCTTCTTCAGCTTCCACGTCATCGCCGTGCCGCTGGTGCTGCTGGGTCTGGTGGTGGCCCACCTGCTGGCCCTGCACGACGTGGGTTCGAACAACCCCGACGGTGTGGAGATCAAGGCCAAGAAGGACGCCACCGGCAAGCCGCTGGACGGCATCCCCTTCCACCCGTACTACACGGTGCACGACCTGCTGGGTGTCAGCGTGTTTCTCATCATCTTCACGGCGGTGATCTTCTTCGCCCCTGAAGGCGGTGGTTACTTCCTGGAATACAACAACTTCATCCCGGCCGACCCGCTGAAGACGCCGGCGCACATCGCGCCCGTCTGGTACTTCACGCCCTTCTATTCGATGCTGCGTGCGGTCACCGACGACATGGTCACCGCCTTGGTGGTCATCATCGGCATCGCCGGTGTGATGGGCTTCCTGAAGGGTGGCTTCAAGGGCCCCTGGAAGTTCGCACCGCTGATCGGCGCCCTGGTGCTGTGCGTGCTGCTGAAGGCCTTCGACGCCAAGTTCTGGGGTGTGGTGGTGATGGGCGTCGCCGTCCTGATCCTGTTCTTCCTGCCTTGGCTGGACCGCAGCCCGGTGAAGTCCATCCGCTACCGTCCGAACTGGAACAAGTGGTTCTACGGCATCTTCGTGCTGAACTTCTTCGTGCTGGGTTACCTGGGCATCAAGCCGCCGTCGACGGTGGGCACCCTGGTCTCGCAGATCGGCACCCTGTTCTACTTCGGCTTCTTCCTGCTGATGCCCTGGTGGAGCCGCATCGGTGAATTCAAGGCCGTGCCGGACCGCGTGGTCTTCAACGCGCACTGAGGCCTGGGCAGGAGCAACAAGACCATGAAGAAACTGATCCTCTCCCTGCTGGCCAGCTTGGCCTTCATCGGTGGCGCGCAGGCCGCCGGTGGTGGCGTGGCCTGGGACAAGTTCCCCAAGGAACGTGTCACCGACCTGGCCGCGCTGCAAAACGGCGCCAAGCTGTTCGCCAACTACTGCCTGAACTGCCACGCGGCCGCCTTCGTGCGCTACAACCGCCTGCGCGACATCGGTCTCACCGAGCAGCAGATCAAGGACAACCTCATCTTCACCGGCGTGAAGGTCGGTGACCTGATGAAGATCTCGATGGACCCCAAGGACGCGAAGGACTGGTTCGGTGGCGTGCCGCCCGACCTGTCGCTGATCGCGCGTTCGCGGGCCGATGCCAGCAAGGGCCCGGGTGCCGATTACATCTACACCTACCTGCGCACCTACTACCGCGACGACACCAAGGCCACGGGCTGGAACAACCTGGCCTTCCCGGGTGTGGGCATGCCCAACCCGCTGTGGGAACTGCAGGGCCAGCAGCGCGCCGTGTACGTGGATGAAAAAGACCCGCACGACCCCAGCAAGACCGTGCATGTCTTCAAGGGTTTCGAGCCCATCACCAAGGGCACGATGTCGCAGGCCGAGTTCAACGTGGCCGTGGCCGACCTCACTGCGTTCCTGCAGTGGATGGGTGAGCCCAACCAGAACAACCGGGTTCGCCTGGGTGTCTGGGTGATGATCTTCCTGGGCTTCTTCACCGTGATCGCCTGGCGCCTGAACGCCGCGTTCTGGAAAGACATCAAGTAAGCCGCCAAGCGCCCGGCCCAGGCCGGGCGAACCAGCGCAGTGGAAGCGAGGTTCGCGTCCACTGCGTTTGTTTCTTTTGACGATTCTTTTGACCGGGACGTTGCCGTCCCACTGACGACTGAGGGCTCCTCGCCATGATGGTGCTTTACTCCGGAACGACCTGCCCCTACTCGCACCGTTGCCGCTTTGTGCTGTTCGAAAAGGGCATGGACTTCGAGATCCGCGACGTCGACCTCTTCGCCAAGCCCGAAGACATCGCGCTGATGAACCCGTACAACGAGGTGCCCATCCTCGTGGAACGCGACCTCATCCTGTACGAGTCGCACATCATCAACGAGTACATCGACGAGCGCTTCCCGCACCCGCAGCTGATGCCCGGCGACCCGGTGGCCCGTGCCCGCGTGCGCCTGTTCCTGTTCAACTTTGAAAAGGAACTCTTCGCCCACGTGAACCTGCTGGAAGGCCGCGGCGTGAAGGCCACGGACAAGCAGCTGGAGAAGGCCCGCGCCCAGATCCGCGACCGTCTGACGCAGCTGGCGCCCATCTTCCTGAAGAACAAGTACATGCTGGGCGACGACTTCAGCATGCTGGACGTGGCCATCGCCCCGCTGCTGTGGCGCCTGGACTACTACGGCATCGACCTGTCGAAGAACGCCGTGCCCCTGCTGAAGTACGCCGAGCGCATCTTCTCGCGTCCGGCCTACATCGAGGCGCTGACGCCCTCGGAAAAGGTCATGCGCAAATGAGCGGGATTCCCCCCCGAAGCGGCTGTGCCGCGGCTGGCCGTTCGGACGGCGCCCGTGGCGCCGTTCACCGCCAGGCAGAACAGGTCCACGGGGCCAGCGCTGCCTGGGCTCGGCCCGCCCGGGGGGGTAACGCCAGTGGTCCGGCCCAGCCGGCCCTACGGCGTTTGCTGCACCTTCTTTGACCTGCCCGCCGATGCTCACTTCTTCCGACAACCAAGGCACGTCGACGCGGCCTTATCTGCTGCGGGCGCTGCACGACTGGTGCACCGACAACGGTTTCACGCCTTACATCGCGGTGTACGTGGACCAGAGCGTGCAGGTGCCGACCGAGTACGTGAAGAACAACGAGATCGTGCTCAACGTGGGCTTCGAGGCCACCTCGGGTTTGAAGCTGGGCAACGACTTCATCGAGTTCAAGGCCCGCTTCGGTGGTTCTGCGCGCGACATCGTCGTGCCGGTGGACCACGTGGTCGCCATCTACGCCCGTGAAAACGGGCAGGGCATGGCTTTCCCGGTGCCCAGCGAGGCCAGCGCCGCAGCAGCACCGGCCCCCACGGCCGAAGGCGACGGCCGTGCAGCGGGCCGCAGCGGTCTGCGTCTGGCCAGCGCCGAGGCCGAAGCCCCGGCTGAAGACACCGCGGCCAGCCGCGAACCAGACCCCACGCCCGAGCCCACGCCACCCACCGGTGGCCGCCCGGCGCTCAAACGTGTGAAGTGAGCGGCGGCTGCGGTCCCCGCAGCTGCTTCTAAAATGCGGAGACGCGCTGTCCTGGCGCCCACCCAGCCGGCTTAGCTCAGTTGGTAGAGCACCCGCCTTGTAAGCGGAAGGTCTTCGGTTCGATTCCGAAAGCCGGCACCACCCCTCCCCCTGCATGTCGCCCAATGCCGCCCCCACGGCCTGTGGAGGTGCGCGGCGCCGTCCTGGGTCCGCTCAGCCGCGCGGTTGAATGCGCACCTTGATGGGTGTAGCCTGCCAGCCCTTGTCCTGCAGCGCCTGTTCCAGGCGCGGCAGCAGCTGTCGCAGCTTGGCCGCGGCCGCGCCGTGGTCCACCAGCAGCAACCACCCTTCTTCGTCCAGCGGGCCGGGCCGAATGGCCGACCGCAGGCCCACCGGCAGCACCGAGGCCACGGCCTGCAGCCTGGCCTTGGACTCCTGGGCGCGTTGCAGCAGCTGCGCCAAGGGCCCGGCCTGCCCCAGCACCTCGCGCACGTTCAGCGTGCCAGGGGGGAGCAGGGGGGCGTTGCCGCGTGAAGCCATGAACGGAGTCTAACGATGCAGGTCCTCATCACCCACGGCAGCATGGCCCGCAGCCGGGTGTTGCACTTCAGCCGCTGGCAGCTGGTGCTGGCCGCGCTCTTGCTGGCCCTGTTCCTGATGTTGGCCTCGGGTGCCGTTTACCACTTCATCTTCCTGAAGGCTGCGCGGGACGGTTGGCCCGTGGTGAGTTCGTTGGTGCGCCTGGTGGTGCGCGACGAAATCGCCCAGCGCGACCAGTTCATGCGCGACAACCTCGACGCCATGGCCCAGCAGGTGGGGGCCATGCAGGCCAAGCTGATCCAACTGCAGGTGCTGGGCGAGCGCGTCTCGGCGCTGGCCGGTGTGAAGCCCGAAGAGTTGCAGCCCTTGCAGCGTGCTGCCCCTGGGGGCCAGGGCGGTCCGTTCGTGCCCCTGGACCGCCCTTCGGCGCAGCAACTGCAACGTGTGGTCCAGGGGCTGGACCTGGCGGCCGACCAGAACCTGGACATCTACACCTTGGTGGAGTCGCGCTTGATGGGGGCGCGGCTGCAGGCCCTGGCGGTGCCCACCAGCGCGCCGGTTCGTGGGCCTGTGGGTTCGGGCTTCGGCTTCAGGCCCGACCCGCTGAGTGGTCGCGCGGCCCTGCACACCGGTCTGGACTTCCCTGCGGATGTGGGCACGCCCATCCACGCCGCGGCCGGGGGCCTGGTGCTGGACCGCGGCACGCATCCGGAATATGGCCAGGTGCTTGAAATCGACCACGGCAACGGCTTGTCCACGCGCTACGCACATTGCTCCAAGATCCTGGTGAGCCCCGGTGCCCTGGTCAAACGCGGCCAGGTGGTGGCCGAGGTGGGCAACTCCGGCCGCAGCACCGGCCCGCACCTGCACTTCGAGGTGCTGCTGGACGGTGTGCCCCAAGACCCGGCCAAGTTCTTGGCCGCAGGGGACCCGGTGCCTGGCCTGGCCTTGTCGAAAGCGCCCACATCGGGCAGGGCAGGGCAGCAACGCCGGTAAGTTAAACTTTAAAGTTGCCTGTCGGCTGGCCGCGTTCGATCGCGCCGGTTGCGCCAGGCCCCCCGAAGCCGGGGTGCCCCCGGCCAGGCGGCCGCCCTTGTGAGCGGCCGGTCTGGCCCCAGATGCTGCCGGCCACCCCAACATTTGCCCGGCGAATTTTTTCCGGCCCACCGCGGACGCTGCATGTTTCCCAAGATCCTGACCCAGATTTTCGGCAGTCGTAACGACCGCCTGTTGAAACAGTACCGCCGCACCGTTGAGCAGATCAACGCGCTGGAACCTCAGTTCGAGCGCCTGGACGACGCCGCGCTGCGCGCCAAGACCGACGAATTCCGCCAGCGCATCGCCCAGGGCGCTTCGCTGGACAGCCTGCTGCCCGAGGCCTTTGCCACGGTGCGCGAAGGCGGCAAGCGCGCGCTGAAGATGCGCCACTTCGACGTGCAGCTGATCGGCGGCATGGCGCTGCATTTCGGCAAGATCGCCGAGATGCGCACCGGCGAAGGCAAGACGCTGATGGCCACGCTGCCGGTCTACCTGAATGCCTTGTCGGGCCAGGGCGTGCACGTGGTGACGGTCAACGACTACCTGGCCCGCCGCGACGCCGAGTGGATGGCGCGCCTGTACAACTTCCTGGGCCTGACCGTGGGCGTCAACGTGCCCGGCATGCAGCGTGAAGAAAAGCAGGCCGCGTTCGCCGCCGACATCACCTATGGCACGAACAACGAGTTCGGCTTCGACTTCCTGCGCGACAACATGGTCTACGAGGTGGCCGACCGTGTCGCCCGTGGCCTGAACTTCGCCATCGTCGACGAGGTGGACTCCATCCTGATCGACGAAGCCCGCACGCCGCTGATCATCAGCGGCCAGGCCGAAGACCACACCGAGCTCTACGTGCGCATCAACGCCGTGGTGCCGCAGCTGAAGAAGCAGATCGGCGAGGCCGATCCGCGCACCGGTGAGGGTGTGATCGAAGCCGGTGACTTCACGGTCGACGAAAAGACCCACCAGGTCTTCCTGACCGAAGCCGGCCACGAGAAGGCCGAGGCCATCCTCAGCCAGGCCGGCCTGCTGGCCGAGGGCGCCAGCCTGTACGACCCGTCGAACATCGCGCTGATGCACCACGTGTACGCCGCGCTGCGGGCCAACCACCTGTACAACCGCGACCAGCACTACGTGGTGCAGAACGGTGAAGTCGTCATCGTCGACGAGTTCACCGGCCGCCTGATGACGGGCCGCCGTTGGAGCGATGGCCTGCACCAGGCCGTGGAAGCCAAGGAAGGCGTGGAGATCCAGAGCGAGAACCAGACGCTGGCCTCCATCACCTTCCAGAACTACTTCCGCATGTACGGCAAGCTGGGCGGCATGACCGGCACGGCCGACACCGAGGCCTACGAATTCCAGGAGATCTACGGCCTGGAAACGGTGGTGATCCCGCCCAACCGGCCCACCATCCGCAAGGACGACAACGACCTCATCTACAAGACGGCCAAAGAGAAATACGACGCCGTCACCGCCGACATCCGCGACTGCTACGAGCGTGGCCAGCCGGTGCTGGTGGGCACCACGTCCATCGAGAACTCCGAGCTCATCTCCGAGTTGCTGACCAAGGCCAAGTTGCCCCACCAGGTGCTGAACGCCAAGCAGCACGCCAAGGAAGCCGAGATCGTGGCCCAGGCCGGTCGGCCGAAGATGATCACCATCGCCACCAACATGGCGGGCCGCGGCACCGACATCGTGCTGGGCGGCAACGTGGAAAAGCAGATCCAGTTCCTGGAAGCCGACCCCAGCCTGTCCGACGACGAGAAGAAGGCCCGTGCGCAAAAGCTGCACGACGAGTGGCAGGGCCTGCACGACCAGGTGAAAGCGCTGGGCGGTCTGCGCATCGTGGCCACCGAGCGCCACGAAAGCCGGCGCATCGACAACCAACTGCGTGGCCGTTCCGGCCGCCAGGGCGACCCGGGCGCCAGCCGTTTCTACCTGAGCCTGGACGACCAGCTGATGCGCATCTTCGCGGGTGACCGCGTGCGCGCCATCATGGACCGCCTGAAGATGCCCGAGGGCGAGGCCATCGAGGCCGGCATCGTCAACCGCAGCATCGAGAGCGCGCAACGCAAGGTCGAGGCGCGCAACTTCGACATCCGCAAGCAGCTGCTGGAGTACGACGACGTCAGCAACGACCAGCGCAAGGTCATCTACCAGCAGCGCAACGAGATCCTGGAAGCCCTGGGGCTGGAGGCGCAGATCTCCAATCTGCGCCGCAGCAGCATGGAAACCGTGGTGCGCACCTACGTGCCGGTCGAGAGCCTGGAAGAACAGTGGGACCTGGACGCGCTGCAGCGTGTGCTGAAGGACGAATGGCAGCTGGACCTGGACCTGAAGGGCCAGGTGGAAGGTGCCGACAGCGTGACCGACGAAGACGTGCTCGAGAAGGTGCAGGCCGCGGCCGATGCCCTGTTCGACAGCAAGGTCGCGGCGGTGGGTGCCGAGCAGTTCAAGCCTTTCATGCGCATGGTGCTGCTGCAGAGCATCGACAGCCACTGGCGCGAGCACCTGGCCGCTCTGGACTACCTGCGCCAGGGCATCCACCTGCGCGGTTACGCCCAAAAGAACCCCAAGCAGGAATACAAGCGCGAGGCCTTCGAGCTCTTCAGCCAGTTGCTGGACGTGGTGAAGATGGAAGTCACGCGCGTGCTGATGACGGTGCGTGTGCAGTCGCAGGACCAGGTGGCCCAGGCCGCCGAGGCCCTGGAGCAGCAGGCCAGCGCGCTCAGCAACGTGACCTACACGCACCCCAATGAAGACGGCAGCGTCAGCCAGGAAACCGACCCCACCACCGTGGCCGGTGAGGTGCCGCGTGTGGGCCGCAACGACCCCTGCCCTTGCGGCAGCGGCAAGAAGTACAAGGCCTGTCATGGCCGCTTGGCCTGAGCGCTGAGCACAGCCTGGACACACCGCGCGGTGCGGTCGCCATGACCTGAGCGAACCTTCACCGCTGCCTTGAAGCGAGGGCCCCGACAGGGGCCCTTTTTCATGGCGCCGTTGAATCTGCTTCTTGTGACTAGGCGCTGTTTTGGGGCTGGGGGTCCTGTGTGGTGCACCTTGGTGAACCGGCCAGCGCACACCCCTGTTCTTGGCTTGTCTAGGCAAGTGCGCAAACCTGTCTAGACAGGTAGCGGTTGTGGCGTTTTGGTGGCGCTTCGACCTGCGGTTGTGGTGTGCGGGGTACGCTGCACCGCCTGTTCAAGGGGGGTGATATCCCCGGACTGCGGGGGGAAATCGGCGAATGCGCAGCCTCTCTGGGGTTTGCAGGGGGGGGTAGGTACGCGCGTGGTGCGACAGTTGCTTACTCGTTGCCATGCAGGCGGTCACGTGCTCGGCCGCCGCGCAGCATTCCATTCACCTGTGCACACCGGAGGGTCCCCGTGACCATCGTTCGTTTGAAGACCGTGGCTGCCGCTGCAGCCCTGTTGGCCACCGCCTCGGCGGCCCAGGCCAACACCGCCTTGATCACCGAAGGCTTTGAATCCTTCGACAGCCTGGCCTCGCAAGGCTGGGTTGTGCTCAACGACAGCAGCAGCCTGGGTCTGGTGACCCAGGGCTTTTTCGGTGGTGACGACAGCCTGTTGACGGCCCAGGCCGGCAGCACCGCCAGCTTCGCCGCGAGCAGCTACAACGTCGCTGCCACCGGCGCCACGCTGAGCACCTGGCTGATCACGCCGACCTTCTCCACCGCCACCGCGGTGCAGGTCACGTTCTACGCGCAGGCCGACCAAGTCACGCCTTACTTCGACCAGATCGCTTACGGCTTCAGCACCGGCGGCACCAGCGCCGCCAGCTTCACGCTGAGCGCGCCCACCACCGTCGGCGGTGGCTGGAACCTGTACACCGCGACGCTGGCCGCCCAAGGCGCTGGCACCGTGGGCCGCTTTGCCATCAACTACGTGGGCCTGGCCGACAACGCCAACTACGTCGGCATCGACACGCTGAGCGTCAACGCCGTGCCCGAACCCGGTACCTGGGCCATGTTCGGCTGCGGTCTGGCCGCGCTGGCTGGTCTGGCCCGTCGCCGCAGCATCGCTGCGGCCTGAGTGCATCCCACTGTTGTCAGGAGGAAAACAACCATGACGATGTCCCCCCTTTGTGTGCGCCTGATCGGCGCCACCGTGGCCAGCCTGGCGCTGTCCGGCGCCGCCCTGGCCGACACCGCAGCGGCCGCCCCGTCCGACGTGTCCAGCCAGATCGTGGTGCGTGATGCCACCACGGGCAACCTGCGTGCCGCCACGGCCCAGGAAGCCAACCAGCTGCGCGCCAGCGCGCCGGTTCGTGCGGGTGTGCGCCTGAACACCGAGCAGCGTTTCCACTTTTCTGGTGCCCGCGGCGTTCGCTTGAGCAACGAGTTCCTGAGCCACGCCACCGTGTCGGTGCTGCCCGATGGCAGCCTGGTTGAGCAGTGCAACCACACGCCCGAAGAAGCCGCCATCGCCCACAAGGCGATCCAGACGGTCAAGGCCAACGCCAACCTGCCGACGGAGTGATCACCTTGAAGAAGTTCAACACCACCCTCGCACCCGTTGCCGGCGCCCTGCTGCTGGCCTTTGGTGCCGTGTCGGCCAATGCCGCCACCATCGTCATCTCCAGCCGCGACGCGGCCGGCGTGGGCTTCAACGACCCCACCCCGGTGGCGCCCGTGGGCGGCAACCCCGGCACCACGCTGGGTGAGCAGCGTTTCAACGTCTACCGTTTCGTCGCCGACATCTGGGAAAAGGCCATCGCCAGCGATGTGACCATCACCGTCAGCGCCGGCTGGGAAGCCCTGAGCTGCACGGCCACGGGCGCCACGCTGGGCAGCGCCGGTGCCTGGAACATTTGGCACGACTTCCCTGGCGGCAAGCCGGGCATGTGGTACCCGCAGGCCTTGGCCAACAAGCTGGCCGGTGTGAACCTGTCGGCCGATGTGGCCGATGACGGCACGGGCTACGGCACCGTCGACATCAAGACGCAGTTCAACGTGAACCTGGGCAAGACCGGTTGCCTGGACGGCCGCTTCTTCTACCTGGGCCTGGACGGCAACGCCGGCTCCAACGTGAACTTCGCCACCACGCTGCTGCACGAGCTGGGCCACGGCCTGGGCTTCTCGGTGCTGAGCGTGCAGACCTCCACCGGCCTGCGCATCAACGCCGAAGGCACGGCCTACACCGAGAACGGCCTGCCCAGCGTGTGGGAGCCCTTCATGTTCGACAACACGGCGGGCAAGAGCTGGTTGAACATGACCTCGGCCGAGCGCAAGGCTTCGGCGATCAACCCGCTGGGCCTGGCCTGGACCGGCGCCAACGCCGTGCTGGCCGCGTCGCAGACGCTGTCGGCCCTGCCGTTCATGAAGGTCAGCACGCCGGTGCCGGGTGTCAGTGGCGGCTATGCGTACGGCACGGCCTCCTTCGGTCCTGCGGTCAGCAACCCCGGCGCTTTGGGCACCTTCGCCAACATCGCCGCGGGCAACCCGTCTGGCCAGGGCTGCACGGCTTTCAGCACGGCCGATGCCGCTGCCGTGAAGGGCAAGGTCGCCATCATCGACCGCGGCACCTGCGGCTTCACCGTGAAGGTGAAGAACGCGCAGAACGCCGGCGCCATTGGCGTGGTCATCGCCAACAACGCCGCAGGCCCCGCCCCGGGTCTGGGTGGTGCTGACGCCACGATCACCATCCCGACGGTGAGCGTGTCGCAGGCCGACGGTGGCAAGCTGAAGCAGGCCGTCACCGATGCCGTCAAGTACGGCACGCGTGGCAAGCCCGGCACGGTGTCGGCGACGCTGTACAAGGACGAGACCCGCCGTGCGGGTGCCGACCTGGCCGGCCGTCCGCTGCTGTACACGCCGAACCCGCTGGTGGGCGGTTCTTCCGTGTCGCACTGGGACGTGAGCGCGTCGCCCAACCTGCTGATGGAACCCTCCATCAACAGCGACCTCACCAACATCCTGGTGGCGCCGAAAGACCTGACCGTGCCTTTGTTCAAGGACCTCGGCTGGTGATGAGCCCGCCGCCTGTCCGCGCACCAGCGCGGGCCGGCGGTGCCGCTGAAGAGCCCGGCTTGGCCGGGCTTTTTTGTGTCTGGCTAACGTTCAAAAAAAGCGTATTCATTGCTTTGTTTGAATGCGTTTTCGCGCCGCCCTGGGCCTAGCGCAAACCCGGGTGCCCGATCCCCGGTTCCGGGGGTTGTTGCACTATAGGGGGGCGGCCAGCATGCGCACGCGTTGCATTGCCCACCCACACACCGGCTGTCTGCAGCCCGACATCACGCCATGGATCGCAGCGATTTGCAGCAGGCTCCGGCCACCTTGCTCACGCCCCACCTGGAACTGGTGAAGCCGCGTGTGGAACATGCCGAGGCCGTGCGCGAAAGCGTCAACGCTTCGCTGTCGGCCTTGCAGCATGTGCGCTGGGCGCAGCAGCCGTTTTCGCAGGCCGATGCCCAGCGCTTCTGTCAGGCCGACATCGACCGTGTGGACGCCGGTGAGTGCCTGATCTACTTCGCCTTCGACCGCAACACGCGGCAGTTCGTGGGCAACCTCGACCTGCACAGTTTTGACTTCGCCGTGCCCAGTTGCCAGATCGGCTACGTGGGCGACGCCCGCTGGGCCGGCAAGGGCCTGATGCGCGAGGCGGCCATGCGCCTGATCGACCTGGCGTTCAGCCTGGGTGTGCAGCGGCTGGAAGCGCGTTGCGACCTGCGCAACACGCGCTCCATCCACTTTGCGCAAAGTCTGGGCCTGCACTACGAAGGCCTGCTGCGCGGGGCCGCGCGCGACCCCCAGGGCAAGCTGTGCGATGAAGTGCTGCTGGCCCGCCTGTGCCACGACCAGGTGATGGCCGCCGCGGCCTGAGCCAGGGCCACACCACGGCCCCAGGCCGGCGTGCTTGGCGCCGCGCCCGTCGCCAGCTGCTGAGCGCAGCGGGCTGGCCGTCAGGCGGGCGCGCTCCCTACAATGCCCCTCCTTTTCTGCACACCCACGCCTGCCCGGCGAAAGGCCGCACCATGCCCGTGAACCTGAGCGCCCCCGTTCCTGAAAGCCTGTTGCCGGTGCCCGGTGTCCGCCTGGGCACGGCCAAGGCCGGTGTGCGCAAGCCCAACCGCCGTGACGTGGTGGTGCTGGCGCTGGACGAAGGCGCCAGCGTCGCCGGTGTCTTCACGCAGAACCGCTTCTGTGCGGCACCGGTGCAGGTGTGCCGCGAACACCTGGCCGGCGGTGCGGCCGTGCGTGCCATCGTCGTCAACACCGGCAACGCCAACGCCGGCACCGGGGGCGATGGCTTGGCGCGTGCCCGCCGCACCTGCGCCAGCCTGGCCACGCTGATGGGCGTGCAGCCGCAGCAGGTGCTGCCTTTCAGCACCGGCGTCATCATGGAAACGCTGCCGGTGGAACGCATCGAGGCCGGCCTGCCGGCGGCGCTGGACAGCCTGCGTCCCGACGCCTGGGCCGAAGCGGCCGAAGGCATCATGACCACCGACACCCTGCCCAAGGCCGCGTCGCGCCAGGTGCAGATCGGTGGCCGCACCGTCACCATCACCGGGGTCAGCAAGGGCGCCGGCATGATCCGGCCCAACATGGCCACCATGCTGGGCTTCATGGCCACCGACGCTGTGGTGGCGCCCGAGCTGTTGCAGCCGCTGGTGAAAGAAGCCGCCGACCTGAGCTTCAACCGCATCACCATCGACGGCGACACCAGCACCAACGACAGCTTCGTGCTGGTGGCCACCCACCAGGCCGGCCACGCGCCCATCACCGCGCTGGACAGCGCCGAAGGCCTGGCGCTGCGCGAAGCCCTGGTGGCCGTGGCCCAGCAGCTGGCCCATGCCATCGTGCGCGACGGCGAAGGTGCCACCAAGTTCATCACCGTGCAGGTGCTGGGCGGGCGCGACGAGACCGAGTGCCGGCTGGCGGCCTACGCCATCGCGCACTCGCCGCTGGTGAAGACCGCCTTCTTCGCCAGCGACCCCAACCTGGGCCGCATCCTGGCGGCCGTGGGTTATGCCGGCATCAACGACCTGGACCAAAGCCTGATCGACCTGGACCTGGACGACGTGGCCGTGGTGCGCCAAGGCGGGCGCCTGGCCAGCTACCAGGAAGCCGACGGTCAGCGTGTGATGAAACAGGCGGAGATCACGGTGCGCGTGCACCTGCACCGCGGCCCGGCCGAGACGACGGTGTGGACCTGCGACCTCTCGCACGACTACGTCAGCATCAACGCCGACTACCGCTCCTGAACCCACTTTGAGCGACGGCGCCGCCCCCAGCCGTTCCACCGGCCCCTGGACCGACCGCGCGCTGCGCCGCCTGGCCGCGTGGCTGCACCTGCGGCCCGACGACCTGCTGCGCGACCGTGTTTACCGCCGGCTCTGGTTGTCGGTGCTGTGCAGTTCTTTCGGCGGGCAGATCACCCTGCTGGCCCTGCCGCTCACGGCGGCGGTGCTGCTGAAGGCCTCGCCCGCGCAGATGGGTTTGCTGACGGCGGTGGAGATCGTGCCGTTTGTGCTGTTCTCGCTGCCCGGTGGGGTGTGGCTCGACCGGGTGCGCAAGCTGCCGGTCTACATCGCCGGCGAACTGAGCATCGCCGTGGCCGTGGCCAGCGTGCCGGTGGCGGCCTGGGCCGGCTGGTTGAACATGACCTGGCTGTACGTGGTGGGCTTCATGCTCGGCACGGTGTCCACACTGGCCGGCAGTGCCGCGCAGATTGTGCTGACGCAGGTGGTGCCCCGCGAGCGCCTGGTGGAGGCCCATGCACGCAATGGCCTGGCCACCTCGGGCGCCGAGGTGGTGGGCCCGGGCTTGGCGGGTGCGTTGATCCGTTTGCTGGGCGCGCCGCTGACGCTGCTGGTGGACGCGGTGATGGTGCTGGCCTCGGCCGCCATCTTGCGCGGTGTGCGGGTGCACGAAGACCGCACGCCGCAGCGTGCACACGACTTTCGCCGCGACCTGGCCGAAGGCCTGCGCTTCGTGCTGAACCAACGCCTGCTGGTGGCGCTGGCGATGACGGTGGGCACCTGGCAGATGTGCCACCACGCGGCCGTCGTGGTGCAGATCTTGTTCGCCACCCGCACCTTGGGCCTCAGCGAACAGGCCGTGGGCCTGTGTTACGTGGGCGTGGGTGTGGGCTCGGTGCTGGTGGGCATCTACGGTGACCGGCTCAGCCAGCGCATCGGCCCGGGGCCTTCGCTGCTGGTGGGGTATGCGGTGTGCGCCATGGGTTGGTTGGCGCTGAGCTTCGCCCCCGTGGGGCCCACCGGTGTGGCGGTGTTCGCCACCACGCTGGTGTTGTACTCGGCCGGCGGCATGCTCATCTTCATCAACTTCATCGCGCTGCGCCAGGCCGTCACGCCAGAGCCTTTGCTGGGCCGCATGACGACCACGGTGCGTTGGTTGATCCTGCTGCCCGCCGGCCCCGGCGCCCTGCTGGGCGGTTGGTTGGGCGAACACCACGGCCTGCGCGCCAGCCTGTGGTTCGCCGGTGGGGCGGCTTTGCTGGCCGTGTTGCTGGCCAGTTGGCATCCGCTGATCCGCAGCGTGCGGGCCTTGCCCGAGCCCGAGCCCCTGCCGGACGCTCAGACCACATCGGCCAGCGGCGCTTGAGCGGCGCTTGAGCGGCGCCTGAGGTCGCTGCGCGCCTGGTGGTGCGCGGCCGGACGGCAGAATGGTGGGCCCCTGTGCCGACCCTGGAGCCCGCCCCATGTCCACGCCGACGCCCAAGCCCATCGACCCGTTGTTGATCGCCGTGCCCGAGCGCATCGTCACCGACCGCCTGGTGCTGCGTTGCCCGCGGCCCGGTGACGGTGCGGCGCTGAACGCGGCGGTGAAGGCCTCGCTGGCGGCGTTGCAGCCCTGGATGCCTTGGGCGCAGCAGGCGCCCAGCTTGGAAGAGTCCGAAGCCCTGGCCCGGGGCGCCCAGGCCAAGTTTCTGCAGCGCCTGGACCTGGTGTATTCGATGTGGTTGCACCGCGGCGACGGCCAGGAGACCGAACTGGTGGGCGGCACCGGCCTGCACCGGCTGGACTGGACGGTACGCCGTTTCGAGATCGGCTATTGGTGCCACAGCGCCCACACGGGGCGGGGGCTGGTCAGCGAAGCCACGGCGGCGCTGAACCGACTGGCCTTCGACCAGTTGAACGCGCACCGTGTGGAGATCCGCATGGACACCCGCAACACCGCCAGCCAGCGGGTGGCCCAAAAGGCCGGCTTCACGCTGGAAGGCACGCTCCGCGGCGCCGACCACGGCGTGGATGCACAGCCGCGGGACCTGCACGTGTACGCGCGGGTGCGGGGCCTGGAAGAGCCCGCCTGACGGCGTTGCAGGGCCCGTTCGTGGGCCCGGGGTGGCCCTCAGGCGGCGTTGGCGTGCTGGGCCACTGCACGGGCGACCCGTGCGCCGATGGCCGAGCCTTGCAGCCCTGGCACACCGGCGACGCCTGCCATCAAGCTTGGCGGTCTTGGCGGCGGCGCACAGCGCCAGCGGCCACCAAGGCACCCAGGACCAGGGCGATGCTGCCCGGCTCCGGCACCTGCTGCAGCGACACGTTGTCCAACGAGCCGCCGTGGCTGTCGCTGGTGCCCAAGGCGCGGAACTCCAGCGTGTCGGTGCCCGTGCCCAGCACGGCGTAGTCAAAACGCAGCCAGTTGTGGGTGCTGCCAGTACCGACGCCGGTCGACAGGCCCAACTGCACGTTGTTCCAGTACACCGCGATGTTGTTCGTGTCAGCAGCCATGCCGCTGGTGCCGGGACGCGCTGCGTAGAAGAAGCTCAGCTCGTACAACTCGCCCGCGATGGTGGTCAGCGATTGCATGGCGATGCTGTTGCGCGTGGTGTCGAGTTCGACGAAGTGGTTGCCGTCCTGGGCTTGGCCGGCAACGTTGTTGCGCACTTCGATGCCGTAGGGGCCGCTGGACCAGCCGGGCAGGCTGCTGTAGTTGGCCCAGGTGTTGGTCGCCAGGGTCTGGACGCCCGGCGCCAGGCCGACGTCTTCGAAGCTGCCGTTGACCAGCAGGTTCACGGGGCTGGCAGAGGCCAGGAGCGGGAGCGCGAGGGCGATCGCGGCGAGGTATTGACGCATGGTGACGAGCCGTGGAGGGGTTGTCTAAGATGTGTCAATATGTTGCCAGCTGTACGTTTTGGTGTCGCCTCGCGGGTTGGGTTTTTGGTGATTCGCTCTAGAGTCTGCCCATGAAGGCGTGCGTTATTGCGCAGGCAAACGGTCGACCGCGTCGGTGATGACGCCGTCCACACCCAGCGCGATCAGCGTGGCCGCGCGTTCTGTTTCGTTCACCGTGTAGCACAGCGCGCGCAGGCCGGCATTGTGCAATTGCGCCAGCAGGGCCGCGTCCATCAGTTGGTGGTTGGTCACCACGGCCACGCAGCCCAGCTGTCGGGCCACCTCGAACCAGCCCGTCCACAGCGTGTCGACCAGCAGCGCACGGGGAATCTCCGGCGCGGTGGCCATCGCGCCTTGCAGGGCTTCGGGGCGGAAAGAACTGAACAGCAGCGGGCTGCGCTGCGCCGTTTCGGCCCCGGCCCACAGACCACGGCAGGCGGCGGCGACGGCCACGCCGGTGGCGTGTTCCACGCCCGGCGTGGGCTTGATCTCGATGTTCAGCGCAAAGCCGTTGGCCTGCACGTAGGCGGCCACGGCCTCCAGCGTGGGCAGCGGCTCACCGGCGTAGGCGGGTGAATGCCAACCGCCGGCGTCCAGGCGCGACAGTTCCAGCCAGGGCTTCTCACCGGCCGTGCCGTGGGCCGGCGTGGTGCGTTCCAGCGTGGCGTCGTGCAGCAAGAAAGGCTGGCCGTCGGCGCTGAGCTTCACGTCGCACTCGAAAGCGCGGTAACCATGGGCCGCACCCAGGCGGAAGGCGGCCAGCGTGTTCTCGGGCGCCAGCTTGCCCGCGCCGCGGTGGGCCACCCACCGCGGGAAAGGCCAGGGCGCGGTGAAGGCGGCGCCGGTGTTCATGCGGTCACCCGCTGGCCGCTGTTGGCGTCGAACCAGTGCAGGTGCTCGCGCGCCACGCCCACGTGCACGGTGTCGCCGGGTTTCGGCGGTGTCAGCGTGCCGTCGATGCGCAAGGTGAACGCGGCGTCGCCCAGGCGGCCGTAGACCAGGCGTTCAGCGCCCAGCATCTCCAGCATCTCCACCTTCAGCGGCCAGCCGCTGCTGTCTTGCAGCGTGGCGTGTTCCGGGCGCACGCCCAGCGTCAGCGCACCGGCGCGCGGTGCGGCGGCGGGCAGGGCCAGGGTCTGGCCGCCCACCACCACACGCGAGCCGTCGGCCTGGGCCGGCAGCAGGTTCATAGGCGGGCTGCCGATGAAACCGGCCACGAAGGTGCTGGCCGGCGTGCCGTAGACCTGTTCCGGCGTGCCGAACTGTTCGATGCGGCCACCGTTCATCACGATGAGGCGCTGGCCCAGCGTCATGGCCTCCACCTGGTCGTGCGTGACGAACAGCGAGGTGATGCCCAGTTCGCGGTGCAGCTTCTGGATCTCCAGGCGCGTTTGCGCGCGCAGCTTGGCGTCCAGGTTGCTCAGCGGCTCGTCGAACAGAAACACCTGCGGCTGGCGCACGATGGCGCGGCCCATGGCCACTCGCTGGCGTTGGCCGCCGGACAGTTCCCGTGGCTTGCGCTGCAGCAGGTGGCCCAGTTCCAGGATCTTGGCGGCCTTCTGCACGCGCACCTCGATCTCGGCCTTGGGCACCTTGGCGATCTTCAGCCCGTAGGCCATGTTGTCGTACACGCTCATGTGCGGGTACAGCGCGTAGTTCTGGAAGACCATCGCGATGTCGCGCTCGGCCGGCTCCAGCCGGTTCACCACGCGGCCGCCGATGTCGATCTCACCCCCGGTGATCTCTTCCAGCCCGGCCACCATGCGCAGCAGCGTGCTCTTGCCGCAGCCGCTGGGGCCCACGATGACCACGAACTCGCCGTCGTGGATCTTCGCGTTCACGCCATGGATGACCTTGTTGGCCTTGGCACCCGTGCCATAGGCCTTCTCAACGTTGTTCAGTGCAATTGCAGCCATCGAATTCTCTAGTTCTGACCCAGCAGAAGCCGCGGAACCGGTTTAGCCGGGCCGCTGGCTTCGCCTTGCAGGCCGCGCCGGGCCAGTGGCCCGGCTCCTCGCCAGGCGCCACAGGTCCAGTGGACCTGTGGCGTCCGGGCTCGGCCCCCCTGGGGGCAACTGCAAGCGCTGGGGGTGGGGTTATTTCTCAGTGTCGACCAGGCCCTTGACGAACCACTTCTGCATCAGGATGACCACGGCTGCCGGGGGCAGCATGGCCAAGATGGCGGTGGCCATCACGGCGTTCCATTCGGTGGCGGCGTCGCCGCCGGAAATCATGCTCTTGATGCCCATCACCACCGGGTACATGCTCTCGCTGGTGGTCACCAGCAGCGGCCACAGGTACTGGTTCCAGCCGTAGATGAACTGGATGACGAACAGCGCCGCGATGCTGGTGGCGCTCAGCGGCAGCAGCACGTCCTTGAAGAAACGCAGCGGGCCGGCGCCGTCGCTGCGCGCGGCTTCCACCCGTTCGTCGGGCACGGGCAGGAAGAACTGGCGGAACAAGAACGTGGCCGTGGCGCTGGCGATCAGCGGCACCGTCAGGCCGGCGTAGGTGTTCAACATGCCCAGGTCGCTGACGACCTCGTAGGTCGGGCCGATGCGCACCTCCACCGGCAGCATCAGCGTCACGAAGATCATCCAGAAGATCAGCGTGCGGCCCGGGAAGCGGAAGTACACCACCGCAAAGGCCGACAGCAGCGAGATCGCGATCTTGCCGATGGCGATGCACAGCGCCATCACCAGGCTGACGCCCAGCATGGGCGCCACCGGCGCGATCTTGCTGCCGTACTCGGTGGTGCCGCCGAACAGCGCCAGCTTGTAGCTGTTGAAGAAGTTGCTGCCGGGCAGCAGCGACATCGGCGCGTTCTGCACGATCTGCTCGGCCGTCTGCGTGCTGGCGATGAAGGTGATGTAGACCGGGAAGGCCACGATCAACACACCCAGCACCAGCACCAGGTGCGACAGCGTGTTCGCAAGGGGGCGGTTCTCCACCATGTCAGTAGTTCACTTTCTTTTCGACATAACGGAACTGCACCACCGTCAACACGATGACGATGCCCATCAGCACCACGCTCTGCGCGGCCGAGCCGCCCAGGTCCAGCGCCTTGAAGCCGTCGTAGTAGACCTTGTAGACCAGGATGGCCGTGTCCTTGCCCGGGCCGCCGTGGGTGGCCGCGTCGACGATGGCGAAGGTGTCGAAGAAGGCGTAGACCACGTTGATCACCAGCAGGAAAAAGCTGGTGGGCGTCAGCAGCGGGAACTGCACCGTCCAGAAGCGGCGCCAGGGGCCGGCGCCGTCGATGGCGGCGGCCTCGATCAGGCTTTTCGGGATGCTGTTCAAGCCCGCCAGGAAGAACAGGAAGTTGTAGGAGATCTGCTTCCACACGGCGGCCAGCACGATCAGCGTCATCGCGTGTTCGCTGTTCAGCAGGTGGTTCCAGTCGATGCCCAGGGCGCGCAGCGCGTGGCTCACCACGCCGATGCTGGGTGCGAACATGAACAGCCACAGCACACCGGCCACGGCGGGCGCCACGGCATACGGCCAGATCAGCAAGGTCTTGTACAGGCCGGCGCCGCGCACCACGCGGTCGGCCATCACGGCCAGCACCAGGGCCGTGCTCAGGCCCACCACGGCCACCAGCAGCGAGAAGATGGCGGTGGTCTTGAACGAGGCCAGGTAGGTCTCGTCGGCGAACAGGCGCTGGAAGTTCTCCCAGCCCACGAACTCTGTGCTGGTGCCGAAGGCGTCCTGCTGCAACAAGCTGTTGTACAGCGCCTGGCCCGCAGGCCAGAAGAAGAACACCGAGATGATGATGAGCTGCGGTGCGACCAGCACCCAGGGCAGCCACCAGCTCTTGAACCGAACGCGTTTTTCTGCAGCCAAGGTCGTCGTGCTTCAGAGAAAGAAAAAGCCCGCCGGTGGGCGGGTGGGGGGCGGGATTGTGCCCGCAGTTGTCGGGAGCGGCCTAGGCCGGCCGCTCCAGGGAAATTGGTAGCGCTGACTCATCCAGCCCCTCGGCGTGAAATCGCCGTGGGGCCCTCGTCAGCCGAGCAAGGCCTTCCGGCCTTCTGTGCGCAGGCTCAGCCCTTGTTTGCCTTTTGGAAGCGTTCCAGGAGTTCGTCGCCACGCTTCTTGGCCGCGTCCAGGCCTTCCTTGGCGGTCTTCTTGCCGGCCCAGACCTGTTCCATTTCTTCGTCGATCACGGTACGGATCTGCACGAAGTTGCCCAGGCGGATGCCGCGCGACTTGTCGGTCACCTTGCGGATCATCTGCGTCACCGACACGTCGGTGCCCGGGTTGGCCTTGTAGAAGCCCGACTTCTCGGTGATGTTGTAAGCCTCGGTGGTGGTCGGCAGGTAGCCGGTGCGCTGGTGCGCAGTGGCCTGCACCTGCGGGTCGCTCAGGTACTGGAAGAACGCGGCCACGCCCTTGTACTCGTCGGCCTTCTTGCCGGCCATCACCCACAGGCTGGCGCCACCGATCACGGTGTTCTGCGGCGAACCCGGCACGTCGGGGTAGTAGGGCAGGGTGCTGATGCCACCGGCGAACTTGGCGTTGCGCTTGACGTTGCCGTACAGCGCCGACGAGCCGGTCATCATGGCGCACTCGCCCGACACGAAGGTGGCGTCGGCGGCGTTGCCACGGCCCTTGTAGATGAACAGGCCGCTCTTGGCCATGTTGGCCAGGTTCTCGATGTGGCGCACGTGCAGCGGGGTGTCAAAAGCCAGGCGCGTGTCCAGGCCGTTGAAGCCGTTGCGCTTGGTGGCGAACTCCACGTTGTGCCAGGCGCTGAAGCTCTCCAGCTGCGTCCAGCTCTGCCAGCTGGTGGTGAACGGGCACTTGTGGCCGCTGGCCTTCAGCTTGGCGGCGGCCAAGGCCACTTCAGGCCAGGTCTTGGGCGGCGCGTCGGGGTTCAGGCCGGCGGCCTTGAAGGCGTCTTTGTTGTAGTGGAAGACGGTGGTGCTGCTGTTGAAAGGCAGGCTCATCATCTGGCCGTTAGGGGCCGTGTAGTAGCCCGACACCGCCTGCACGTACACGCTGGGGTCGAACTTCAGGCCGGCGTCCTTCATCAGGTCGGCCACGGGCTTGATGGCGCCCTTGCTGGCCATCATGGTGGCCGTGCCCACTTCAAACACCTGCAGCACGTGCGGCGCGTTGCCGGCGCGGAAGGCGGCGATGGCGGCCGTCATCGATTCGTCGTAGCTGCCCTTGAAGACCGGGACCACCTTGTAGTCCTTCTGCTTGGCGTTGAAATCCTTGGCCAGGTCGTTGACCCATTCGCCCAGGGCGCCGCCCATCGAATGCCACCATTGGACTTCCACCTGCGCTTGGGCAGGCAGCGCGAACAGCGCGGAAACGGCCAAAACGGCCGGGGCGAACAACTTTTTGTGCATGGATGCTCCGTGAGGTGCCGGATGAAAAACCCGGCACTGTGCTGCTTGTTTGTGACAGTTCCGTTTCTGTCACGCGGCGTGGGGGCGGGGCAAGCGGGATAACCCCGCTGCGCGCACAACCCCAAGGTCGGCCGGTTTGTTGCACTGCGGTACGATTCCGGGCTCGCCCATGAATGCACCGCACCCCCTCGCCACACAGGCAGCCCCGCATTCTGCGGCCTTGCCTGGCCCGGCTCACGCCGCCGCTGACGACGCCGTCAGGCTGCGAGAGATTCCGTACAACTACACCTCGTTCTCCGACCGCGAGATCGTACTGCGCCTGCTCGGTGCCCGTGCCTGGGAGGTGCTGAACCTGCTGCGGCAGGAGCGCCGCACCGGCCGCTCCGCGCGCATGCTCTACGAGGTGCTGGGCGACATCTGGGTGGTGCAGCGCAACCCCTACCTGGAAGACGACCTGCTGGCCAACCCCAAGCGGCGGGCCCTGCTGATCGAAGCCCTGAACCACCGCCTGGGCGAGGTGGAACGCCGGCGCAACGCCGCCGACGCCACGCGCGACGGCCACGTGGGTGAACTGCTGGCCCTGGCGCGCGCCGCCGTGCAGCGTTTTGCCGCGCGCTTCGACGACGTGGCCGCGCTGCGCCAGCGCACGCGCAAGGTGTTGGGCCGCACCACGGCCAAGGACAACATCAAGTTCGACGGCCTGTCGCGCGTGGCCCACGTCACCGACGCCACCGACTGGCGCGTGGAATACCCCTTCGTCGTGCTGACCCCTGACAGCGAGGCCGAGATGGCCGCGCTGGTGAAGGGCTGCATCGACTTGGGCCTGACCATCGTGCCGCGTGGCGGTGGCACCGGCTACACCGGCGGCGCCGTGCCGCTGACCTGGCAGAGCGCGGTGATCAACACTGAAAAGCTCGAGGCCATGACCGAGGTCGAGCTGGTGCAGCTGCCCGGGGTGGACCAGCTGGTGCCCACGGTGTGGACCGAAGCCGGCGTCGTCACCCAGCGTGTGGCCGACGCCGCCGAGCGTGCCGGCCAGGTCTTCGCGGTGGATCCCACCAGCGCCGAGGCCAGCTGCATCGGCGGCAACATCGCCATGAACGCCGGTGGCAAGAAGGCCGTGCTGTGGGGCACGGCGCTGGACAACCTGGCCAGCTGGCGCATGGTGACGCCCGACGCCAAGTGGCTGGAAGTCACCCGCCTGAACCACAACCTGGGCAAGATCCACGACGTGGAAGTCGCCAGCTTCGAGCTGAAGTACTTCGACGCCAGCGGCAAGAAGCTGGAGCGCACCGAGCGCCTGGACATCCCCGGCGGCACCTTCCGCAAAGAAGGCCTGGGCAAGGACGTCACCGACAAGTTCCTGGCCGGCCTGCCCGGCATCCAGAAAGAAGGTTGCGACGGCCTGATCACCAGCGCGCGCTGGGTCGTGCACCGCATGCCCAAGCACGTGCGCACCGTGTGCCTGGAGTTCTTCGGCAACCCCAAGGACTGCGTGCCCTCCATCGTGGAGATCAAGGACTTCATGTTCGCCGAGATGAAGCGCCCGAACGGCGCCATCCTGGCCGGCCTGGAGCACCTGGACGACCGCTACCTGAAGGCCGTGGGTTACACCACCAAGAGCAAGCGCGCCGCCACCGGCGGTGGCCTGCCCAAGATGGCCTTGTTCGGCGACATCGTCGGTGACGACGAAGACGCCGTGGCGCGGGCCACCAGCGAGGTGGTGCGCATCGCCAACAGCCGCAACGGCGAAGGCTTTGTGGCCGTCAGCGCCGACGCGCGCAAGAAGTTCTGGCTGGACCGCAAGCGCACCGCCGCCATCGCGCGCCACACCAACGCCTTCAAGGTCAACGAAGACGTGGTGATCCCGTTGCCTCGCATGGGTGAATACACCGAAGGCATCGAGCGCATCAACGTCGAACTCAGCCTGCGCAACAAGCTGCAGCTGGTGGACCGCCTGGAAGCCTTCTTCACCCAGGGCCGCCTGCCGCTGGGCCGGGGTGACGACGCGGGTGAGATCCCCAGCGCCGAACTGCTGGAAGACCGCGTGCAGCAGGCCCTTCAGCTGCTGCGCGACGTGCGCACGCTGTGGTCGGGCTGGCTGCAAGGCCTGGACCTGCCGCAAACCGGCCAGGCCGACGAACGCACGTTCTTCGCGCAGTTGCAAGACCACAGCCTGCGTGCCAGCTGGAGGCAGCAGGTGCTGAAGCCGCTGCAGGCCGTGTTCAGCGGTGCGGCTTTCGAGCCCATCCTGGCCCAGTGCAAAACCATCCACCAAGAGGTGCTGCGCGGCCGTGTGTGGGTGGCGCTGCACATGCACGCTGGCGACGGCAACGTGCACACCAACATCCCCGTCAACAGCGACAACTACGAGATGCTGCAGACGGCCCACGAAGCCGTGGCGCGCATCATGGCGCTGGCGCGGCGGCTGGACGGTGTGATCAGCGGCGAACACGGCATCGGCATCACCAAGCTCGAGTTCCTGAGCGACGCCGAACTGCAGCCCTTCGCCGACTACAAGGCCAAGGTCGACCCCGAAGGCCGCTTCAACCGCGGCAAGCTGCTGAAGGCCCCGGTGGGCGACGCCCGCCCGGCCGACCTGAGCGCGGCCTACACGCCCAGCTTCGGGCTGATGGGCCACGAGTCGCTGATCATGCAGCAGAGCGACATCGGCGCCATCGCCGACTCGGTGAAGGACTGCCTGCGCTGCGGCAAGTGCAAGCCCGTGTGCGCCACCCACGTGCCACGCGCCAACCTGCTGTACAGCCCGCGCAACAAGATCCTGGCCACCAGCCTGCTGGTGGAAGCCTTCCTGTACGAAGAACAAACGCGGCGCGGCGTCAGCGTGGCGCATTGGCAGGAATTCGAGGACGTCGCCGACCACTGCACGGTCTGCCACAAGTGCCTGAACCCCTGCCCGGTGAAGATCGACTTCGGCGACGTCACCATGAACATGCGCAACCTGTTGCGCAAGATGGGCCAGAAGAGCTTCCGCCCCGGCAATGCCGTGGCCATGACCTTCTTGAACGCCACCAACCCGCAGACCATCAAGTTCATGCGCTCGGCCATGGTGGACGTGGGCTTCAAGGCCCAGCGCCTGATGAACGACCTGCTGAAGCCGGCGGCCAAGAAGCAGACCAGCGCACCGCCGGCCACGCTGGGCACGGCGCCGCTGAAAGAGCAGGTCATCCACTTCATCAACAAGAAGATGCCGGGCGGTCTGCCCAAGAAGACCGCACGCGCCTTGTTGGACATTGAAGACCGGGACTACGTGCCCATCATCCGCAACCCACACACCACCACGGCCGAGACCGAGGCGGTGTTCTATTTCCCGGGTTGCGGCAGCGAACGTTTGTTCAGCCAGGTGGGCTTGGCCACGCAGGCCATGCTGTGGCAGGCCGGTGTGCAGACCGTGTTGCCGCCGGGCTACCTGTGCTGCGGCTACCCGCAGCGTGGCAGCGGGCAGTTCGACAAGGCCGAGCAGATCATCACCGACAACCGGGTGCTGTTCCACCGCGTGGCCAACACGCTGAACTACCTGGACATCAAGACCGTGGTGGTGAGCTGCGGCACCTGCCACGACCAGTTGCAGGGCTACAAGTTCGAGGAGATCTTCCCGGGTTGCCGGATCGTCGACATCCACGAGTACCTGCTGGAGAAGGGCGTGCGGCTGGAGGGCGTGCAGGGCGTGCGCTACATGTATCACGACCCCTGCCACAGCCCGATGAAGCAGCAGGAACCGCTGAAGACGGTCAATGCGCTGGTGGCCACCGCCGATGCCACCCGCATCGAGAAGAACGACCGCTGCTGCGGCGAAAGCGGCACGTTCGCGGTGGCCCGGCCCGATGTGGCCACCCAGGTGCGGTTCCGCAAGGAGCAGGAGATGACGCGCGCCGCCGACCGGCTGCGCGCCGACGGCTTCGGCGGCGAGGTCAAGATCCTGACAGCCTGCCCGAGCTGCCTGCAGGGCCTGTCGCGCTACGACGACGACAGCGGCACCACGGCCGACTACATCGTGGT
>JBKCUM010000175.1:0-7037 GCA_046318395.1 Rubrivivax sp.
CAGCAGGTCGCCGAGTTCGGCCTTGCGGGCGTTGATCTCGGAACCCGCGGCGTCCAGCACGTCAAAACGTTGCTGCGGCGTGCTGAGGCTCCAGCTGCTGAACGCGGCTTCTGCAGCGCCGATGGCGGCACGGGCTTGTGCTGCATCGGCCTGGGCGTACTCGCCGATGACGTCACGCGTGTCCGAGGGGTTGATGTTGCGGCTGACGCGCGCGCCTTCCACCCATTCGCCATTGATCAGGTTTTTAAACATAAGTGGATGTTCAGTTGTCGATTGGTAGGTGAATGGGAAAGGAAGCAAACCACCCGCCGCGGAACCGGCTTCGCCGGGCCGCCGGCGGGGCGGCCCCCCTGGGGGTGTAGCGAGCGCGAGCGAGCTTGGGGGCTCACGGTCGGACCAGACAAGGGCGCTTGGGGTTGAACTGCCAGCCGGGAATAAGGTACTGCATGGGCATGGCGTCGTCGCGCGCGCCCAGGCCGTGCTGCAGGTAGAGCTGGTGGGCTTTTTCCACCTCGGCCATGTCCAGCTCCACGCCCAGACCCGGGGTCGTGGGCACCTGCACGTGGCCGCCCACGATCTGCAGCGGGTTGGTCGTCAAACGCTGGCCATCCTGCCAGATCCAGTGGGTGTCGATGGCCGTCACCTTGCCGGGTGCGGCCGCGGCCACGTGGGTGAACATGGCCAGCGACACATCGAAGTGGTTGTTGGAATGGCTGCCCCAGGTCAGCCCCCAATCGCGGCAGGTCTGGGCCACACGCACGCTGCCGGCCATGGTCCAGAAATTCGGGTCGGCGAGCGGGATGTCCACCGACTGCAGGCTCAGCGCGTGTGTCAGCTGCCGCCAGTCCGTGGCCACCATGTTGGTGGCCGTGGGCAGGCCGGTGGCGCGGCGGAACTCGGCCATCACCTCGCGGCCGCTGAAGCCGTCTTCGGCGCCGCAGGGGTCTTCGGCGTAGGCCACCACACCCCGCATCTTGTGGCCCAGGCGGATGGCATCTTTCAGCAGCCAGCCGCCGTTGGGGTCCAGCGTCACACGGGCTTCGGGGAAACGTTCGTGCAGGGCCGTCACGGCCTCCACTTCAGCGTCACCGCTGAGCACACCGCCCTTCAACTTGAAGTCGTTGAAGCCATAACGCTCGCGCGCGGCTTCGGCCAGGCGCACCACGGCTTCGGGCGTCAGCGCCACTTCATGCCGCAGGCGGAACCACTCGTTTTCGGCGTCAGGCTCGCTGTGGTAGGGCAGATCGGTCTGGCGGCGGTCGCCCACGTAGAACAAATAGCCCAGCATCTCCACCGCGCTGCGCTGCTGCCCTTCGCCCAACAGCGCGGCCACCGGCACGCCCAGGTGCTGACCCTGCAGGTCGAGCAAAGCCGATTCGATGGCCGTGACCGCGTGGATGGTGGTGCGCAGGTCAAACGTCTGCAGACCACGGCCGCCGCTGTCGCGGTCGGCAAAGGCTTGTTGGATGCGCTGCAGCAGCCCCGCATGCGCCCCCACCGGCTGGCCCACCACCAGCTCGGCGGCGTCTTCCAGCGTGCGCCGGATCTTCTCGCCCCCCGGCACCTCGCCCACGCCCGTGCGGCCGGCGCTGTCGGTCAACACCAGCAGGTTGCGCGTGAAGAACGGCGCGTGCGCACCGCTCAGGTTCAACAACATGCCGTCGCGGCCCGCCACCGGAATGGCCCGCAACGCCGTGATGACAGGTGAAGACATTGAAGACAAATCAGCACTCCCAACAGTTCAAACCAGCGACCACGCAGCGCCGCGCCCGTCAAGCGGCCGCGCAGCGCCGCGTCCGTCCAGCAGCAGCCGCGGAACCGGCTCCGCCGGTCCGCCAGCTGCCCGGCCCCCTCGGGGGGTAGCGAGCGCCAGCGAGCTCGGGGGCCAACTTCTAGTCTGCGGTGATCTTTCGGGCCTCGATCAGCTGCTTCCAGCGTGCGTTCTCACGCTGCTGAAAAGCCACGAACTGCTCAGGCGTGTTGGCCACGATCTCCAGGCCCACGCCGGTGAACTGCGCGCGGATCTTGGGGTCGTTCAGCGCCGCCACCAGGGCTTCGTGCATCTTGTTGCGCACGTCGGCCGGCAGGCCCTTGGGCGCCACCACGGCCTGCCAGGACTGCACGTCGGCCCCCTTCACGCCGGATTCGCCCAAGGTCGGCACCTGCGGCAGCAGCGGCGAACGTTTTTCGCTGGTGATGGCCAGCACCTTCAGCTTGCCGGCGTTGATGTGCTGGATGACGGAGTTGATGTTCATGAACCCCGCGTCCACCTGCCCGCCCAGCAGGTCGCTGATGGCGGGGCCGCCGCCTTTGTAGGGCACGTGCACACCGGTGGTGCCGGTCTGCAGCCAGAAGAGTTCGGCCGTCAGGTGGTCGGAAGAACCGTTGCCCGAGGACGCAAACGTCATCTTCTCGGGCTGGGCCTTCAGGTGGGCCAGGACGTCGGCCAGGGTCTTGTGCGGCGAGGCCGCGGGCACCACCAGCACGTTGGGCGCTTGCACGGCCACGGTGATGTAGTCGAAGTCCTTGCCGGCGTCGTAAGGCACGTTCTTCAGCAGGTGCGGCGCGATGACCAAGGGCCCCAGCGAGGTGACCAGGAAGGTGCTGCCGTCGGCCGGTGCGCGCTTGACCTGGGCCGCGCCGATGGTGCCGGTGGCGCCGGCCTTGTTTTCCACCACGAAGGTCTGCTTGAGGCGTTCTTGCAGGTGGTTGCCCAGCGTGCGCGCCACGCTGTCGCTGGCGCCGCCGGGCGGGAACGGCACCACCAGCGTCACCGGTTTCGCCGGCCAGGCTTGCGCCAGGGCCGTGGCCACGGGCAGCAGGGTGGCCGTGGCCGTCAGGGCCAGGGCGCCGAGCATCTTGTGCAGGTTCATCGTTGTCTCCTAAGGGGTCTAACGGGGGGGCGGGTCTTATTGCGGGCCCAGCTTCTGGATCAGCGCGCGCAGCTCTTCCACTTCGGCGCCGGACAGCTCCGACAGCGGCGGGCGCACCGGGCCGGCCGAGTGGCCCACCAGCGTGGCGCCGGCCTTCACCATGGACACGGCATAACCCTCGCCCTTGTTGCGCAGGTTCACCAGCGGCAGGAAGAAGTCGCGCACCAGCTGGTTGCAGGTGGCGGTGTCGTTCGCGGCGTGGGCGTTGTAGAAGGCCATGGCCGTCTTCGGGATGAAGTTGAAAACCGCCGACGAATACACCGGGCAGCCCATGGCCTTGTAGGCCCCGGCAAACACCTCGGCCGTGGGCAGGCCACCCAGGTAGGCGAAACGTTCGCCCAGGGTCTGGCGGATGGCGACGAACTTCTCGATGTCGCCCAGGCCGTCCTTGAAGCCGATGAGGTTGGGGCAGCGTTCGGCCAGCACCAGCAGGCTGGCCGGCGTGAGCTTGCAGGCGCCGCGGTTGTAGACGATGACGCCGATCTTCACGGCCTTGCACACGGCTTCCACGTGGGCGATGAGGCCGGCCTGCGTGGCCTCGGTCAGGTAGTGCGGCAGCAGCAGGATGCCCTGCGCGCCCAGGCGTTCGGCTTCTTGTGCGTACTGGATGGCCAGCGTGGTGCCACCGCCCGCGCCAGCGATGATGGGCGTGCGGCCGCGGCAGGTGTCCAGCGCCACGCGGATGACGTCGCTGTACTCGGCCGGCGCCAGCGAGAAGAACTCGCCCGTGCCACCGGCGGCGAACAGCGCCGAAGCGCCGTAGGGCTGCAGCCATTCCAGGCGTTCCGCGTAGGGCTTGGGCGCAAAACGCAGGTCGGCGTCGAAGTCGGTCAGCGGGAAGGACAGCAGGCCGGCTTGCAGCACGCTTTTCAGTTCTTGGGGCGACATGGCGTGGCTTTCTCGGTGGCCGCAGGCGCGGGCTGCGGCGGGTTGCAAGTGGACAAGCGCTTGCGCCTCTTGTCGTCAGTCATCGTGCAACTAAGCAAGCACCCAGAAATCAGGGTTAACGCGAGGCGCGCGGGTCCGGCGCCGGCGCGGCCGCCTTCAGCGCGCGGGCTGCCCGTCCACGCGCCGCCGGCGCTCCCGGCTGTTCACCAGGTGCGTGCGCATGGCCGCGCGCGCGGCTTCGCTGTCCTGGGCACTGATGGCGTCGAAGATGCTCTCGTGTTCGGCGTTCACCCGGCGCAGGTAGGCCTGGCGTTCGGGGTTGGCGCCGCCGCCTTCGCCGGCCGGCTCCACCAGACGGGCGCGCGGAATGATCATGCTGCCCAGGGTGCTGATCAGGTCGGCGAAATGGCTGTTCTGCGTGGCGCGCGCCACCTCCAGGTGGAACTGGAAGTCGGCGGCCACGGTGTCCTGCCCGGCTTCCACGCCGGCCACCAGGGCTTCCAGCGCCTGGCGCAGGCGGACCAGGTTGTCCTCGGTGCGGCGCTGCGCGGCCAGCGCCGCGGCTTCGGTTTCCACGCCGATGCGCAGTTCCAAAACGGCCACCACGTCGCGCAGGGTGTTGTATTGCTCGGGCGAGATGGCGAAACCCGGCGCCGGGCCGGTGCCCAGCACGAAGGTGCCGATGCCGTGGCGCGTTTCCACCTGGCCCGCGGCCTGCAGCTTGCTGATGGCCTCGCGCACCACGGTGCGGCTGACGCTGAACTCGGCCATGATGGCCGCTTCAGTGGGCAGTTTGTCGCCGGGCGACAGCTGCCCTTCTCGGATGCGGCCGCCCAGGGCGTCCACCAGGTCCAGCGCCAGGCTGCGTGGTTTGCGGCGCGTGGCCACTTCGCTGTTCATGCCGAGCACCCGTTCATGCCGTGTCCGTGTTTACCCCAGGCATTGGGCCGGGTCGCTGATTTAAAGTCCGTTCGCGCTTTGGTTGTACGACAACCTACGACACACCACAAGCGCCCGCCGCCACTCTACCAACAAGCCTTGCCCGCCCTGCCCCGGTGAAGCCCGCCCCATGAACGCCCCCCGCCCCCCGCTGACGCTGCGCATGCACGACCAAGACCACGTGGCCATCGTCGCCAACGACGGCGGCCTGCCCGCCGGCACCGTGCTGCCACCGGGCGTGCCCGGCGCCGGCCTGGTGCTGCGCGAGAAGGTGCCACAAGGCCACAAGGTGGCGCTGGTGGACCTGCCCGAAGGCGCCGAGGTGCGCCGCTACAACGTGCCCATCGGCACCGCGCTGAAGGCCATTCCCGCGGGCAGCTGGGTGCACGAACGCCTGCTGCAGCTGCCCGCCGCACGCGAACTGCAAGGCTTGCCGATGGCCACCGTGCCCCCGCCTGCGGCCGCACCGTTGACCGGCTACACCTTCCAGGGCTACCGCAACGCCGACGGCAGCGTGGGCACGCGCAACCTGCTGGCCATCACCACCACGGTGCAGTGTGTGGCCGGCGTGGTGGCGCAGGCCGTGGCGCGCACCCGCGCCGAGCTGCTGCCGCTGTACCCGAACGTGGACGACGTGGTGGGCCTGGAACACAGCTACGGCTGCGGCGTGGCCATCGACGCACCCGACGCCGTGATCCCCATCCGCACGCTGCGCCACATCAGCCTGAACCCCAACTTCGGCGGTGAGGTGATGGTGGTCAGCCTGGGCTGCGAGAAGCTGCAGCCCGAACGCCTGCTGCCGCCGGGCAGCTTCCCGCTGGTGGACGAACGCGACCCGGCCGCCGGCCCCGACACGGTGTGCCTGCAGGCCGAAGAACATGTGGGCTTCATGTCCATGCTGGACGACATCGTCGCGCGCGCCCGCCCGCACCTGGAAAGGCTGAACGCGCGCCGCCGCGAGACCGTGTCGGCCAGCGAACTGGTGGTGGGCGTGCAGTGCGGCGGCAGCGACGCCTTCAGCGGCGTCACCGCCAACCCGGCCGTGGGCTTCTGCGCCGACCTGCTGGTGCGCGCCGGCGCCACCGTGATGTTCAGCGAGAACACCGAGGTGCGCGACGCCGTGGAACAGCTGACCAGCCGCGCCGCCACCCCCGAGGTGGCCGAGGCGATCGTGCGCGAACTGGCCTGGTACGACCAGTACCTGGAACGCGGCCGCGTCGACCGCGCGGCCAACACCACGCCCGGCAACAAGGCCGGGGGCCTGAGCAACATCACCGAAAAGGCCATGGGCAGCATCGTCAAGAGCGGCAGTGCGGCCATCAACCACGTGCTGCGCCCGGGCGAAAAACTGCGGCCCGACCAACGTGGCCTGGTCTACGCCGCCACGCCGGCCAGCGACTTCATCTGCGGCACGCTGCAGTTGGCCGCCGGCATGAACCTGCACGTTTTCACCACCGGCCGCGGCACGCCCTACGGCCTGGCCGAGTGCCCGGTGGTGAAGGTGGCCACACGCAGCGATTTGGCGCGCCGCTGGCACGACCTGATGGACGTGAACGCCGGCCGCATCGCCGACGGTGAACAAACCGTGGAAGAAGCCGGCTGGGCGATGTTCGAGCTGCTGCTGAAAGTGGCCAGCGGCGAACACCGCACCTGGGCCGAACGCTGGAAGCTGCACAACGCCCTGGTGCTGTTCAACCCGGCGCCCATCACCTGAGCGCGGGGGGCAGCGCAAGCGCTGCCCGAGCCTGTCTTTTGACAACTCACAGTTAATTCTCACAACTCGCCGTCAACTTTTTGGCGCGCGTTTTAAGTCGCGGCAACAACTCGCTGTCAACAAAGAGCCAAGGCGTCAGCCTTCGACTTGCCAGCGCTAATGGATTACTTCGGGAACACCTACAACTGAAAGCAGACATTTAAGGGGTTACGACACCCGAGCCGGCAACAGCGCAAACCAGCTCGTCACGCCTAAGGAAGGTCTGCAAAACCCCGTTCATAACGCTCGATGAGGGCAGGCAGTCCATCAATATGTCGTGATGCGCAAACCCCAGGCCATTTGCCGTCGATCCACGCCTCACGGCCCGTAATTGCCGGCGCTGGGGTGGCCCCCACGCGCTTTGCGGGCGCACTCATCCCTGCGACCCCATCAGTTGCCGGCGCGCCATCCACAGATTGCCCAGCGCGACCAGCATGGTCAGCCGCGCGGTGTTCTTGGCCAAGCCCCGGTAGCGCACTTTGGCGTACCCGAACTGCTGCTTGATGACCCTGAACGGGTGCTCA
>JBKCUM010000176.1:0-8200 GCA_046318395.1 Rubrivivax sp.
CAGCGGCCCGGCGAAGCCGGTTCCGCGGCTTCTGCTGGGCCTTGCGGCTCCGGAGTGCACTGATGCTGCTCGACAAGACGCTGCTCGGCCGCGACGTGCTGGTGCTGTTCGCGCTGGCCGGCTGGGCGATGGCCGTGCCGCACTGGGGCAGCGAGTTTGCGGTGTCGATGGCGCTCACCTGCCTGATGTACGTGGCGCTGGCCACCAGCTGGACGCTGTTCTGCGGCACCACGCGCTACCTCTCGCTGGCCACGGCGGCCTTCTTCGGCATCGGCGCCTACTTCAGCGCCATCTTCATCGAGGACCTCGGCTGGGCCGGTGTCATCGCGGCCGGCGCCGGTGTCGCGGCCCTGGTGGCGCTGGTGATGGGCGCCGCCGTGCTGCACCTGCGTGGCACCTACTTCGCGGTGCTCACCTTCAGCATGACGGAGCTGATCCGCCACGCCATCACCTACTGGGAAAAGCAGGTCACCGGCACCGTGGGCCGGGTGCTCACCGTGGTGCCCGAGGCCAACACCGTGTACCTGACGGTGCTGGGCCTGGCGGTGCTGGCCGTGGCCACGTCCATCGCCGTGCGGCGCAGCCGCTTTGGCCTGGCGCTGGCCGGCATTGGCGCAGACGAACAACGCGCGCAGACCCTGGGCGTCCACACCCGCTGGGTGAAGACCGCGGGCTTTGTGTTGATCGCGGCTTTTGCCGGCGCCACCGGCGCGGCCATGAGCGTGCGCTGGACCTACATCGACCCCGCCACCGTCTTCAACCCCTTCATCGGTTTCCAGACGGTGTTGATCGCCTTGATCGGCGGCGCGGCCACGCTGTGGGGCCCGCTGATCGCGGCCGTGGTCTTCAGCGTGCTGGCCGAGACCCTGCGCCTGCAAGCGCCGCAGGTCTACATGATGGCGCTGGGCCTGCTGCTGATCTTGTGTGTGCTGTACCTGCCAGGCGGCCTGGCTTCGCTGCGCCGCGAGACCTTCAGCGCCTGGGGCGCCAGCCTGGCCGGCCTGTGGCCAGGCCGCGCCAAGAAAAACGGAGCCTCGGCATGAACGGCCACCCCTTGCTGGAAGCGCGTGGCGTGACGGTGCGCTTCGGCGGCCTGACGGCTGTGGACAACGTCAGCGCGGCTTTTGCGCCCGGTGAACTGGTGGGCATCATCGGCCCCAACGGCGCCGGCAAGACCACCTTCTTCAACGCCTTGTCGGGCGTGGTGACACCCACGGGCGGTGAACTGCACGCCGGTGGCCGCCGGCTCACCGGCGCCGGGCCGCACCGCTTCGCGCAACAAGGCATTGCGCGCACCTTCCAGACGCCGCGGGTGTTTGCCGAATTGAGCGTGGCCGCCAACGTGGGTTTTGGTCTGCAGTTCGCCGGCCGCCAGCGCAGCGCGCCGCCGCTGCTGCAAGACGAGGCCAGCATCCTGGGCCTGATCGGCCTGCGCGATCAAGCGGCCTGGCCGGCCGCGGCCATCACGCCCAGCCAGCAGCGGCTGTTGGAGATCGGCATGGCCCTGGCCACGCGCCCCAAGCTGCTGCTGCTGGACGAAGTGGCCGCTGGCCTGACCGAAGCCGAGGTGGAGGCCATGGCGCAGCTGATCCGCCGCCTGCGCGGTGAACTGGACCTGACGGTGATCTGGATCGAACACGCCGTCACCACGCTGATGCGCCACGTGGAGCGGGTGCTGGTGCTGCACCAGGGCCGCAAGATCGCCGACGGCCTGCCTTCTGAAGTGGTGCGCAACCCCGAGGTCATCGAGGCCTACCTGGGCGACGAAATGGCGGAAGCCGCATGAAGAACGAACTGAACCACCTGGTGGCCCACGGTGCCACGGCCAGCGCGCCGGCCGCCCACCTGAAGGTGCAGGACCTGAGCGCAGGCTACGGCCGCTTCCTGGTGCTGCGTGGGCTGAACCTGGAAGCCGCGCCGGGGCTGACCGTCATCCTGGGCCCCAACGGCGCCGGCAAGACCACCTTGTTGAAGGCCATCGCCGGCCTGTTGCCCCGCCAGGGCCAGCTGCAGCTGAACGGGCAGGCCATCGCGCCCACGGCCAGCACGGCCGACATCGTGCGGCGTGGCATCGCCCTGGTGCCCGAAGGCCGGCAGCTGTTCCCGCAGATGTCGGTGCGCGACAACCTGGAGTTGGGCGGTTGGCTCAGCACCCCGGAACAACGCGCCCAGCGCCTGGAACAGGCCTTCACCGACTTCCCCAAGCTGCGCCAGCGTGCCCACCAACTGGCCGGCACCATGAGCGGCGGCGAACAGCAGATGGTGGCCGTGGCGCGTGCGCTGATGAGCGGCCCGCGCCTGCTGATGCTGGACGAACCCTCGCTGGGCCTGGCGCCCAAGATGGTGGACGAACTGCTGGCCATTGCCCGCCGCATCGCCGACGCCGGCACCACCGTGCTGATGGTGGAGCAGAACGTGCGCAAGGCCCTGGCCGTGGCCGACCGCGGCTACGTGCTGGAACGCGGCCAGCTGGTGGCCAGCGGCCCGGCCAGCCTGCTGGCGCGCAGCAGCGTGGTGCGCCAGGCCTACCTGGGCACCGGGGCAGCCGCCAGCCCTGCAGCGCCAGCCTCCACCGCATCCAACACCAACCCCATCAACGAGTCTGCAAACCAGGAACCCCCCATGACCTCTGCCGACACCGACATCACCATGCTCATCAACGGCCTGGCCGTGGGCGCCGCCGGCGGCGCCAGTTTTGAGCGCTGCAACCCGCTGGACGGCCAGGTGGCCACGCGTGCACCCGCCGCCAGCACGGCCGACGCGCTGGCCGCCGTGGACGCCGCGGCCCAGGCCTTCCAGACCTGGCGCCACACGGGCCCTGGTGAACGCCGCGCGCTGCTGCTGAAAGCCGCCGACGCGCTGGAAGCGCTGACGCCGCAGTTCATCGCCGCCGTGGCCGCAGAGACCGGCGCCACCGGCCTGTGGGCCGGCTTCAACGTGCACCTGGCCGCCGGCATGGTGCGCGAAGCCGCGGCGCTGACCACGCAGATCAGCGGCCAGGTCATCCCGTCCGACGTACCCGGCAGCCTGGCCATGGGCCTGCGCCAGCCGGCCGGTGTGGTGCTGGGCATCGCGCCCTGGAACGCCCCGGTCATCCTGGGCGTGCGTGCGCTGTGTGTGCCTCTGGCCTGTGGCAACACCGTGGTCTTCAAGGGCAGCGAAAACTGCCCGCGCACGCACCAGCTGATCGCCCAGGCTTTCCAGAACGCGGGCTTCCCGCCGGGCGTGTTGAACTACATCACCAACGCACCGGCCGACGCCGCCGCGGTGGTAGAGGCCATCGTGGCCCACCCGGCCGTGCGCCGTGTGAACTTCACCGGCAGCACGCGCGTGGGCAAGCTGATCGCGGTGACCTGCGCCAAACACCTGAAGCCCGCCGTGCTGGAACTGGGCGGCAAGGCCCCGCTGCTGGTGCTGCACGACGCCGACCTGAAGGCCGCCGTGGACGCGGCCACCTTCGGCAGTTTCATGAACAGCGGCCAGATCTGCATGAGCACCGAGCGCATCGTGGTCGACGGCCGCGTGGCCGACGACTTCGCCGCGATGCTCGCCAAGAAGGCGCGCAGCCTGCCGCTGGGCGACCCGCGCCAGCCCCAGCCGGTGGTGCTGGGCTCGGTGGTGGGCCCGGGCACGGTGGAGCACTGCAACGCGCTGATCGCCGACGCCCTGCAAAAAGGCGCCAAGCTGCTTTGCGGCGGCCCGGCCGACAGCACGCTGATGCCGGCCACGGTGCTGGACCACGTGACGCCGCAAATGAGGGTCTACCACGAAGAGACCTTCGGCCCGCTGAAGTGCATCGTTCGTGTGGACGGCGACGAGGCTGCTGTGGCCTGCGCCAACGACAACGCCTACGGCCTGTCGGCCGCCATCTTCAGCCGCGACACCGCGCGTGCCTTGGCCCTGGCCCAACGCATTGAAAGTGGCATCTGCCACATCAACGGCCCCACGGTGCACGACGAAGCGCAAATGCCTTTCGGCGGTGTGAAGGGCTCGGGCTACGGCCGTTTTGGCGGCCAGGCCGGCATCGCGGAGTTCACCGAACTGCGTTGGGTGACGGTGCAAAGCGGCGAACGGCACTACCCGTTCTGAAGCACCTGCCGGGCGCGGCCCGGCAGGTGCAGTGCAGCCGATTCAGGCTTCGGCGGCCTGTGCTTCCAGCTGGGCCTTGAGGCCCGGTGCCAGGCCCAGTTGGCGCGCCAGTTCTTCCAGGTAGGCGCGTTCCATGAAGCTTTGATCGTCGGCCACCAGCAGGCTGGCCAGGTACATCTCGGCGGCCAAGGCCGGGTCGCCTTGTGCGGCCTGCGCCACCTGGGCCGGGTCCAGCGGGCGCTGCAGTTCGGTGTCCAGCCACTGGCGCAGCGCGTGGTCGCCGGCCAGGCGACCCAGTTCGGCGTCCAGCAGGCTGCGCTCACGCGAGTCCAGGTGGCCATCGGCCTTGGCCGCGGCCACCATGGCCACCAGCATCGCGCGGCTGTGCGTTTCGGCGGGGGCGCCGTCCAGGCGGTCCACCGTGGTGGCAAACACCGCGGGCGTGGGCGCCGGCAGGGCCTGCGGGGCGGGCTGAAGCGGGGCCGGCGTGGCCCCCGGGGCGGCGCCTGCGCCAGCGCTGGCGCCGTTTTGCGCCTGCCAGTGCTGGTAGGCCTTGTAGGCCATCAAGCCGATGGCGGCGATGCCGCCGTACTTCACCGCCTTGCCGGCATAACGCCGCGCCTGTTTGCTGCCCAGCAACAGGCCTAAAGCGCCGGTGGCCGCGGCACCGCTGGCCGCGCCGGCACCGAAGGTGCCCCAGTCGGTGCCAGGGCGGCCGCCGCCGGGGCGGTGGGCCTGCGCCGGTGGGGTGGCGGGCCGGTGCTGGCCGGGCACGCCTTGGGGCTGGCCCTGGCCCTGGCCTTGCAACAGGCTCAGGCCCTGGCGCAGCAGTTGGTCAAGCATGGACTGGGCGCTCATGGTGCGGTTCCTCAGGCGGTGGAAGGGTTCAGGGAGGGTGGCTGCCAGTGTGGCGCAGCGGGGCATTCATGGTCGGTGCACGGGGCCATCAGCGGCGGGGGCAGGGCCCGCGGGGTGCAGGCCCTGTCTGCGGTGTTCAGAACACCAAGGCGCCCAGGAACACGCCCACCATCATGAACCCCAGCACCACCTTGGCCACCAGGCCCACCAGCATGCCCAGCCAGGTGGCCAGGCCCACTTTCAGCGCCCGTTCTTCGTTGCGGCGTGCGATGTACTCGCCCACGGCTGCACCCACCAGCGGCATGAACAGCACACCCACTAGGCCCATGAACAGGCCCACCACCGTGCCCAGGGCCGCGCCCACCAGGGCTTGGCGGCTGGCGCCGGCGCGGCGGGCGCCCAGCAGCGCGGCCACGTAGTCCAGCACCCAGGCCAGCACGGCCATCACGGCGATGGCCGTCAACGGCCAGGGGCCCACGCGGGTGAAGTTGTCGATCCACGCGCCCAGCACGATGCCGCCCAGCACCAGGGCCGTGCCCGGCAGCACCGGCAACACCGTGCCCAACAGCCCCGCCACGATCAAGGCCGCGCTGAGCAGCCACCACAAGACGTCCAAGGCACACCTTTCGACGGGACAGCGCGCGGCCGGCGGCCTTCACTTCCCGTCCACCATCTGCGTGCGGCCGCGCCGGTTTCAAGGGCGCGCCGCACACCGTGTGGTTTCAGCCGAACGAAGCTTCCAGCTCGTCGATCAAACGCCCCACATAGGCCACGGCGTCGTGGATGGGCTGCGGCGTGTGCAGGGCTATGCCGGCGTGCTGCAGCAGCGCCAGCGGTGGCTGTGTGCCACCGGCCTTCAGCACCTGCAGCCAGCGCTGCACGGCGGGCGCGCCTTCGGCCTGCACCTTCAGCCCCATGGCCGTGCTGGCCACCAGGCCCACGGCGTAGGTGTAGGGGTACAGGCCCATGTAGTAGTGCGGCTGGCGCATCCAGGTCATTCGGGCACCGTCGTCCAGTGTGACCGTGTCGCCCCAGAAACGCGCCAGCACCTCGCCCTTGGTCTGGTTCAGCAGCGCTGCGGTGATGGCCTGGCCACCTTCGGCCATGGCGATGACACGCCGCTGCAGCTCGGCCTCCAGCAGGTGGGTCACGAAGTTGTGGTGGTAGGTGCCCAGCACCTGCATGATGACCGAGCGGCGCAGGCGCTGGTCTTGCGCCTGGCCCAGGATGTGCTGCGCCAGCAGCATCTCGTTCATGATGGACGGCGCTTCGATGAAGGGCATGGCCGGCCGCATGTTCGTGTAGCGCTGGTGCTGCATGGCCAGGCCGAAGTGGCGGGCGTGGCCCAGCTCGTGCGCCAGCGTGAACACGTTGCGCATGGTGTTGGACCACGTGATCAAGATGTACGGGTGCACGCCATAAGGCGAGGCGCAGAAGGCGCCGGAGGACTTGCCGATGTTGTCGGCGCGGTCCACCCAGCGTTCGGTGAGTGCGCGGCGTGCGAAGGCTTGGTAGTCGGGCCCCATCACGGCCAGCGCGTCCAAGATCAGCGTGCTGGCCTCTTCATAAGACACCGGCGGGTTGTAGTCCGGGTCCAGCGGCGCCTTGATGTCGCAGTACAGCAGTTCGTCCAGGCCCAGCACCCGTTGGCGCAGGCGCGCATAACGCTGCATGTGGGGCGCGAGCTCGGCTTGGATGATGTCCAGGATGTGGGTGTACACCGGCTGCGGAATCTGGTGCGGCTGCAGCAGGCAGGCCTCGGTGCTGGCGTAACCCCGCAGCTTGGCCAGCGCCACGTTCTTGTTCAGTTCGGTGGCGAAGGTGGCGGCGAAGGTCTGCTGGTAGCCCTTCAGCCCGGCGGTGAACGAGGCCCAGGCGCCGCGGCGCACGCTGGTGTCGGCGTGGGTTTCGTAGTTCGACTCGAAGCCGTTGAAGGAGTTGGCGTGCGTCTGGCCGGCGGCGTCGGTGAAGGGCGCGAACTGCATGTCGCCGCTCTTGGCGCGGCTGTAGACCATGTAGGGCGCGTCGGTCACTTCGCCCAGCGCGGCCAGCACCCGTTCGGTCTCGGCGCCCAGGCGGTGCGGGCGCTGGGCCAGCAGCAGGTTCAAGGGCACCTGGAAGTCGGCCAGCCCCGGTTCCTGGGCCATCAGTTGTTCCAGCCGGCCTTCGGGCAGGGCCAGAACTTCGGCGTCGACGAAGCTGCTGTTGGCGTCCACCCGGGCCTGCAACGCGGCCACCCGGGCCACGGCCGCCTGGTAGGGCGGGTGGGTGCCGTCTTGGGCGTTGCGCAGGTAGGCGAAGGTGCCCACGCGCATCAGCCGGGCCTGCACGTCTTCCACCGCAGTCAGGGCGGCCAGCAGCGTGGCGGCGTCCTGGCCCAGCCGGCCTTGGAAGCGGGTCAGCGCCGCTTGGGCCTGGTCGATGGCCTGGAATTCGGCTTCCCAGTCGGCTTCCCGTGCGAACAGGTCGTCGAGGTTCCAGGTGGTTTCAACGGGGACTTCGTGGCGGGCCAGTCGTGCGGTCATGGGCGTGGGGTGGTGGCGGTTCCAGGGTTCCGCAGTATGTCCCAGCCCCTGTGGCCGCAGGGTATTCGGCCTACAACTGCCGTTGCAGCCAGGGGCTGACGCGGTAGCGCTCGCCGCGGTAGCAGGTGTCCAGCGCCTGCAGCACCTGCACCACGTGGGCGGCACCCCAGCCGGCCAGCCATTCGAAGGGGCCGGCGGGGTAGTTCACACCCAGCTTCATGGCCGCGTCGGCGCCTTGCGGTGTGCACACGCCTTGCAGCACGGCGTCGGCCGCTTCGTTCACCAGCATGGCCAGCGTGCGCGCCACCACCAAGCCGGGGGTGTCGGCCACCAGCACCGGGGTGTGGCCTTGTTCGGTCAGCCAGGCCAGGGCTTGTTGCTGCCAGGCGGCGCTGCAACCGGGGGCGGCCGCCACGGCCAGGGTGCCGCTGGCATGCAAGGCCCGGTCGAAGACCAGCAGGTCGCGCGTGCCGGCTTCGCGCGCACGCTGTGCGGCTGTGCGGCCGTCGGTGGGCAGCAGCAGGCCCTGGGGCGTTTGCAGGCCGGCGCCGGTGCGCGACGGGCCCGGGGTGGGCGCGGCTTCGAAGCTGGGCAGGCCGTCGGGGTAGCGGTAGAAACCGCGGCCGGTCTTGCGGCCGAACAGGCCGCCATCGACCATCTCACGCTGCACCAAGCTGGGCTGGTAGCGTTTGTCGAAGAAGTTGGCTTCGAACACCGAGTTCGTCACC
>JBKCUM010000177.1:0-12328 GCA_046318395.1 Rubrivivax sp.
CCGGCGAAGTTGCCGGGCCGCAGCGAGATGCTGACGATCATCAACAGCGGCGCCAGGCTGGCCGCGATGAACACCACCAGAAATGCGTGCAGCGCCCACACGCGCCAGCGGTCTGAAGCCTTCAACACCATGGCCATGGCCGGTCTCCTTGGGGGCTGGTGGTCATTTGCGCGCGCCGAACAGGCGCAGGTTCAACATGGCCAGCAGCGCGACGATGAGGAACACCACGGTCGAGATCGCACAGGCCAGCGCGTAGTTCTGCCCACCGTCGTTGAAAGCGATGCGGTAGGTGTAGCTGGCCAGCAGGTCGGTGGCACCCACGGGCACCTCGGTGTCCAGGTAGTCGGGCGCGCCTTCGGTCAGCAACGCGATCAGCGTCAAGTTGTTGAAGTTGGCCGCGAAAGAAGCCACCAGCAGCGGCGCCATGGGCCGCGCCACCAGCGGCAAGGTGATGCGCCACAGGTTGTCCCAGGGCTTGGCACCGGCCAGGGCCGAGGCTTCGTACAGGTCTTCGGGGATGGCCTTCAGCAGCCCCATGGCCAAGATCATCATGTACGGGTAACCCAGCCAGGTGTTGACCAGCAGCACCATGCTGCGCGCCAAGGTGGCGTCGCTGAACCAACCCGGGCGCACGCCGAACAGCATGTCCAGCACCAGGTTGATCTCGCCCAGGTTCTCGTTGAACAGCCCGCGGAAGATGGGGATGCTGATGAAAGCCGGCACGGCATAAGGCAGGAACAGCAGCGTGCGGTACACACCGCGCCCACGCAGCGCCGGCCACGACAGCGCCACCGCGAAGAACAGCCCCAGGCCGAAGGTGAACAGCGTGTTCAGCGCCGCGAAGCTGACGGTCCACGCGAACACACGCCCGAAAGGCTGCAGGAAGCGACTGTCGCCAAAGATGCGCGTGTAGTTGTCCACGCCCACCGTGGTGCGGAAACCCGGCTCCAGCGGCCGGCCCTGGGCGTCGCGCCAGAAGCCGGCTTCCAGGTCGGCCACCACGGTGCTGCCATCGGCCAGGTCTTGCAGGCGGTGTTCGTCCAGCGCGCGGTAACGCGGGGCCTGGTCGGCCACCCGCGACAAACCCGCCAGCTGCCAACGCTGGCCGTCGGGCGTGGTGAAGGCCAGGGCCTGCAGCTGCGGCAGCAGGTCCACCCGTTCGCGGGCCGTGAGTTCCGGTGTGGTGTGGGCAGGCGCTTCACCGGCCGTCAACGGCACCTCGCTGGCGGGCAGCGTGAACACCGCGCTGTGCCAACGCGCGCCGTCGTCGGCCACCAGACTGGCCTGCAGGCCCGTGCCGGCGCGGCGCAAGGCCAGGTCCATGCCCAGGCCCTGGCTGTCGGTGCGCGCCAGCAGCACGGCCGTGGCACGTTCGAACGACAGCAGATGGCGCGCGCTGTAGTTCGTCAGGCTGATGACCACGGTGAAGGCCATGGGCAGCACCACGAACACGCCCACCGCCAGCACACCCGGCAGCACATAACGCCAGGCCTGCAGCCGGCGCGACAACTGCACCAGCACCAACAAACCGGCGGCCACCAGCAAGGCCGCGGCCCCGGCCGGTTCACGCAACACCAACAACTGCTGGGCCAGCACCAGCAGGCCCAGCACCAGCACCGCACCCACGCTGTGCAGCACCCAAGCCGTGTAGCGGCTGCGGTCCATCATGCGGCCCCCGACACACGGCGTGCGGCGCGCACCAAGGCGTCGTCCACGGTTTCACGGCCCTGGGTGATGCTTTGCACGGCGGCGTTCATCGCCGTCCAGTAACGCGCCATCTCCGGGATGTTGGGCATGGGCTCGCCCTGCGTGGCGGCGGCTTGCGTGCCGGCCACCAGCGGGTCGCTGCTGCGCAGGCGCTGCAGCAGGGCCAGGTCGGCCGGCACGCCCAGCGGCACGGCGTCGTGCATGGCCTGCAGGCCGGGGGCCGACAGCAGCCAGCGTTCGATGAACTCCGCCGCCAGCACCGGTTGCCGGCTGGCGGTGGTGATCATCGCGCCCAGCACGCCCACCATGGGCCGGCCGGGGCCACGGCCCAGGCCAGGCAGCGGTGCGGCCACCACGTCCAGCTTGCTTTGCCGCAGGTTGTTCCAGGCCCAGGGGCCGTTGATCGTCATCGCCACGCGGCCTTCGTTCATTGCCGCCTCACTTTCGGCGTAAGTGGCCGTGCGTGGCACCACACCTTCGTCCACCAGGCGCTTGAGCATGGCCATGCCGCGGCGCGAGCCAGGGTTGGCGATGCCGTTGCGCGCGCCGTCCCAGCTGCCGTCGGGCCGGCGCGGGAAGGCATAACCACCGTCGGCGCTGACCAGGCCGTAGGCGTAATAGAACTCGTTGTACGGCCACATGATGGCGCGCCGCCCCTGTGGGCGCAGGCGCTGGTCCAGCGCAATCACCTCGTCCCAGGTGCTGGGCACTTGGGGCACCAGGGCGCGGTTGACGATCAGCGCCACGCTTTCCAAAGCGATGGGCCAGCCCCAGGTGCGGCCACCCAGGCGCCAGGCCGACCAGGCCAGCGGCGCGATGGCTTCGCGCACGCGCAGCGAAGGCGCCACCGGGCGAATCAAGCCCGAGGTGGCCCAGCTGCCCGCGCGGTCGTGCGGCCAGATCCAGATGTCCGGCCCCTTGCCCGCGGCCGCCGCCTGTTCAAACTTCGAGATGCCGTTTTCCGGGTGGCTCACGCGCACCGGCACACCGGTCTCGCGCGTGAACGCCTCGCCGATCTGGCTGATGCCGGCATGGCCCTTGTCGGCGTTGATCCACACCGACAGCTCCGGCGCGGCCGTGGCCGCGCGCACGGCCTGCAGCGGCCACACCGCCGCCGCCACACCGGCCACCAAAGCGCCGCGCCGCTTCAACATGCCGGCACCGCTTCGCCGTCGGCGCCGAAGACATGGGCCTGGGCCAGTGGCGCGGCCAGGTGCAGCGTGTGGCCGGCCGCGGGCGTGTCGCCGGGTTCCAGGCACACCACCAGCTCGGTGCCGGGGCCGTCCAGGTAGGCCAGGGTCTGGTCGCCCAGCTGTTACAGCCACTGCACCTGGCCCACCAGCGGCGTGGTGAAGCCGGGGCGGCCCTCGGGCGGCACGGCCTGCAGGTGTTCAGGGCGCAAGCCCAGCGTGACGGGCTCGCCCAGGGCCAAGCGGCTGGCGTCCACCGGCAGCACCACGGCGCTGCCGTCCACCAGCTGCAACACCACGCCACTGGCGCTGCGCGACTGCACGGCGGCCGGCACGAAGTTCATGCGCGGCGAACCCAAGAAGCCGGCCACGAACTTGTTGCGGGGGCGGTGGTACAGCTCCAGCGGCTTACCCTGTTGGGCGATGCTGGAACGCAAGGCGCCCGGCGCCAGTGGTTGCAGCAACACCATGCGGTCGGCCAGCGTCATGGCCTCCACCTGGTCGTGCGTGACGTAGATGGAACTGGCCCGGCCTTGGGCGCGGTGCAGGCGGGCGATCTCACGCCGCGTTTGTTCACGCAGCGCCGCGTCCAGGTTCGACAACGGCTCGTCGAACAAGAACACACCGGGGCTGCGCACCAGCGCACGGCCGATGGCCACACGCTGACGCTGGCCGCCCGACAGCTCACGCGGCTTGCGTGTGAGCAGGTGGTCGATCTGCAGCAGCCGCGCCACTTCGGCCACGCGCTTGGTGATGTCGGCGCGCGGCGTGCGCGCCAGCTGCAGCGCAAAGCCCAGGTTGTCGGCCACGTCCAGGTGCGGGTAGAGCGCGTAGCTCTGGAACACCATGGCCACGTCGCGTTCTGACGGCGCCTTCTCGTTGACACGCTGGCCCCCGATGCGCAGCTCACCGCGTGTGATGTCTTCCAGACCCGCCACCATGCGCAGCAGCGTGCTCTTGCCACAGCCGCTGGGGCCCACGAAGACACAGAACTCGCCCTCGGCGATGTCCAGGCTCACGTCGTGCACGCTTTGCACGGCGCCGTAGGCCTTGCCCACGCCTTGCAGTTGAACAGCAGCCATCAGCGCACCTTCACCGTGTGGTGGCGTTCTGCGCTGACGGTGGCGCTGTGCAGCGCCGCACCCGGCACGCGCGCGCCTTCTTCCAGAAACACCGGCAGGTCTGCGGCCAGCGGCAGCAGTGTCAGCTCGAAACGTGCCGTGCTCGGCCAGCGGTCCAGGCCGATGGTCCAGGGCGTGCCGTCGCCAAAGCGGTCGTCCACCACCTGGCCGTCCACCCACCAGCGGCCCACGTCGCCGCTCGTTTCCAGCGTCAGCCACAGCCGGTCGGCCTGGCCGGCCGCTGGCAACGCGGCCGCCGGCAGGGCCAGTTGCCAGCGTGCGGCCGCCGCGTGTGCGGCGTCTGTCGGCACCTCGGGCACCGGGCCGTCGCGCCAGGCCACGGGCGGGCCCCAGCGCAGCGCGGGCGGTTCGCCGGCGGCTTGTTGCAACGTGGTGTCCAGCGCCCAGGGGCCGGCGGCTTCACCCGTTTCGGCGGCCCAGTGCCAGGCCGCCCATTCCACGCCCAGGGTTTCGCGCCTGCCGTTCAGGCCATCGGCCGGGAACAGGCGCACATGGCCGTCTTCGTGCAGCGGGCGCAGCAGCGTCACTTCTTCGCGGCCTTCGTGCCAGGTGGCGGCGTGGCTGGCCAGCAGCAAACGCCAGCGGCCGGCCAGCTGCACGCGGCAGGCCCGTTCAGCCCAGGCCTGCGGCAGCAGCAGCACGGTGTGTACCGTGCCGGTGTCGTCTTGCAGTTGCAGGGCCAGCGGCGTGTGCGTCACGTCGGCCTGCACCGACCACTGCGCGCCCAGGTCGCGCAGCACGGTGCCACGCGCCGTCAGCGTGCGCAGGCCGGCGCGGTCGAACAGCAGTTCCACCGGCACACCGGGCAGCGCCAGGCCCACCCAGGTGACAGCCCCTTCGTGCACCCAGCGTGTGAACGGCTGCACCGTGGCCTGCGCCAGGCGTGCCGTGCCCAGACGCTGGCCCAGCGGCCACACGAAGGCCATGCCGGGGCGCAGGTCCACGCCGGTGTGCAGCGGCAAGGTCAACGGGCCGTGGGCGGTCTGCACCTCAAAACGTTGGTCCGGCAGGGCCGGCAGCGGGTGGTGGCGCACGTGGTGGTTCACGAACACAAACCCCGTGTCGCCCGCACCGCGCACGGCCACGCGCGGCCGCGTGGCGTCGGCCGGGTCGAACGGGCCTTCGGCCGGCAACACCGCGGGCAGCGGCGCCAGCTCGTCGCCAAAGGCCTCGCAGAACTGGTGCAGCAAGCGCAGCCGGCCCCAGGAAGGCCGCACCTGGCCGTACTGGCCCAGCGGGGCGTGGAAGTCGTAGCCCCACTCGGGCACGTCGTTGGGGTAACCGGTGGCCTGGGTTTCGTTCAGCGGGCCGGTGTCGCACACGGGGTTGGTGCCCCCGTGGTACATGTAATAACCATACAAATTGGCGCCGGAGCCCACCTGCACCAAGGCCGTGGCGGCCACGTCTTCGGCGCTCACCACCGGGCGGCGGTGGTAGCTCTGGTGCATGCCGCCACCGGCTTCGGCCAGGCAGAAGGGGTAACAGGCGGGGTCGATGAAACCGGCCGCGGGCGTGCCGTCCACGTTGCCCATTTCGCCGATGACACGGCGGGTGTTGAACAAGAACACGCCAGAAGGCGGCAGCGGGCCGCGCGAACCCTGCCAGAAGCCGTCGGCATAAGCGCCGCTGACGGGCAGCACCTCGCGCGGTGGGATGTCCAGCGTGGGCCAGCCCGTCACCGTGTACAGCGGCACCGTCAGGCCGGCTTCGATGGCCAGGCGCTTCAGCTCGGCGATGTGTTCGGCACCGCAGCCCGGGCCCACCGCGCCGTATTCGTTTTCCAGCTGCAGGCCCACCACGGGGCCGCCGTCTTGCCACAGCAGGCCGCGCACCTGGGCCGCCACTTCGCCGAACCAGCGCGCCACACGCGCCAGGTAGCCGGCGTCGTTGCAGCGCAGCGGGCCGGTGGCCGGCAGCCACTGCGGGAAGCCGCCCAGCCGCACCTCGGCGTGCACCCAGGGCCCCGGCCGCAGGTAGACCAGCAAGCCGGCTTCGGCGGCCAGCGCCACAAAGCGGCCCAGGTCGCGCTGGCCCTGCCACTGGAACTGGCCTTCGTGCGGCTCGTGGTGGTTCCAGATGACGTAGGTGGCCACCACCTGCACACCGCCGGCGCGCAGCTTGGCCAGCTCCAGCGCCCACTCTTCGGCGGGGCAGCGGCTGTAGTGGAACTCGCCCATGATGGGCAGCCAGGGTTCACCGTCCAGCGCCAGCCAGCGGCTGTTGGCCACCAGGCGGCGCGTGGGGTGCTGGTGGTGGCCCAGGTTCAGGAAGCCGGTTTCCGGCGCGGGCGGGGCCACGGGCAGGGCCAGGCGGATGGGTTCAGGAGAGGTCACGAGATTAAACGTTTAAGCTTGGCGCGATTGGGCCCAAGACGCTGGGCAGGGGCAATTGGTGAAACCCCCGAGGCACCGCCGTTCTGCCCAGGTTTTACCTCGCAGTTTACCCGGCGTCTGGGGTCGTCAGCCACCGCCGGGCCGCTGGCTCGCCGTTGACAAGCCAGCCGCACAGGCTTTCCAATTCGGTTAATCGCTTAACTCCAGGACCTGCGGCATGGCCGGCAGGCCCCCGCTGTGCCTGAACAAACCACCCCCCCGCTGCGCCTGGGCGTGTGCTACTACCCCGAACAATGGCCGCGTGAACGCTGGGCCGAAGACGCGCGGCAGATGCGCGCGCTGGGCCTGGACACGGTGCGCATCGCCGAGTTCGCCTGGTCGCGCATGGAACCCGCGCCCGGCCAGTTCGACTGGGCCTGGCTGGACGAGGCCATAGCCACCCTGGCCGCACAAGGCCTGCAGGTGGTGCTGGGCACGCCCACGGCCTCGCCGCCCGTGTGGCTGATGGCCGCCCACCCCGAGGTGGCCCCGGTGGACGCCCAAGGCCGGCCCAAGCCCTTTGGCGCGCGCCGCCACTACTGCTTCAGCAGCCCGGCCTTGCACGAAGCCGCAGCGCGCGTGGTGCAGGCCATGGCCCAGCGCTACGGCCAGCACCCGGCCGTGGTGGCCTGGCAGACCGACAACGAATACGGCTGCCACGACACCACGCTGAGCTACAGCCCCGCCGCGCTGGCCGGCTTCCGCCGTTGGTTGGCCGAACGCCACGGCACGGTGGAAGCGCTGAACCAAGCCTGGGGCACGGCCTTCTGGGGCCTGCAGCTGCGCCACTTCGACGAGGTGGGCTTCCCCGTGGGCCAACCCACCGGCGCCCTCCCCGCCCACGCGCTGGACTGGCGGCGTTTTGCTTCTGACGAAGTGCGGCGCTTCAACCGCCTGCAGGTGGACCTGCTGCGCCAGCACGCGCCCGGCCGCCCGGTGCTGCACAACTTCATGGGCCTGTTCGCCGAGTTCGACCACCACGACGTGGCCGCCGACCTGGACATCGCCGCCTGGGACAACTACCCGCTGGGCTTCACCGAAACCGCGCCCTTCATCGCCGACGAAGAACGCCACCGCTGGGCGCGCACCGGCCACCCCGACATCAGCGCCTTCCACCACGACCTGTACCGCGGCCTGAGCCAGGGCCGCATGTGGGTGATGGAACAGCAGGCCGGCCCGGTGAACTGGGCACCCTGGAACGCCCTGCCCCTGCCCGGCATGGTGCGCGCCTGGACCTGGGAAGCCTTTGCCCACGGGGCGGAGCTGGTGTCCTACTTCCGCTGGCGCCAGCTGCCCTACGCGCAAGAGCAGATGCACTCCGGCCTGCACCGCCCCGACGGCCAGCCCGACGTGGGCGCCGGTGAAGCCGCCGAAGTGGCCGGCGAACGCCACCGCCTGGCCAGCGCTTCGCTGGCGCTGCAGCGCGCGCCCGTGGCCCTGGTGTTGGACTACCCCTCGCTGTGGATGGCGCAGATCCAGCCCCAAGGCGCCGACATGGCCGGCTTCGGCACCGTGTTTGCCTACTACGCGGCGCTGCGCCGCCTGGGTTTGGACGTGGACATCGTGGGCCCCGCCACCGACCTGAGCGCCTACGCCCTGGTGTTGCTGCCCAGCCTGCTGCACGTGCCTGAAGCCCTGCTGGCCCAGTTGCCGCAGCTGCAAGCCGTGGTGGTGTGCGGTCCGCGCGCCGGCAGCAAGACCGCCACGCTGTCCATCAGCACACCGCTGCCACCGGGGCCGCTGCAACGCTGGTTGCCGCTGCAGGTGCGGGGTGTGGAATCGCTGCGGCCGGGCCGCCACGTGGCCCTGGCCGGCGGTGGCCAGGTGCAACAATGGCGCGACCTCGTTGAACCCGGCGACGTGCCGGTGCGCTGCACCGACGCCGACGGTTGGCCCGCCTGGCTGCAGCAAGGCCGTTGGCACCTGCACGCTGCGCGGGTGGACGACGCCACGCTGGACCGCTGGCTGACCGACGCCGCCCAGCAGGCCGGCCTGACGCCGCTGCCCGCTGGTTCACTGGCGCCAGGCCTGCGCCTGCGCCGACGTGGTGGCTGGCAGTTCGCCATCCACCGCGGCCCTGGCCTGGCGCGTGTGCCAGCCCCCGAGGGCACCCGATTCACCCTGGGCGGCCGCGAGCTGCCACCGGGCGGCGTGGCCGCCTGGCCCGTGGAACACCCCTGAACGCCCGCCCCCATGACCGCCGAACACTTCAACGCGAACCAACACTCGCACCGCCGCCACGACCCGCTGAGCGACCGCTGGGTGCTGGTCTCCCCGCAGCGCAACCTGCGCCCCTGGCAAGGCCGCACCGAAGCCGCCGACACCGAAGCCCGCCCCGCGCACGACCCCAGCTGCTACCTGTGCGCCGGCAACACCCGCGCCAACGGCGAAACCAACCCGGCCTACACCGGCCCTTGGGTCTTCACCAACGACTTCCCCGCGCTGATGGCCGACGTGCCGGCCCCCGCCGCAGAAACCGGCGGCAGCGGCCTGTTCCGCAGCGAGCCCGCCCGTGGCACCAGCCGCGTCATCTGCTTCTCGCCCGACCACGCCCGTTCCCTGCCGGAACTGACGACCGCGGAACTGGAAGCCGTGGTCGACACCTGGTGCGCCCAAACGCAAGAGTTAGGCGAACGCTGGCCATGGGTGCAGGTGTTCGAGAACAAGGGCGCGTTGATGGGTTGCAGCAACCCGCACCCGCACGGCCAGGTGTGGGCCAGCGACTTCGTGCCCGAACTGCCAGCCCGCGAAGACCAAACGCAACGCCAATGGTTGCAGCGGCACGGCGAACCCATGCTGCTGGCCGTGGCGCGTGAAGAAGCGGTGCTGGGCGACCGCGTGGTCGCCGTCAACGACGACTGGCTGGCCCTGGTGCCGCACTGGGCGCAATGGCCGTTTGAAACCCTGCTGCTGCCGCGTTTTGCCGTGCAACGCCTGCCCGCGCTGAACGCGGCCCAGCGCAGCAGCCTGGCCGACGTGGTGCACCAGCTGACCGTGCGCTACGACAACCTGTTCAACTGCAGCTTCCCCTATTCCATGGGCTGGCACGGCGCACCCGGCCAGGCCGACGCACCGCACTGGCAGCTGCACGCGCACTTCTACCCGCCGCTGCTGCGTTCGGCCACGGTGCGCAAGTTCATGGTCGGCTACGAAATGCTGGCCGAAGCCCAACGCGACATCACCCCGGAACAGGCCGCCGCCTTGCTGCGCGCCGCCTCGCCCGTGCACTACCGCCAAGCCTGAAGCCCACGATGAACCCCCTGCACCCCACCGCACAACGTGTGCGCGAAGCCTTCCTGGCCCAACACGGCGTGGCCCCCACCGTGCTGGCCCGCGCGCCCGGCCGTGTGAACCTGATCGGCGAACACACCGACTACAACGACGGCTTCGTGCTGCCCGCCGCCATCGACCGCGACACCTGGGTGGCCGCCGGCCCCCGAACCGATGGCAACGTGCACGTCACAGCCCTGGACTGGCAAGCCGAACAAGACCTGTTCAACCCGCACGAACCGGCGCACGCTGGCGGCTGGCGCGACCACGTGCGCGGCACGCTGGCCCAGGTGGAACCGCTGGGTTTGAACCTGGTGGTGGCCGGTGACGTGCCCCAAGGCGCCGGCCTCAGCTCTTCAGCCTCGCTGGCGCTGGCGCTGCTGACGGCCCACCAGGCCGTGGGCGCCGGCAGCCGCGCGCCCTGGCAGCTGGCCAAGCTGGCCCAGCAGGCGGAAAACCGCTTCGTGGGCACGCAGTGCGGCATCATGGACCAGCTGGCCAGCGCCTGCGGCGAAGCCGGCCACGCGCTGCTGATCGACTGCCGCTCACTGGCCACACAAGCCGTGCCCCTGCCCGCTGGCGTGGCCGTGCTCATCGCCCATTCGCGCGTGCGCCGCGGCCTGGTGGACAGCGCCTACAACGAACGCCGCCGCCAATGCGAACAAGCCGCCCAGGTGCTGGGCGTGCCCGCCCTGCGCGACGCCACCTTGCCCCAGCTGCTGGCCGCACAAACCCAGATGCCGGAAGCCGTGTTCCGCCGCGCCCGCCACATCGTCACCGAAAACGCCCGCGTGCTGGAAGCCCAACAAGCCCTGGCCGCCGGCGACCTGGCCACACTGGGCCGGCTGATGGCCGCATCGCACGCCAGCATGCGCGACGACTTCGAGATCACCACCCCCGCCGTGGACCACCTGGCCGAACTGCTGCACACCGCCGCCAACGGCGAAGGTGGTGCGCGCATGACCGGCGGCGGCTTCGGCGGCTGCGTGGTGGCGCTGATGCCCGAACACCGTGTGGAAGCCGCCATGGCGCGCGTGGCCGAGGCTTACCGTTCGCCTGAGGGCGAAGCCGCGGTGTTCTACCGCTGCCAGGCCGTGGCCGGCGCGCAGGTGGTGAACGCCGGCTGAAGCGCCCGCGGCCCGCGGCGGCCACTGCGTTCAGTGCGCTCGCTGAGCGCACGCGTTCGGCGCCCTCGTTCGGCGCGCCGAGCCAGCCCGTTCGTTCAGTGCGAAGCGTCCGCGGGTGCCAGCTTGAAGGTGGACACCACGCCCGCCAACCGCAGCGCCTGTTCTTTCAGGCTTTCGGCGGCCGCGGCGCTTTGTTCCACCAGCGCGGCGTTCTGCTGCGTCATCTGGTCCAGTTCGTTCACCGCGCCGTTCACCTGCGCGATGCCGTGGCTTTGTTCGCTGGAAGCGGCGCTGATCTCACCGATCACGTCCGTCACCCGCTTCACGCTGCCCACGATCTCCGTCATCGTGGTGCCCGCGTCGGCCACCAGGCGGCTGCCGGCTTCCACGCGGTCCACGCTGTTGCCGATCAGCGTCTTGATCTAGCGCGCCGCCTCGGCGCTGCGCTGCGCCAGGCTGCGCACCTCGCTGGCCACCACCGCAAAACCACGGCCTTGTTCACCGGCCCGCGCGGCTTCCACCGCGGCGTTCAGCGCCAGGATGTTGGTTTGGAACGCGATGCCATCGATGGTGCCGATGATGTCGCTGATGCGCTTGGAAGACGCGTTGATCTCGTCCATGGTGGACACCACGGCCGCCACCACGTCACCACCCCGCTGGGCCACGCCCGCTGCGGAACTGGCCAGCTGGCTGGCCGTGGAAGCGCCCTCGGCGCTTTGGCGCACCGTGCCCGTCAGCTCTTGCAGCGAACTGGCCGTTTGCTGCAGGTTGCCGGCGGTCTGTTCGGTGCGGTGGCTCAAGTCCACGCTGCCGGCGGCGATTTCTGCCGATGCGGTGGCGATGGAATCGCTGGCCTGGCGCACCGCCCAGATGGTGGACGACAGTTTGTTCGTGAAGCGGTTGAAGGCCTGCGCGATCTGCGCAATCTCGTCCTGGCCATGGTCGGGCAGGCGCAGCGTCAGGTCGGCTTCACCTTGGCCGATCTGGTGCATGGCGTCGCGCACGCGGGCCAGGCCCTTCAGCATGGAACCCACGGCCCAGGTGGCGGCCACAGCGGCCAACACGGCCATCAACACCAGGGCGCCTGCGGCCACGCGCAGCAGCGCCGACATGTGGGCCAGGGCCTCGCCGGCGTGGGCGGCGGTCACCAGCGTCCACTCGGTGCCGGGCACGGCGGCACCGCGCAGCAGGTAGTCCTGTTCACCCCGGCGGGTGTCCACCCAGGCGCCGCCCGCCTGGGCCGCGGCCGTCAAGGTGGCGGCGTCCAGCGCCGGCGACAAGGCCGTGGCGGGCTTCAGCACCCACGGCGTGTCGGGGTGGGCGATCACGGTGCCGGACTTGTCCACCAGGACAGCCAGGCCGTTCGGCGTGGGCTTGATGGAGGCCACGGCCTTGGACACATCGGCGATGAACACATCGCAGGCCACCACCGCCACCACACCCGACCCGCCGCGCACGGCGTTGGCGAAGGTGACGATCAGGCGCTTGGTGGCGGCGTCGGCGTAGGGCGCGGGGAGCAC
>JBKCUM010000178.1:0-3793 GCA_046318395.1 Rubrivivax sp.
CTGGGCCGCGATGGTGGTGTTCAGGAAGGTCTTGGCTTCCGTGCTGTGGTACTGCGGGTAGCCCTGCATGGGCTTGAAGGCGCGGTCGGGGTCGCTCAGGCCGTTGGCGCTGCCGTTGAAGAAGCAGTTGTTGTCGGGCCATTCCGGGCAAGCCCAGCTCCAGCCGGTGAACACCTTGGCCAGGCCAGAGATGTCGGCCGGCGTGTAGGTGTCGGCGTCGGCGCCGTTCACGGTTTTGGCCGTGCCGTCTTCGTTCAGCTCCACCAGGCCGATGCTGAACAGCTGCATCACCTCGCGGGCGTAGTTCTCGTCGGGCACGCGGCCGGTCTTGGTGTCGGCCTTCTGGTTCTTCAGGTGCGTGAGGTACAGCCCCATCATCGGGTGGCGCGACACCTGCTCCAGCACCGTGCGGTAGTTGCCCAGGCCTTCGGTGGCCAGCAGGTCCATCCACGCGGCCACGGCGCGCGGGCTGTTGGCCACGTTGGCATCGGCCAGGCTGATCACGAAGATCTGCTGCAGCGCGTAGGCCATGCGCTGGCGCAGCTGGTCGGGGCTGGCCACGGCCTGCTGCCAGAAGGTTTCCAGCACCTGGTCGGCGCCGGCGGCGCTGCCACTGGCCTTCAGCGCGGTGTCGGTGGCGTCGAAGGTGGCCAGGTGGGTGGTGCTGCGCGGCAGGGCCAGCTGCTCGTCGATCCAGGCCGCGTAGCCGATGGCCATCACCCGCGTGATGTCGGCCTCGGTGGGGCCGAAGGTGGCTTGCGTCAGGAAACGCGCGGCCTCGGCCCGCGTGGCGGGTTTTTCGACCACCACGGCCGGGGCGGGCGCCGGGCTGCTGCTGGCGTTGTCACCGCCACCACCGCCGCAGGCGCTGAGCAGCGCCGCGCTCAGCAGCGTCGCCGCCAGCAGGCGCGGCCGCCGGGCCTGAAGTCTGACCTTGTCCACCGTTGCTCCCTTGTGTGCCAAGGGCGCGATTCTTCGGGGTCAGGGGCCTCGCAGACTGCCAACTAGTTGGCAATCTACACAGTGCTTACGGGCGCTTGCGAATGAGGCAGTGCGGCCGGCGTGGGTGGGCCCGCCGCGTCAGGACAGCACCGGGGCCAGCAGCCGCTGGGCGGCGGCCTGGTCCAGGCCCTCGCGCTGGGCCCAGTCCTGCAGCTGGTCGTGCCCGATGCGGCCCACGTTGAAGTAGGTGGCCTCGGGGTGGGCGAGGTAGAAGCCGCTGACGCTGGCCGCGGGCGTCATGGCCAGGCTCTCGGTCAGGCCCATGCCGATGTCGCCGGCCTGCAGCACCTCGAACATCGCACGTTTGACGCTGTGGTCGGGGCAGGCCGGGTAGCCCGGTGCCGGGCGGATGCCGCGGTAGGCCTCGGCGATCAGCTGCTCGTTGCTCAGCGCCTCGTCGGCGGCGTAGCCCCAGAACTCGGTGCGCACGCGCTGGTGCAGGCGCTCTGCAAACGCTTCGGCCAGGCGGTCGGCCAGGGCCTTCAGCATGATGGCGCTGTAGTCGTCGTGGTCGTCGGTGAACAGCTTCTCGCGCTTGTCGACGCCCAGGCCGGCCGTCACGGCGAACAGGCCGATGTGGTCGGCGCCCTGGCCCTTGGGCGCGATGAAGTCAGCCAGGCAACGGTTGGGCCGGGCCACGCCGTCGATCACCGGCCGCTCGCTCTGCAGGCGCAGCGGGCGCCAGCGCAGCGCCACCTGGCTGCGGGTTTCGTCGGTGTAGACCTCGATGGTGTCGTCGTCCACGGTGTTGGCCGGCAGCAGCGTGATGACGCCGCTGGCCTGCAGCCAGCGGCCTTCGATCAGCCGCTGCAGCAGGCGTTGGCCGTCGCGGAACACACGCTGGGCCTCGTGGCCCACCACCTCGTCGCGCAGGATGTCGGGGAACTTGCCGGCCAGGTCCCAGGTCTGGAAGAACGGCGCCCAGTCGATGCAGGCGGCCAGTTCGTTCAGGTCGTAGTTCTTGAAGACACGGCGGCCGATGAACTTGGGCGCCGGGGGCAGCGTGGCCGCCCAGTCGATCGGCGTCTTGTTCGCCCGCGCCTGCGCCAGCGTTACCAGCGGCGTGGCCTTCTTGTTGGCGTGCAGGGTGCGCACCTGTTCGTAGTCGGCCTTCAACTCACCGATGAACTTGGCCGCGCGGTCGTCGCTCAGCAGGTCGGCGCACACGCCCACGCTGCGGCTGGCGTCGGGCACATAGACCACCGGGCCTTCGTAGTGCGGTGCGATCTTCACCGCCGTGTGCACGCGGCTGCAGGTGGCGCCGCCAATCAACAAGGGCGTGCCGCGGCTGCGGAAGTACTCGTCGCGCTGCATCTCGGCGGCCACGTGCTGCATCTCTTCCAGGCTGGGCGTGATCAGGCCGCTCAGGCCGATGATGTCGGCGCCTTCTTCGCGCGCCTTGGCCAGGATGTCCTGGCAGGGCACCATCACGCCCATGTTCACGACCTCGAAGTTGTTGCACTGCAAGACCACGGTGACGATGTTCTTGCCGATGTCGTGCACGTCGCCCTTCACGGTGGCGATGACGATCTTGCCCTTGGGCTTCACGTCGCCACCGGCGTCTTGCATCGCCTTCTTTTCGGCTTCGATGTAGGGCAGCAGGTGGGCCACGGCCTGCTTCATCACGCGCGCGCTTTTCACCACCTGGGGCAGGAACATCTTGCCGGCGCCGAACAGGTCGCCCACGATGTTCATGCCGGCCATCAGCGGGCCTTCGATCACGTGCAGCGGCCGGCCGCCCTTGGCCGAGATGGCCTGCCAGGCTTCTTCGGTGTCTTGCGTGATGAACTCGGTGATGCCGTGCACCAGGGCGTGGCTCAACCGTGCGTCCACGTCACCGGCGCGCCAGGCCAGGCGGGCGCTGTCGTCCTTGGCCAGGCCCTTGGCGCTTTCGGCGATTTCCACCAGGCGTTCACCGGCGTCGGGGCGGCGGTTCAGCACCACGTCTTCCACACGCTCGCGCAGCGTGGGTTCCAGGTCGTCGTACACGCCCACCATGCCGGCGTTGACGATGCCCATGTCCAGCCCGGCGCGGATGGCGTGGTACAGGAACACGGTGTGGATGGCCTCGCGCACCGGGTCGTTGCCGCGGAAGCTGAAGCTCACGTTGCTGACGCCGCCGCTGACCTTGGCGCCGGGCAGGTTCTGCTTGATCCAGCGCGTGGCCTCGATGAAGTCGACAGCGTAGTTGTCGTGCTCCTCGATGCCGGTGGCGATGGCGAAGATGTTCGGGTCGAAGATGATGTCTTCGGGCGGGAAGCCGACCTCGTCGACCAGCACGCGGTATGCGCGCTCGCAGATTTCGGTCTTGCGCGCGTAGGTGTCGGCCTGGCCCTTTTCGTCGAACGCCATCACCACCGCGGCGGCGCCGTAGCGGCGCACCAGCGTGGCCTGGCGCTTGAACTCTGCCTCGCCTTCCTTCAGCGAGATGCTGTTGACGATGCCCTTGCCCTGGATGCACTTCAGGCCGGTCTCGATCACGCTCCACTTGGAGCTGTCGATCATGATGGGCACGCGCGCGATCTCGGGCTCGCCGGCCACGAGCTTGAGGAATCGCTCCATCGCCGCGGCCGAGTCGATCATGGCCTCGTCCATGTTCACGTCGATGACCTGGGCGCCGTTCTCCACCTGCTGGCGGGCCACGGCCAGGGCGTCCTCGAAGCGGCCCTCGAGGATCATCTTCGCGAAGGCGCGGCTGCCGGTGACATTGGTGCGCTCGCCGATGTTGACGAACAGCGAGCCGCTGCCGATGGCCACGGGCTCCAGGCCCGACAGGCGCATCGGCGGCGGC
>JBKCUM010000179.1:0-7411 GCA_046318395.1 Rubrivivax sp.
GGCCGCCCACGTCACGGTGTCGGGCGGCTACACCACCTGCGTGCCCGACGCACGCACCACGCCCGAGTCGCTGCTGCTGCGGGCCGACGAGGCCCTGTACGTGGCCAAACGCCGCGGCCGCAACCGCTTCTTCAGTTTCGAGTTGCCCGACGACCCTGCAGGCGAACCACACGCGGCCTGACCGCTCTCGAGCCACCCCACCTTGCCAACAGCAGGCCCAACACCTGCCCGCTGTGCAAGGTCGATTGGAGGAAGGCCATCGCGCGACAGGAGGCTGTCTTGGCGGGACTTGGATTTCGTGCGGATCTCACACCAACACCCTGGTACGAAGCCCTCTGGCCAGCGCATCGGGCCGCGCAGGCGCAGCGAGATGCCGATATCGCTCCAAGGACAACCATATGGCGAACCGTGCGCCACGGACACACCATGCTTACCACCATCAAGAGTCGCCTGATTGCAGCTTGCATGTTGATCGTGCTCGGGGCCATCACCGTGGCCACCGCCGGCAGCTACCTTGCCGTCAGTGCCGATGCACGGCAGCAGGCGCAAAGCAAACTGAGCGAGTTGGGTGCAGCCCATGCCGCAGGCATCGCAGCATGGGTACGCAGCCAAAAGGACATCGTGGTGGCCCTTGGACCTGCGGCGACCATGGACGATCCAACCGCACCACTGGAACAGGCACTGAAGTCGGGACGACTCGACCTCACGTACATCGGCAGCGCCGACAAACGCATGGTCTCTGTTCCAGCACGGCAACGACCACCCGAGTATGACCCCACAAGCCGCACTTGGTACAAGCTTGCGCAGTCAGCCGATGGGCCAGTCGTTGCACCGCCCTACATTGCTGCCTCCAGCAAGAAGCTGGTGGTGACATTTGCGTACGCCGTGAAGGACGGCGGAAACACCCGTGCGGTAGCCGGCGCTGATGTTCCGCTGGACGACGTGATTGCAACGCTGAAGTCCATCAAGCCTACCCCCAGCGGCTTTGCAATGCTCATTGACCCCGCAGGCAAGGTCATCGCGCACCCTGACGCAAGTTTTTCGATGAAGCCGGCCACAGCGCTGTCAGCGGCGCTCGAAGCCGAGACACTGGAGCGAATGGGTGGCCAAGAGCTCGTGACCGCTGAAATCGGCGGGCGGAGCTACTTCTTCAAGTCCACGCCCATCGTAGGCACCGATTGGCGCTTGGTGACGGCGGCAGACACATCAGAGGCTCTGGCCGCGTTGGGCGCGCTGCTGCGCAGCGCGGGGATTTCTCTGGTTCTTGTGGCTTTGGTGGCCGCAGCCATATCCGCGCTGGCCATCAACATGATGCTGCGGGGTTTGTCCCGCGTCAGGGATGCGATGGACCAGATTGCCAGCGGGAATGGTGACCTTCGCCAGCGTCTGAATGCTCAGGGTAACGATGAAATTGCCCACATCGCGCGCGCGTTCAACGTATTTGTGCAAAAGATTGAGCAGGTGGTCAGCGATGTGCGCCAGACCAGCCAGTCCATAGCCGTGGCTTCCAACCAAATAGCATCAGGGAGCCAGGACCTCAGCGGCCGCACAGAGCAAACAGCGGGCAACTTGCAGGCTACGGCAAGTTCGATGGAGCAGTTGACCCACAACGTCAAGCACAGCGCCGATTCGGCGGGCACTGCCAATCAACTGGCGGGGCGCGCCTCGCAAGTGGCACAACGGGGCAGCGCATCGGTGTCGGAGGTGGTCAGCACCATGACGCGTATCCAGCACTCCAGCCGCCAGATCGGCGAGATCATCGGGACGATCGACGGCATCGCTTTTCAAACCAACATACTCGCGCTGAACGCGGCCGTGGAGGCCGCTCGTGCAGGAGAGCAAGGTCGAGGCTTTGCTGTTGTGGCAAGTGAGGTTCGCGCCCTCGCAAAGCGATCTGCCGACGCTGCCAAGGAAATCAAGCTGCTCATCACGACAAGCGTTGAGCAAGTTGAATGCGGCACACGCTTGGTCGGAGAAGCCGGCAGCACGATGGAAGAAGTCCTCGCCAGCGTGCAGCAGGTCAGCCAGATCATTGGCGAGATCAGCGCCGCAGCCGGTGAGCAGAGCAGGGGCCTAGAACAGGTGAACAACGCTGTGGGTGAATTGGACCAAATGACCCAGCAGAACGCGTCCCTGGTCGAAGAGTCCGCCGCTGCTGCTGAGAGCTTAAAGGACCAAGCACAGCGGTTGTCTGAAGTGGTGGGCGCATTCAAGCTCACAGAGAACTCCGCGGCCTGAGCCGACGGGGCCTGAAGGACTGTGCGCCAATTGCCCGGCCCTGATCAGAGTGCTGTACGGGGGAGGTTCCGAAGTGCTACACCGGCGTCTTGCCCCCCGCATAACCGGACACAGCCTGCGCGCTGATGGATGTGTGCCGGGCCTGCCCAGCGTCTTGGTCACCACGGACCCGGAATGGCCAGTCCTTCACCTTCAGCACTGCCTCCGGCTTGAACTTCGGCGTGTATCTGCCCCGACTGCGCACTTCGTCTGTCGCTTTGCTCCGAACCGGCTGTCCTCAAGGCTTGGGCCATGAACTCCGGAGTTAGGGGACAAGCTCACAGCAGCATCGCGGGACCGCCGCATTGATCCACCCGAAGATGGATCCTGCATCGCGTTGAGCAGGCCAGTCATGGGTTGCACGGTTCACTCAATGGATTCCATATGCCGAGCTCGCATCGCACGATGCGTGATTGGCTGTACGGCGACCCGTCTACCCTACTTATCATCCCGCCACGTTGGGCCAGCCGCTGCCCAGACTGCAAATCAGAGCAACAACGAGGCAACGCTATGAACACGCGCATCGAACGTGACTTTCTGGGTGAACGCGAGATACCTGACAGCGCCTACTACGGCGTGCAAACGCAGCGTGGCATGGATAACTTTCGCATCACTGGGGTGCCGATGTCGGCCGAGCCGGAGTTCGTCCGAGCCTTCGGCTACGTGAAGAAGGCCGCGGCGCTGGCTAACCGCGACCTGGGTGTGCTGGAGCCGCGCATCGCTGACGCCATCGTCGCCGCTTGCGACAGGCTCGTGGCCGGCGAGATGCGCGATCAGTTCCTCACCGATTTCATTCAAGGCGGCGCGGGTACTTCGACCAACATGAACGCCAACGAGGTGATCGCCAACTTGGCGCTCGAGCAGTTGGGGTACGCCAAAGGTGAGTACAACGTGGTCAGCCCGAACGACCATGTCAACTACGGACAGTCCACCAACGACGTCTACCCCACGGCTCTGCGCCTAGCGTTAATCCTGCGACTAACGCGCTACATGGAGGCCTTACGCCGCCTGCAGCAAGTCTTTTTCGACAAAGCCGTCGAGTTTGACCGTGTACTCAAGATGGGCCGCACGCATCTGCAGGATGCCGTGCCAATGTCGCTGGGTCAGGAGTTCCATGGCTGGGGCACCACGCTGGGTGAGGAAGTTCAGCGCATCTCTGAGGTGCGCCAGTTCCTCCACGAGATCAACCTGGGGGCCACCGCCATCGGCACCATGGTCACCGCAGCGCCGGGCTACCCGCAGCTGGCCACGCAATACTTGTCGAAGATCACCGGGCTGAACTTCATTTTGGCCGGCGACCTGATCGAGGCCACCTCCGATACGGGCGCCTATGTACTGCTGTCAGGTGTGATCAAGCGCACGTCGTCCAAGCTCACCAAAATCTGCAACGATCTGCGCCTGCTTGCATCGGGCCCGCGTTGTGGCTTCAACGAGATCAACCTGCCGCAGCTGCAGCCGGGCTCGTCGATCATGCCCGGCAAGGTGAACCCGGTGATTCCGGAGGTTGTGAACCAGGTAGGCTTTCTGGTCATCGGGTTAGACCTGACGGTAACGCTTGCAGCTTCGGCAGGGCAGTTGCAGTTGAATGTGATGGAGCCTGTGATCAGCTATGCGCTGTTCACTTCGATTGCGACGATGGAAAATGCCATCGATAGCCTGCGAACCAATTGCGTCGTCGGCATAACCGCGAATGCCGAACGCACGCGTGACATGGTGCTCAACTCGCTGGGCATAGTCACTGTGCTCAAGCAACAGCTTGGCTACAAGCAGTGTGCCGACATCGCACGCGAAGGCTATGAGACCGGCAAGTCACTGCACCAAATCGTGGTGATTGAGCGGCAGTTGCTCACGCAAGCGCAGTGGGATGAGACGTTCTCGTTCGAGCGCCTGATCAACCCGCCGTTCGACCGCTGAACCAAGCGCTGATGGAGTGCCACCTTCCGGGTGGATCTGGTGGCAAGGCAAGCGGCGCGATGGGATGAACATGGCATGAAGTAAGCAAGGCCCGCAGTGACATTTGATCAGGGCGCCGAACTCGAGCGGTTCTACAGGCCAAGCCTGCGCGGCGTGCTCCTGCAGACGATATAGACCATCGCGCCGAGGAATTGAATCGACCCGGTTTTCCTAGGCGCCCACGAGTGGTTTGGAATGGAGTCGATCGAACTCGACCAGTGAAGTGTCCCCGGCGGTGCCGCAGCGTCGCTTGGGGTTGCCCAAAACCTCGATGTAACTGAAGACATCGGAACGAGCGTCATTGCCCGTGGCGTAGACCTGCCGACGGATGCGCTCGCCCTTGAGCTGTTGGAAGAGCCCGTCTGCCACGGCGTTGGTGGCAGTTGCCACGCCGGCTCATGCTGCTGACCAGGTGATGGTCGCGCAGGAAGGCCTGCCACTCATGACCCGTGAACTGGCGGCCGTGATCGGAGTGCGCCGTCACCGACGCTATGGGCTGGCGGCGCCACAGGGCCATCAGCAGCGCGCCAGCACCAGGCTGGTGTCGATACGACTGGCCATCGACCAATCGTATGTGGTCAATGAACCCCGTCCTTGAGCTGACGGCTGTGAGCTGACAGCCTACGTTCCCACATAGACGAACGTGGGAACGTGATGACAGACGAGATGGTGGAGCTCAAGCGCCGACTGGTGGTGGGGCGTAAAAGCGACGGACGAAGCCGATACGACGAGCAAGCGAAGTCGGAGTTGGTAGCTCTGTGCGTGCAGCCGGGTGCGTCGGTGTCGCGCCTGGCGCGGGAGTTCGGCATCAACGCCAACCAGGTCACGCGCTGGTTGCGCGAGCATGGTCATGGTGGCCGTTCGCGCACGGTGGTTGCCCGAGCGACAACGGCACCGTCGGCGTTTGTTGCGGTGCCTGTGATGCAGCCCGTCCAGGTGCCAGAGCCGGGCGGAACGCCTGCAGTGTTGCACCTGCAGGCCCGGCTGCCCAACGGCGTGTCTGTGGATCTCCGCGGCGTGGACGCAGGGCATGTGAACACGGTCATCGAAGTGCTGGGGAGGCTGCGGTGTTCCGATTCGACGAAGGGCTAAAGGTCTACCTGCACCGCGCGCCGGTGGACTTCCGGCTCAACGTCAACGGCCTGGCAGCGCTGGTGCAGCAGGCCCTCGGCCTGAACCCATTCGCCGCCTGCGTCTACGTGTTCAGCAACCGCCGCCGTGACCGCGTCAAGATACTGGGCTGGGATCGCAACGGCTTCTGGTTACTGCTCAAGCGGTTGGAGCAGGACCGCTTCATCTGGCCGAGCGAGCAGGACGTACCCACGCTGACGGTGGAGCAACTGCACTGGCTGCTCGAGGGCATCGATATCGGCGTGGTGCAGCGGCATCCCCATCGCCTGTACGAGCGCGTGGGCTGAGATCACGCCGGTGGTGCCGCGCCATTGCGGCACATCCGCATGGCCCTGCCTGCCGGGCGCTGGGACACTGCCAAGCAGATGGCCGACATGCCCACGCTCGAACAGTTCCAAGCGCTACAGCGGGCGCTGGCCGAGGCGCGCCAGCACAACGATGCGCTGGCCGTCGAGCTGCGCACGACCACGGGGGAGTTGCGCATCGTGCGCACCGAGCGCGACCTGCTCAAGGAGCAGCTCAACAAGTTCAAGCGGCAGCTCTTCGCCGCCAGCAGCGAGGTCTCTGGCCAGCACCAGAAGGACATGTTCTTCAACGAGGCCGAGAGCCTCGGGGCGCAGGCCGAGCCCGCTGCCGAAGAAGCCGCATCCGACGCCGACAAGATCGACGTGCCTGGCCACCGGCGCGCCAAGCGTGGGCGCAAGCCGCTGGATCCCGCCCTGCCGCGCGAGGTCGTGCGCCACGAACTGCCCGAGGGCGAGCGTGTGTGCCCGCACGACGGCGCCGCCCTGCGTGAGATCGGCGTGGAGGCCACCGAACAGCTCGACATCATCCCGCAGCAGGTGCGAGTGATCCGCCACGAGCGGGTCAAGTACGCCTGCCCCTGCTGCGACGGCGGACTGCGCCTGGCGGCGCGGCCGCCACAGGTGATCCCCAAGGGCCTGTTCACTGAGAGTGCGCTGGCCTGGATCGCCACGGCAAAGTACATCGACGGGCTGCCGCTGTACCGACAGGCCGCGCTACTGGGGCGCTTCGGTGGCACCGACATCTCGCGCAACACGGTGGCCGGCAGCATGGTGCGCGTGGGCCAAGCAGTGCAGCCGGTGATCAACCTGCTGCGCGACGAACTGCTGGAAGCGCCGCTGGTGTTCGGTGACGAGACCGAGCTGCAGGTGCTCAAGGAGCCTGGGCGCGCAGCGCAGACCAAAAGCTACGTCTGGGCGCAGATGACCGACGGCTCGGGGCGGGACGGCACTGGACCGCCGATCAGGTTGTTCAGTTACTCGCCCAGCCGCTCGACGGCCAGCGCCATGAGCTTGTACGCCGGCATCCGTGCGGGCACGGTGCTGATGACGGATGGCTATGAGGTCTACGACAAGGTGGCGCAGACGCAGCAGCTCGTGCACTTGGCCTGCTGGGCGCACTGCCGACGCTACTTCCACGATGCCTTGCAGGCGTTGCCGAAGAACCAGCGTGGAGCAGACCAGCTGGCGGCGAAGTTCATCGCGCTGATCGGACAGCTGTACCACGTCGAGGCCCAGACCAAGCGCGACGGCGCAGATCCGGCCGAGTGCATGCGGCGGCGTCAGCGCGACAGCGTGCCAGTGCTTCAGACCATCGAGCAACTGCTGCTGGCCAACCTGCACAGTGTGCTGCCCAAGAGCTTGCTGGGCCAGGCCTTGCACTACACAGCCGGGCAGTGGCACAAGCTCAAGCGCTACGTCGAGGACGGCCGCTACAGCATCGACAACAACGTGCAGGAGAACGCCATCAGGCCCTTCTGCGTGGGCAGGCGCAACTGGTTGTTCGCCGACACCGTGGCCGGTGCGCACGCCAGCGCCAACCTGTACTCACTGCTGCAGACCTGCCGTGTCAACAGCATCGATGGCTACCGCTACCTGCGCTTGCTGTTCAAGGCCCTGCCGATGGCCAGCTCGGCCGACGACTACGCAGCACTGCTGCCCTGGCGCATCGACCTGAGCGCGGGTTGAGCCAGTCCTGCCTCGCGCAGGCCACAGGGGGCAAGGGCGTGGTTCATTGACCGCTTACG
>JBKCUM010000180.1:0-33896 GCA_046318395.1 Rubrivivax sp.
GCGTGAAGCTGGAGGTCAAGGGCGCGCTGTCCAGCGACGGCACGCAGGTGGTGGCCAGCAAGATCGAGTTCGAATGAGCGCACCGCGCCTGAACTAAAGTCGCGCCACCCTGGGCGCTCGGGCCGTGCGGCCTGGGCGCCCAGGGGCTTTGCGTCACCAGCCGCCCCCCTTTCACCCCACGCCTTTGGACACCGAAGACCCCACCGACGCCCACAGCCAGCAGCAGCAGGCGCTGAAAGAAGCGCTGCAGACCCTGCTGGCGCCGTTGGCACGCCTGTCGGTGGCGCGCGGGCTGCCTTTCGCCGTGGTGGAAGACCTGATGAAGCAGGCCTTCGTGCAAGCCGCCGCCCAGGCCCACCCGGGCTTGTTGCCGCACCGCATGGTCAGCCGCATCAGCACCGTCACCGGCATCAACCGGCGCGAGGTGACGCGGCTGACGCAGGCCGAAGCGCCGCCCCCGCGTGGCCGTTCGCTGGCCAGCGAGCTGTTCGCCCACTGGAAGTCCAGCGCCGACTACCGCGACGGCCAAGGCCAGCCGCTGGTGTTGCCGCGCCTGGGCCCGGCCCCCAGCTTCGACAGCCTGGCCCAGGCCATCACACGCGACGTGCACCCGCGCAGCCTGCTGGACGAACTGCTGCGCTTGCAGCTGGCCCAGCTGGACGAGGCCAGCGACACCGTCACCGTGGCCAGCACCGCCGTGCCACGCGGCGACCAGGCGCGCATGCTGGCCTTCCTGGGCGACAACGCCGGCGACCACCTGCAAGCCGCCGTGGACAACGTGCTGACCGGCGACAACCTGCACTTCGAACAAGCCTTGTTCGCCGACGGCCTGTCCGACGACACCATGGCCTGGCTGCGCGAAGCCACACGCGCCCAGTGGCGGCAGCTGCGCCAGGCCCTGGTGCCCGAACTGGAGCAGCGGCTGCAAGCCGATGCCCGCCTGAACCCCGCGCCCACCCGCCGCTGGCGCGTGGGCCTGTACAGCCACGACAGCGCCGCGCGCGCCGCCGCCAGCCCATCGCCGGCCGCGCCCGCCCGCAAGCGCCCTTCGAAAGCCAAACCATGAGCTTCTTGTCACCACGCCGTGCCACCGCCGGGTTCCCCGCCTGGTGGGCCCTGCTGACCTTGGCCTGCACCTGGTGGTTGGCCGTGCTGGCCGGCTGCGGCGGTGGGGTGGGCGAAGGCGGCACCGGTGGCCAGACGGTCAGCGCTTACGGCCAGGGCACCATCACCGGCTTCGGCTCGGTCATCGTCAACGGCGTGCGCTACGACGACAGCGCCGCCACCGTTCAGGACGTCGATGGCAACGCCAAGTCCAGTGCCGACCTGCGGCTGGGCATGACGGTAGAAGTCGACAGCGGCGACATCAGCGGCACCGTGGGCAGCCAGACCGCCACGGCCAGCCGCATCCGCTACAGCAGCGAGCTGCTGGGCCCCGTGGCGGCGGTGGACGTGGCCGCTTCGCGGCTGACCGTGCTGGGGCAGACCGTGCAGCTGACGGCCAGCACTGTGCTGGACGAACGCCTGCTGGGTGGGCTGGGCGGCGTGGTGGTGGGCCAGGTGCTGGAAGTGCACGCCGCCTACGACACGGCCAGCGGGGTCTACAAGGCCACGCGCCTGGAGCCGCGCAGCGGCGCTTCCAGCTACCGCTTGCGGGGCGTGGTGCAGCAACTCGACGCCACGGCGCGCAGCCTGCGCATCGGCACGGCCGACTTCAGCTACGTCAGCATTGGCAACCCGCCCACCAACCTGGCCGTGGGCAGCTTTGTGCGCCTGCAACTGCAGACCGCGGCGGCGGGCAGCACCCGTTGGACCGTGACCGCCTTCGGCAACGCCGGCAGCGACGTGGTGGACGGCCGCAAGGCGCGGCTGAAGGGCTTGGTCACCGCCTTCACCAGCCTGGCCGATTTCAGCGTCAACGGCCAGCGCGTCAACGCCAGCGGCGCCACCGTGGAAGGTGGCAGCGCCAGCAGCCTGGCCTTGGGCCTGCGCGTGGAGGTGGAAGGCACGGTCCAGGCGGGCGTGCTGCGCGCCACCGAGGTGGACATCGACACCGGCGACGACGACGAGCCCCGTGAATTTGAGCTGAAGGGCGCCATCGCCAGCCTGGACACGGTCAACAAACGCTTCACGCTGCGCGGTGTGGTGGTCAGCTACGCCGTTGCCGGCGTGGTCTACAAGGACGGGACGGTGGCCGACCTTGCGGTGAACCGCCGCGTGGTGGTGAAGGGCGTGCTGGCCAGCGACGGCGTCACCCTGCTGGCGCAGGAGATCGAGTTCGACTGACCTGGGCTGCGCGAACCCGCGATGCCAGTGCCGCTTGGTCCTGGCACCCCAGCACCCATTTGAGTGGGCGGCGGCTCCCTAGCCTGAAGCGCCGCTGCGGCTGGCGTTCCTGGTTGCAGCGTTCACACTGTCGCGCCACCGGCCCAGCTTGTACGGGCCGCCTTTGGACAGGAGCTGACCATGAACAACCCCCCACGCCAACTGTGGCCGCTGGCCGCCCTGGTCTTCGCCAGCGCCGCTTCGTCGGCCCAGGCCAGCACGGCCTACACCGTCGACTTCGGCAGCGCCAGCGCCCCCACCAGCTGCAGTGCCGACGCCGGCGGTCTGGGCGGCCCCATCGCCTGCACCAACTACGGCTACCTGTGGCAGGGCACTGGCGACGTGGCCGGTGTGGTGGACCTGCAATACAGCGCCCCGCGCCTGGGCGGCGAAAGCCTGCGTTGGTGGGACACCAGCTACAACAACCTCAGCGGTGTGGTGTGGGCCAACGGCGGAGACGGCAACTCGCAAGCGCGCATCGACATCGTGGCTCTGCAGCCGGGCCTGTGGGTGACGGTCAACGGCTTCGACCTCGGCGCCTACGCCAACACCACGCGCAACACCACGCTCACCGTGTCCGACCTGTCCGGCAACCTGCTGTTCAGCTACAGCGGCGCGGTGGGCCAAGGCAGCAGCAGCGCCACCAGCTTCGCCCCCGCCGTGCAGGCCCTGGGCGGGGTCCGCATCCAGTGGCAGGACAGCGCCTACAACGTGGGCTTGGACAACCTGGCCTTCAGCGTCTCTGCCGTGCCCGAGCCCGGCACCGCCGCGGCCCTGCTGGCCGGCTTGGCGGTGCTGGGTGCGGTGGCGCGTCGGCGCCAGCGAGGCTGAACACCGACGGCTGGCAAGCCGAACGAAAAAGCCCACCGTGTGGTGGGCTGCCATGAACAGGCCCACCCCGCGGTGGGCCTTTCATTTTGGTGGGGAGCGGCGGCTTGCCCGGGCTGGGGCTCAGCCCGCCAGCCGCGCCCGGTGCTTTTCCACCTGCGCAGCCACCTGGGCCGGCGCCGTGCCACCCAGCACGTTGCGGGCGTTCAGGCTGCCGCGCAGCGTCAGCACCTGGAACACGTCTTCGGTGATGGCGGGGTTGAAGCCCTGCAGCGTGGCCAGCGGCAGCTGTTCCAGGTTCACGCCCTGCTGCAGCGCCACCTTCACCGCGTGGGCCACGGCCTCGTGGGCGTCGCGGAAGGGCAGGCCCTTTTTCACCAGGTAGTCGGCCAGGTCGGTGGCCGTGGCGTAACCGCGCAGCGCGGCGCGTTCCATGGCGTCGGCCTTCACTTTGATGCCGCCCACCATCTCGGTCAGGATGCGCAAGGTGTCGCGCAGCGTGTCCACGGTGTCGAACAGCGGCTCTTTGTCTTCCTGGTTGTCCTTGTTGTAGGTCAGCGGCTGGCCCTTCATCAGCGTGATCAGGCCCATCAGGTGGCCCACCACACGCCCACTCTTGCCACGTGCCAGTTCGGCCACGTCGGGGTTGCGCTTCTGCGGCATGATGGAACTGCCGGTGCAGTAGCGGTCGGCCAGGTCGATGAAGCCGAAGTTCTGGCTCATCCACAGCACGATCTCTTCGCTGATGCGCGAGATGTGCACCATGGTGATGGCCGCGAAGCTGCTGAATTCCAGCGCGAAGTCGCGGTCGCTCACGGCGTCCAGGCTGTTCTGGCACACGCCGTCAAAGCCCAGCGTGCGCGCCACCCGTTCGCGGTCCAGCGGGTAGCTGGTGCCCGCCAGCGCGGCGGCGCCCAGCGGCAGCACGTTGGTGCGCTTGCGCACGTCGGCCAGGCGTTCGGCGTCGCGCTTGAACATTTCCACGTAGGCCAGCAGGTGGTGGGCAAAGCTCACGGGCTGCGCCACCTGCATGTGCGTGAAGCCGGGCATCACGGTGTCCGTGTGCTGGGCGGCCAGTTCCACCAGGGCGCTTTGCAGGCCCTTCAACAGCGTGGCCAGGCCGTCAATTTCACCGCGCAGCCACAGGCGCACGTCGGTGGCCACCTGGTCGTTGCGGCTGCGGCCGGTGTGCAGGCGCTTGCCGGCCAGGCCCACCAGTTCCGTCAGGCGCGCTTCGATGTTCAGGTGCACGTCTTCCAGTTCCAGCTTCCACTCGAAGCGGCCTTCGGCGATGTCGGCGTGGATCTGCTGCAGGCCGCGCTGGATGTCGGCCAGGTCTTGCGCGCTGATGATCTGTTGCGCGGCCAGCATCTCGGCGTGCGCCAGGCTGCCGGCGATGTCGGCCTGCCACAGGCGCTGGTCGAAGCCCACGCTGGCGGTGTAGCGCTGCACCAGTTCGCTCATGGGTTCGGTGAACAGGGCCGACCAGGCGTTGGCCTTGTTGGCAAGGGGGTTGGCAGAAGACGACATGCGGTGGTGCAGCGCAGGGCGCTGGGCAGGTGGGTGTGTGGGGGCCCGGTGCACGCGGCGCCGGGGCGGCGCGTGGGGCGGGAGTCCGTATTATCCGGCGGCCATGGCCAGCCCCCCTGACACCCACCACCCGACACCGCCAGCGTCCACCGCGGGCGCGGCGGCCGTGGCCGTGGACACCCGGCCGGCCAGCCTGTGGCCCGACACCGTGCGTGGCGCCGCCCACAGCGGTTTTGCCAGCACGCAGTTCGACCCGCAGGCCGAAGCGCGCCAGCAGCGCGCCGCCCAGGCCGCGGCGGCGTTTGACGTCTGCCGCCCGGCCTTGGCCTTGCGCGCGGTGCTGCTGGTGCAGGCCTTGCTGGCCGTGGCGGCGCTGGTCGGGGCCAACAGCCCGGTGGACTGGGGCCAGCGCCAGGCTTCCGCCAGCTTCGGCGGTGTGTTGGCCACCGTGCTGTGGCTGGTGCTGGTGTGTGCACTGCAACGGCCGCTGGCGCGCGCTGCCGACGGGCTGCGCGCCGCCGCGGTGCTGGGCCTGGGTGCGGCGGCGGCGCTGGCCGGGTGGTGGCCTTTGTGGGCCATTGGCCTGGCCGATGCGCCCACGGTGTTGCGGCCGCTGGGCGTGGCGGCCAGCGGCGTGGCCTTGGCGGCGCTGCTGTGGGCCTGGTTGGCGCTGCGCGTGCGCATCTGGCAGCCGGCCAACGCCAGCGCCCGCCTGGCTGAACTGCAAAGCCGCATCCGCCCGCACTTCTTGTTCAACGCCTTGAACACCGCCTTGGCCCTGGTGCGGGTGGACCCGCCTCGCGCCGAACGTGTGCTGGAAGACCTGGGCGAGCTCTTCCGCGTGGCGCTGGCCGAGGTGGGCGAGTCGGTGTCGCTGGACGAAGAGATCGCGCTGGCCCGGGCCTACCTGGCCATCGAAGAGGTGCGCTTTGGCGAGCGTTTGAAGGTGCACTGGGCGGTGGACGCCCCCGTGGGCGCCGCCCGTGTGCCGCCGCTGGTGCTGCAGCCGCTGGTGGAAAACGCCGTGCGCCACGGCATTGAACCCGCGGTGGGTGGCGGCCAGGTGTGGGTGCGGGCGGTGGCGCGGCGTGGACAGGCCATCGTCACCGTCAGCAACACCGTGCCGGCGGAGCCTTCCACGCCCGGCCATGGCATGGCCCTGGCCAATGTGCGCGAGCGCCTGCGCCTGCTGCACGACATCGCCGCGCAGTGCGACACCTGGCAAGAGGCGCAGATCTTCCACGCCCGCATCGTGTTGCCGCTGTGAACCGGCCTGTCCCTTGTTTTGAGCCCACCGTGCCCCTTCGATGAGCGCCGACACCCTGCCGCCCACCGACGCCCCCGCCACCACCCCGGCCGCCCCGCCTCCGCTGGCCGTGCTGCTGGTGGACGACGAACCGCTGGCGCGCCTGCGCCTGCGCAACCTGCTGGCCGACCTGGCCGAGCCCGCCACCCGTGTGTGCGGTGAAGCTGGCGACGCCGACAGCGCGCTGGCCCTGCTGCGTGCCATGGCGGTGGACGTGGTGTTGCTGGACATCCAACTGCCCGGCCGCACCGGCCTGGCCTTGGCGCAGGCGCTGCAGGCCCTGCCCCAGCCGCCGGCCGTGGTGTTCGTCACCGCGCACGCCGAACACGCGCTGCAGGCCTTTGAGTTGGCCGCGGTGGACTACCTGACCAAGCCGGTCAAACGCGAACGCCTGCAGGCGGCGCTGCAGCGGGTGGCGCAGCGGCGGCCGGCCAACGCCGCGGTGCTGGCGCCGGCCGAGGTGCCGGTGCTGGTGGTGCACGACCGCGGCCGGGTGCTGCGCCTGCCGCTGGCCGAGGTGCTGTACCTGAAGGCCGAGCTGAAGTACGTCACCTTGCGCACCCCGGGCCAGGCCTACGTGCTGGACGACAGCCTGACCGAACTGGAGCAACGCCTGGAGGCCCTGGGCGCGGGTTTTCTTCGGGTGCACCGCAACGCCTTGGTGTCGCGCCAGGCCGTGCGCGCGTTGGAGTTCCGCCTGCCGGAACCCGGCAGCACGGAGCCCGCCGAAGAAGGCTGGGCCGTGCAGGTGGCGCCGCTGGGCGAGTGGTTGGCGGTGTCGCGCCGGCAGTTGGCGGCGGTGCGGGAGGCGTTGGCGGGGGGTGAGGGGTGGTGAGGGGGCAGGGCTTAGGGCGTGCCTCCACCAGCCTTGGGGCGTGAAATCGCCCCAAGGCCCTCGCCAGCCGCAAAGGGCCTTCCGGCTCTTTGCGTGCGGGCTCAGCCCCAAGGCCTTCGCCAGCCGCACAGAGCCTTCCGGCTCTGTACGCGCAGGCTCAGCCCCAAGGCCTTCGCCAGCCGCACAGAGCCTTCCGGCTCTGTACGCGCGGGCTCACCCAGCCCTGAGGCGTGAAATCGCCTCAGGGCCTTCGCCAGCCGTACAGAGCCTTCCGGCTCTGTACGCGCGGGCTCAGCCCGTGTTGCGCAGCCCCGCGGCGATGCCGTTGATGGACAGGTGGATGCCGCGCTGCAGGCGGTCGATGCCGGCGTCGCCGTCGCGGCGCTGGCGGTAGCGGCGCAGCAGTTCCACCTGCAGGTGGTTCAGCGGGTCCAGGTAAGGGAAGCGGTGTTCGATGCTGCGCGCCAGCGCCGGGTTGCTCTGCAGACGCTGGCCTTCGCCGGTGATCAGCGCCAGCGCGTCGTGCACACGCTCCCATTCGGCCTTGATCAGCGCGAACACGCGCTTGGCCAGGCGTTTGTCTTCCACCAGCTCCATGTAGCGCGCGGCGATGCGCAAATCGCTCTTGGCCAGCACCATGTCCAGGTTGCTCAGCAGCGTGCGGAAGAAGGGCCACTGCTTGTGCATGCGCTGCAGCAGTTCCAACCGTGCCGGGCGGCCGGCCTCGCCTTCGGGGCCGTGGTTCAGGAACTGCTCCACCGCGCTGCCGAAGCCGCACCAGCCGGGCAGGGCCATGCGGCATTGGCCCCAGCTGAAGCTCCAGGGGATGGCGCGCAGGTCTTCGATGGCGCGCGTGGCCTTGCGGCTGGCCGGGCGGCTGCCGATGTTCAGCTCGGCGATCTCGCGGATGGGCGTGGCCGCGAAGAAGTAGTCGGTGAAGCCCGGCGTGCCGTAGACCAGCGCACGGTAGGCGTCGAAGCTGGCCTGGCTGATCTCGGCCGCCGCTTCCAGGAAGGCCTTGGGCGCCGACTTGGTGGGGTGCAGCAGCGTGGCTTCCAGCGTGGCCGCCACCAGGGTTTCCAGGTTGCGCCGGCCGATTTCGGGGTTGGCGTACTTGCTGCCGATGACCTCGCCTTGTTCGGTCAGGCGGATCTGCCCGTTCACCGTGCCCGGGGGCTGGGCCAGGATGGCCTGGTAGCTGGGGCCGCCACCCCGGCCCACCGTGCCACCACGGCCGTGGAACAGGCGCAGCGTGATGCCGTGCACCTCGCGCAGCGGTGCGAACATGGCGGCCAGCGCCACTTCGGTGCGGTACAGCTCCCAGTTGCTGGTGAAGGTGCCGCCGTCCTTGTTGCTGTCGCTGTAGCCCAGCATCACGTCTTGTTCGGCCCCGCTGCGCTTCACCAGGTCGGTGATGCCGGGCAGCGCGTAGTAGGCCGCCATGATGGGCGCGGCGTTGCGCAGGTCGGCGATGGTCTCGAACAGCGGCACCACGATCAGGTCGGCCACGGCGTTGTCGTCCAGCGTGCCACGCAGCAGGCCGGCCTCTTTCTGCAGCAGCAGCACCTCCAGCAGGTCCGACACGTCCTCGGTGTGGCTGATGATGTAGTGGCGCAGCGCCTCGCGGCCGTAACGCGCCCGCGCCACGGCGGCGGTTTCGAAGATGGCCAGTTCACCCTGGGCCAGCGGTGAATACGCCGCGCCGCGCACGCGCAGCGGCCGCGCATCGTTCAGCAACTGCAGCAGCAGCGTGCGGCGCGCGGATTCGTCCAGCGCGCTGTAGTCGCCGCAGATGCGCGCCTGGCGCAGCAGCTCGGCCACCACGGTTTCGTGCTGGTCGCTGCTCTGGCGCAGGTCCAGCGTGGCCAGGTGGAAGCCGAACACCTGCACGGCGCGCTGCAGGGGTGCCAGCCGCGGGGCGATCAGCGCCTGCGCGTGGTGGTGGTGCAGCGAACGTTCGATGACGGCCAGGTCGGCGCTGAACTCCGCGGCGCTGCGGTAGGGATTCTGCGGTGCGACGGCGTGGCGCAGGGCCTCGGTGCCGGTCAGTTCTTGCAGCGTGGCGGCCAGCCGCGCGTACAGGCCTATCAGCGCGCGGCGGTAAGGCTCGTCCAGGCGGTGCGGGTTCTGGTCGGGCGAGGCATCGGCCAAGGCCGCCATCTCGGGCGTCACCGGCGCCAGCGTGCCGCTCATCGACAGCTCGGCACCCAGCTCATGCACTTCCGTCAGGTAGTAGCGCAAAGCCACCTCGGCCTGGCGTTGCAAGGCGCGCTGCATCGTGGCCGCGGTGACGTTGGGGTTGCCGTCGCGGTCGCCGCCAATCCAATGGCCCATGCGCAGGAAAGGCGCCACGGCGTGACCGGGCAGGGCGCGTTCCAGTTCGCGGTACAGGCGCGGAATCTCGCGCAGGAAGGTGGTGGGGTAGTAGCTCAGCGCGTTTTCGATCTCGTCGCTGACGGTCAGCTTGGCCGTGCGCAGCATGCGGGTCTGCCACAGCTGCGTGACGCGGGCGCGGATCAGGTCTTCGTTGTCGCGCAGCCGGTCTTCGGTGGCCAGTTCGTCGCGTTGGCCGATCAGTTCAGCCACGGCACGCTCGGCGTCCAGGATGCTCTTGCGCTGCACCTCGGTGGGGTGGGCCGTCAGCACCGGGCTGATGTAGGCGTGGTCCAGGGTGCGCGCGATGTCCGCGGCGCGGTGGTCGGCGCGGTGCAGGCGCTCCAGCGCCACGGCCAGCGAGCCTTCCTGCTGGTGGCCTTCGCGCTCGTGCACGGCGCGACGGCGCACGTGGTGGCGGTCTTCGGCGATGTTGGCCAGATGGCTGAAGTAGCTGAAGGCGCGGATCACGCTGACGGTCTGGTCGCCCGACAGGTTCTTCAGCAGCCGGTCCAGCACCCGCCCGGCCGAGGCGTCGGCCTTCAGGCGGTAGGCCACGCTGAGCTGGCGCACGCGCTCGATGAGTTCGAAAGCCTCTTTGCCTTCCTGTTCGCGGATCACATCGCCCAGGATGCGGCCGAGTAACCGAATATCCTCAACCAAAGGCTTGTTCTTCTCTGCGGCATCGTTGCTTGCCTGAGGGCGCTTGGTGGCGGAGGCTGGTTTGCCGGAAACGGGGCTGCGGGCCATGATCTGCTCCTGAACAGGTAACCGAATTACCAATTGTGCATGAAGTGGGGGCATGCAAGTGGTGTGCCTTGTCGGGGCATGCGTGCCGCACCAAGGCTGTGCACCTGGAAACCGCCGTGGTGGGGGATGGCCGATGGGCCGGTGCTGGCGTCGCAGCCCAGGGCGACCGCCCGGGTGGTGCTGATAATCCAGCGCATGAACGCTCCCACCATCATCGCCACCCGCGAAAGCCGCCTGGCCCTGTGGCAAGCCGAACACGTGCGCGCCGAACTGCAACAGCGCTTCGGCCTGCAGGTCGACCTGCTGGGCATGACCACCCAGGGCGACCAGATCCTGGACCGCGCCTTGTCCAAGGTGGGCGGCAAAGGCCTCTTTGTGAAAGAGCTGGAGACCGCGCTGGCCGAAGGCCGCGCCCACCTGGCCGTGCATTCGCTGAAAGACGTGCCGATGGAGCTGCCCGTCGGTTTTGTGCTGGCCGCGGTGTGGGAGCGCGAAGACCCGCGCGACGCCTTCGTCAGCAACCGCTACGAGAACTTGGCGGCGCTGCCGCAGGGCGCCGTGGTGGGCACCAGCAGCCTGCGCCGCGTGACGCAGCTTCTGAGCCGCCGGCCCGACCTGCAGATCGAACCGCTGCGTGGCAACCTCGACACCCGGCTGCGCAAGCTGGACGACGGCGGCTTCGACGCCATTGTGTTGGCCGCCGCTGGGCTGAAGCGCCTGGGCCTGGGCGCGCGCATCCGCAGCGTGTTCGAACCCGAGGACATGCTGCCCGCCGCTGGCCAGGGCGCGCTGGGCCTGGAAGTGCGCGAAGACGACCAGCGCCTGCGCAGCCTGCTGGCGCAAACCAGCCACGGCCCCACCTGGTTGGCCGCGCACGCTGAACGAGCCGTGTCGCGGGCTCTGGGTGGCAGCTGCAGCATGCCGCTGGCCGCACACGGCCGCTGGCAGGGCGACACCCTGGTGCTGGAAGCGGCGCTGGGCGATGCCCGCACCCCCACCCGCGCGCTGCTGCGTACGCGCCAGGAAGGCCAGCCCGCCGACGCCGCGGCCGCCACGGCGATGGGTGAACAGGCCGCCGCACAGCTGCGTGCCCTGGGTGGCGACGCTTACCTGGGCGCCTGAAGGCGCACCGGCACTCGCCCGCGCCAGAAGCGTGGGCCGGGCGCCGCGCCTCCCACCCCACCGGCCGCCATGTCCCTGATCGTCACCCGCCCCGAGGCCCAGGCTGGGCCCTGGGTGCAACAGTTGCAGGGGCTTGGCGTGCCCGCCGTGGCCCTGCCCTTGATCGCCATCGCGCCGCTGGCGGACACCGCACCGCTGCAACAGGCCTGGGCGGGCCTGGCCCAGCAGGCCTTGGTGATGTTCGTCAGTGCCAACGCGGTCCAGCAGTTCTTCGCCGGCCGGCCCGCGGGCGCGGCCTGGCCGGCCCACACCCGGGCCGCAAGCACCGGGCCCGGCACCACGGCCGCTCTGCGGGCCGCGGGCGTGCCCGCCGCCCAGGTGGTGGCCCCGGCCGCCGACGCCCCGCGGCTGGACTCCGAAGCCCTGTGGGCCCAGTTGGCTGCCCACCCCTGGGCCGGTCGGTCGGTGTTGGTGGTGCGTGGCGAAGACGGCCGCGACTGGTTGGCCGAGCAGTTCAGCGCCGCGGGTGCGCAGGTGGCCTTTCTGGCGGCCTACCGGCGGGTGGCGCCCACGCTTCAAGCCGCTGAGCGGGCCTGGCTGCAGGCGGCGCTGGCACGGCCGGCCGCGCACGTTTGGTGGTTCACCAGCAGCGAGGCGCTCCGGCACCTGTTGGCTTTGGCGCCAGGGGCGTCCTGGGCGGCGGCGCGCGCCTGGGCGTCGCACCCCCGCATCCAGCAGGCGGTGCAGGCCGCAGGCTTTGGCCAGGTGGCCCTGGTGCCGGCCACGCTCGACGCCGCTGGCCGCCAATGGGCCGCCGACACCGCCGGGCCTGGGGGCGTGGCCGGGGCTGCCTACAATCGGGCGCCAACGTGACCGAAACGCCTACGCCCCCCCCCGAAGCGCCGGCAACGGCCCCCGCCGCCCCGCCGGTGTCCACCGCCGCTGCACCGCAGCATGGCCGCTGGATCGCCGTGGGCGCGGCGCTGTTGGCGGCCTTCACGGCCGCCGCCGTGGTGTACGCCTGGAACACCCAGCAGCGTGTGAAGTCGCTGGAGAGCGAACTCGTCAAGCGCCAGCAGGACATGGGCAGCCAGGCCACCGAAGCCCGTGTGGCCGCCCGCGAGGCACAGGAAACCTCCCGCGACGCCGCGGCCAAACTGGCCCTGCTGGAAGCGCGCGTGGCCGAGACCTCGCTGCAGCGCACGCAACTGGAAGACCTGATCCAGTCGCTGGCCCGCTCGCGCGACGAGAACGTGCTGGCCGATGTGGAGGCCGCCCTGCGCGTGGCGCTGCAGCAAACGGCCATCACCGGCAGCGCCGAGCCCCTGGTCATCACGCTCAAGCAGGCCGACGAGCGCCTGGCCCGCTACAACCAGCCCCGCTTGGAACGCGTGCGCCGTGCCATCGCCCAAGACTTGGACAACACACGGGCGGCCGGCACCACCGACCTCGCCGTGCTGGCCTTGCGTCTGGACGAGCTGATCCGCCTGGTGGACGAACTGCCGCTGCTGGCCGTGGCCGAGCGCAAGCCGGCCGCCAAGGCCGCCGGCGTCGCCACGGCCCCGGCCGCTTCGGCGTCGGCGCCTGCGGCCGAGCACTGGGCAGACCGCTGGCGCCATGCAGGCCAGTACCTGTGGCAAGAGGCCAAGTCGCTGATCCGCGTGACACGCATCGAACACCCCGAGGGTGTGCTGGTCGCGCCTGAACAGACCTGGTTCCTGCGCGAGAACCTCAAGCTGCGCCTGCTGAATGCCCGCTTGGCTTTGCTGTCGCGCCAGTTCGACACCGCCCAGGGCGACCTGCGCGATGTGCAGGCCGCGTTGGACCGCTACTTCGACCGCAACACGCGCCGCGTGGTGGCCGCCCAGGAGCTGGTGCGCCAGGTGGCGGCGCAGGCCAGGCTGGTCAGCGTGCCGCGGCCCGACGCCACGCTGGCGGCCATCGCCACCGCCGCCGCGGGCCGGTAAGCCACCATGCGCGGCGTCATCTGGCTGGTGCTGTTGTTCGTGGTGGCCGTGGTGGCCGCCACCACGCTGGGCAGCAACGACGGCCTCGTCACCATTTACTGGAGCGGCTGGCGCACCGACCTGTCGCTGAACCTGTTCGTGCTGCTGGTGGTGGGCGGCTGTTTCCTGCTGCTGTCGGCGGCCCAGGCCTTGAGCGCCCTGCTCAGCCTGCCCCAGCGCGCCAGCGAGTGGCGTGCTCTCAAGCGCGAACGCGCCGCGCAGGCCGCGCTGCGCCAGGCATTGGGCGAGTACTTCAGCGCCCGTTACAGCCGCGCCCACCGGGCGGCGGCCAAGGCGCTGACCATCCAGGGCGAAACGCCCGAGCTGCAAGACGACCAGGAGTTCCGCCTGCTGGGCCACCTGCTGGCCGCGGGCAGCCTGCACCGGCTGCAAGACCGGCCGCGGCGCGACGCGCTGATGGCGCCGCTGCTGCAAAGCCTGCGCAAGGGCGGCGGCAGCGAAGACGGCGCGCGCCTGCTGGCCGCGGAATGGGCCTTGGACGACCGGGACGCCCCGCGTGCGCTGGAACTGCTGGCCGGCCTGCCGCCGGGGGTGGCCCGCCGCACCCAGGCCCTGCGTTTGAAGCTGCAGGCTGCACGCCTGGCGCGCCAGCCCATGGACGCGCTGCACACGGCCCGCCTGCTGGCCAACCACCAGGCTTTCACACCGGCGGCCGCCACCGGCCTGCTGCGTTCGCTGGCCTTTGAAGTGCTGGAAAGCGCCCACGACGTGCAGCAACTGCGCCGGCTGTGGGAGCAGTTCGACCACGCCGACCGGCGCGACGCGCAAGTGGCAGCGCGTGCGGCCCAGCGCGCCGTGCGCTTGCAGGCCTGTGAAGATGCGCGCCTGTGGTTGCGCCCGTTCTGGGAACGCCTGGCCGAATTGCCGCGTGAAGACCGCGACAGCGTGGCCTTGGCGCTGGCCGCGGCCGTGCCGGGGCTGGGCACCGACTGGCTGCCGCGTTTGGAGTCTGCCGCCACCCAGTTCGCCCACGAACCCGCGGTGTTGGCCGCGGTGGGCGCCGCCTTTGCAGAGCGTCAGCTGTGGGGCAAGGCCCGCCGCCTGCTGGAGCAGGCCGCGGGTGCCCCCAACCTGCCGGGCGACGCCCGACGGCAGGCTTGGCGTCTGCTGGCCCGCCTGGCCCGCAGCGACGGCGACGAGGCCCGTGCTTTGCGCTGCGAGCAAGCCGCGGCGGCCATCGACGGCTGACGGCGCTGCAGCGCCGTGCGACGCCGGTTTTGGCGGGCACGGCCCGGCCCCGGGCCACAGGCTTTTGAAGATTTTTTGGCGAGGGTCTTGCGGTTCACGAAAACATCATGCTATAGTCATGGTCTTGGCGGCTGTAGCTCAGCTGGATAGAGTACTTGGCTACGAACCAAGGGGTCGTGGGTTCGATTCCTGCCAGCCGCACCAGAAAAGACGAGGGTCAACATGCGAAAGCGTGTTGACCCTTTAGTCTTTTTGGCCTCCACCGCCTGCCACAACAGGCCGCGTTTAAGATGCGTCGCAACGGTTGCTTGCCCTGGCCCACCACCTGCACGGTGGTGAGCGGCAACACCGACCCTTCCCACGCACAGGAGCCCCCATGAAAAGCGACGCCAAGGTCATCGAGTTCCTCAACCGCCAGTTGAAGAACGAACTCACCGCCATCAACCAGTACTTCCTGCATGCGCGCATGCTGAAGAGCTGGGGCCTGAACGCGATGGCCAAGCACGAGTACGAAGAGTCCATCGAAGAAATGAAGCACGCCGACCGCCTGGTCGAGCGGGTGCTGATGCTCGAAGGCCTGCCCAACTTGCAAGACCTGGGCAAGCTGTTGATCGGTGAATCGGCCGTGGAGATCCTGGACTGCGACCTGCAGGCCGAGATGGGCTCGCACGTGCTGCTGAAAGAAGCCATCGCCCACTGCGAAAGCGTGCGCGACTTCGTCAGCCGCGACCTGCTGAGCGACATCCTCGACGACACCGAGGAACACATCGACCACCTGGAAACCCAGATCGGTTTGGTGAAGCAGCTGGGCGAGCAGAACTGGCTGCAGTCGCAGATGGGCGGCGCCCCCACCTGAAGGGTCGCGTCTGCTGGGGCCCGGTCGTGAACCGGGTCTGAGCTCAAACCAGCTTCAGCTTGAACACCGGCCTGCCCGTGCAACACGGGCAGGCCGTTTTCATTTGGCGCAGGCGCTGCACGGCGGCGGCCAGCTCGGGTGGGGTGCGCTGGGCGGTCCGGGCCGTTGGCGCGGGGGCTGGCGCGGCCGCTGGTTCGGCGCGCCGCTGGCGAACAGCGCGCCCAGGGGTGGCGGTGGCAGCTTGGCGGCGGTGGTGGCGGGTTGGCATGGGGGGCAGCCGCTGCGGCGGCTCAGAAGCGGTGAAGGCACCGTGCGCGTCGAGCGGGCGTGCGTGGTTCGTCCACAACTGCTCAGCCTTGCAGCGCAAAACGCACGGGGAACTCCACCCAGCTGTCCACGGCACGGTCGGCCTGGCGGGCGGGGTGGAAGCGGCAGCCGCGCGCCATGGCCAGCGCGGCTTCGTCGAACAGGCGCCAGCCGCTGCTGGCCAGCAGTTGCACCTGGCTGGGCTGGCCTTGGCTGTCCACCAGCACACGCAGTTGCACCAGGCCTTCGATGCCCCGTTCGCGCAGCGCCGGTGGGTGGTGGGGCCGTGGGCAGCGCTGGTGGTCGGCGCGCGCGTGCACCAGCGCAGGCGCTGCAGGCGGCGGGGCCGCAGCGGTGGCTGGGGCGGTGGTCGTCCACGTGGCCGCGTGGGCTGCTGCTGCGCCGGCGGTGCTGGCCACCGCGGGCAGGGCCACGTCGGCGGCTGCACCTGTCTGGGCCAGGCTGACGCTGGAGATGGGGGGCGTCAGCAAGGGTGGCGTTGGCGACGGCACCACGGCCGCTTGAAGGGGTGGCGTTGGCGCGCCACGGGGTGACGGCGCCGGCCGTGCTGCAGGGGCTGCAGGGGCTGCAGGCGCAGCCGGTGGCGCCAGGCTGGTGGTGCGCCACAACATCACCACCGGCTGGTTCGCTGTGGGCGGGGCCGCCGGGCTGCCGGCCTGCCCGCCGGGCCACAGCCAGGCGCCGCACAGGCCGGCCAGGTGCAACAACAGCATGGCCGCCACGCCCGACCAGCGGCGCGGGCCAGGCCCGTGCGGTCCGGCCGTGGTGGTGGGGGTGGCCGTTGTGGGGGTTGTCGCCATCGCCCGGCCGTTTGGCCAAGCGGGGGCGCCGGCCCGCTCGGACGGGTGCTGCGCAACCCGCCGGCCTGCGGCAGGCCGGGTTGCCGGGTGCGGGCCCAAGGACGAAACCAAACGCATGGGTGGGGCGCTGAAAGCCTGTGGTGCCAGGGGGCCGCGGTGCGGGCAGCCGCCGCTCAGGCCGCGTCGGCCAGCGCGGAACGCCGGCGCGCGGCCACCCGCAGGCCGCCGTCCGGCGCCGTCCAGCTGTCCAGCGTGATGCCGAACAGCGCCGACAGCGCTGGCAAGGCCTGGGCGTCGGCCGGCAGGTCGTGCTGCAGCTGGCCGTCTTTCAGCAGCCACAAGCGCTGAAAGCCCGACAGCGCCTGGTTGATGTCGTGCAGCACGGCCACCAAGGCGTGGCCGCGTTGCCTGGCGTACCGCTGCAGGTGGTCCAGCAGGTCCAGCTGCAGGGCCGGGTCCAGCGCGGCCAGCGGTTCGTCCACCAGCAGCAGGCCGGGCGGGGCGTCCCACAGCTGGGCCATCACGCGCGCCAACTGCACACGCGCCATTTCGCCGCCGCTCAGGGTGTCCACGCGCCGGCCCAGCAGGTGGCTGGCGTGCGCGGCTTCCAGGGCCTGCGCCACCAGGGCGGCGTGGCCGGTTTCGTGCTCGCGGCCCAGGCGGCCCAGGCCCACCACCAGTTCCACCGGCAGGCCAAAGGCCACGCCGTGCTGTTGCGGCAAGACCGCGCGTGCCCGCGCCAGGTCCAGCGTGGCCCACAGCGGCAGCGCGCGGCCGGCCAGGCGCACTTCACCGGCGCTGCAAGGGCGTTCCCCGGCCAGCAGCCGCACCAGGGTGCTCTTGCCGGCGCCGCTGGGGCCCAGCAGGGCCACCTGCTCACCGGCGCGCAGGGCCAGGTGCACCGGGCCCACGCGGTGGCCGGGCAGGCGGGCGGTGGCGCCCAGCACCTGCAGCACCGCCGCGTCCGCGGCCGTGCTGGGCGGCTGAAGCGTCGCCTGGGGCGGCGGTGGCCACAGCGGGGCGGGCGCGGGGTTCTGCCAAGGGGTGCGTCGCGTGGTGGTGAAGGTGGCCATGGTCTTGGTCGAGGCTGGAGGCGATGGAAGCCCTGCTGCGCTGGCGCTGCGCGCGTCGGGTGGGTGGGGGGGTTGGCGTCGTGCCCGGTCTTTCAGGCGTAACCGCCGTTGCGCCGGGCCAGGCCGCGCAGCAGCAGCAGGAAGGCCGGCGCGCCGATCAGCGCGGTGAAGATGCCCACCGGCACTTCCGCCGGCACGGCCACGGTGCGGGCCAGCGTGTCGGCGCACAGCAGCAGGGCCGCGCCCAGCACGGCGGCGCGCGGCGCCAGCCGGCGCTGGTCGGCGCCCCCCAGGCTGCGCGCCAGGTGCGGAGCCATCAGGCCGATGAAGCCGATCAGCCCGCACCAGGCCACGGCCAGGGCCGTCAGCAAGGCCACGGTGGCCACCAGCTGGCGGCGCAGGCGGTGCAGGTCCACGCCCACATGGCCGGCCACGGCTTCGCCCAAGGCCAAGGCGTTCAACGGCTGGGCCAGGCGCTGGCTGTGCCACAGGCCGGCGGCCAGGGCCACGGCGATGACGGCCACCACGCCCCAGGAAGAGCCGGCCAGCGAGCCCAGGCTCCAGAAACTCAGGCTGCGCAGCTGTTCGTCGTCGGCCAGGTAGGTGCACAGGCCGACCACGGCCATGGTGGCGGCGTTCAGCGCCAGGCCCGTCAGCAGCAGGCCGGCCACCGAACCCGGTGTCAGCCAGGCCGCCACACGTTCCAGCGTGAAGCACACCGCCAGCGCACCACCGAAAGCCGCCGCCGGCACCACCCACAGCCGCGCTTCGGCCGGCAAGCCCTGGGTGAAGCCGGCGAACACGGTGAGCACCAAGGCCACGGCGCAGACGGCTCCGCTGCTGATGCCCAGCAGGCCGGGGTCGGCCAGCGGGTTGCGGAACAGGCCCTGGGCCAGCGCACCGCCCAAGCCCAGCGCCGCGCCCACCACCACGGCCAGCAGCGCGCGCGGCAGGCGCAGCGCCGACAGCACGTGGCTGCCGGTGCTGTGCTGGCCGCTGAGCCAGGCCTGCCAGTCCGCCAGGCCCACCGGCACCGCGCCGAACAGCGTGGCCGCGGCCGTGGCCAGGCCCAGGGCCAGCAGCCATGCGGCCAAGGGGGGCACCGGCCCACGCGCCACGGCGGGGACCGACAGGGCCGCGGGTGCCGCCGCTGCGGAGGTGCTGGCGGGCGTGTTCATGCCCGGGGCGCCGACAGGGCCATGGCGCCGTGGCACAGCTGGGCCAGGTGGCCCACGGCCTGGGGCAGGCGCGGGCCGAAGCCCAGCAGCCACAGCGCTTCCATGGCCAGCACCCGCTGCTGGCGGCCGGCCGGGGTGGCGGCCAGGCCCGGTGCCTTCAGCACACCGGCCACACCGCCAGCGGTGGCCAGGCCCTGGTCGGTGACGAGCACCAGGTCCGGCGCGGCGGCGATGACGGCCTCGGGCGTCAAGGGTTTGTAGCCGCTGAACTCGCCCATCACGTTGTGCAGACCGGCGTAGCCCAGCATGGCGTGGGCGGCGGTGTCGCGGCCGGCCACCCGCACCTGGTTCAGCGCGTGCGACAGCACGAACAGCACCCGGGGCGCCGGCTGGCCGCGCCGGGCGGCTTGCGCCTGTTGCACCTGGGCCTGCGTTTGCGTCCACTGCTGCTGCAGCGTGGCCACCAGGGCCTGGGCGGGTGCCTCACGACCCAGGGTCTGGCCGATCTGGCGCGTGCGCTGCAGCAGGCCTTCGAAGCGGTGGTCGGTGTCCAGCTGCAGGATGTCCAGGCCCGCGGCGGCCAGTTGCCGCATCACCACCGGCGGGCCGGCTTCCGGGCCCGTCAGCAGCCGCGTGGGGCGCAGCGACAGCACGCCCTCGGCCGACAGCGCGCGCGCATAGCCCACGCTGGGCAGCCGCGTGGCCGCCGCCGGGTACAGCGAGGTGGTGTCCGCGCCCACCAGCAGCCCTTCAGCGCCCAGCGCGTAGACGGTTTCCGTCAAGGCACCGCCGACGCTGACGATGCGCGGCGCCGGGGTCTGCGCGCGCAGCGGGCCCGCCGCCAGCCCCAGCGCCGCGGCACCGGCGCCGCGCAACAGGGCCTGCTGAAAGTGGCGCCGCCCGGGGTTCAGCAGTGGGCGCATGGCTGCCCTTCCTGCACCCAGCCGGGGGTGGACACCAGGCGGTCGGTCAGCGCGCGCCAGGCGCACAGCTCGGCGCGACCGGGTTTGCGTTCGCCGAACAGCATGGCGATGGTTTCGCCTTGGGCGTCGAACAGCTCCAGCGACGTGACCAGGCCGTCCACCGTGGGCTTGCGCACCACCCAGGCCTGCGCGATGTGGTCTTCACGCAGGTGCAGGTTGAAGCCCGGGTCCAGCACGTTCAGCCACGGGCCCATCACCACCACCTTGTGCACGGGGCCGGTGTGGATCTGGATACCGCCCGGGTTGCCGGTGAACACCATGATGGGCGTGCCCTCGCCGGCCGCGGCTTCCAGCAGTTCCCGCAGGCTGCCGGGGTCGACGGCTTGGGCGAAGGTCGGGTCGGCCAGGCGCAGGGCCTGGGTGCGGCCCAGGCCGAAACGGCGCAGCAGGCCGAAGAAGTCGTGCGTGTCGCGCAGGCCGGCCCAGGCTTGGCGGAAGGCGGCCACGTCGACCTCGGCGTCGGGCTTTTCAGCCGCGGGGCGTGGTGGTTCTGTGGCCCCGGCGTCGCCAGCGAGCCAGCCCGCTGTTTGCACGGGGTCGCGCTGCTGCTGCACCAGCCTTTGCCAAGCGGCCAGGTCGGTGGATGCACGGGCGAACACCTTGTGCACCGCGGTGCCGCTGGCGTCGAAACACTGCAGGCTGCGCTGCAGGCCCTGGGCCGTGTGTTCTTCCACCGCAAAGGCTTGGGCCCAGTGGTTGAAGAACAGGCGCAGGTCGATGTCCGGGCCCAGCACCAGGCCCATCTGCGGGCCGCCGCTGAAGTTCAGGTAGTGGCCGGTTTTTTCGTGCACGCAGCTGGCGTTGCGCGTCAGCGCCATCACTTCGCCCACGGTCTGCAAGCCCTGCAGCAGGGCGGGCCAGTCGGTGCGCAAGCGCCAGGCGTGCAGCGGGCTGGCCGGCGCCGGTTGGGCGGTGGCCGGCGCGGTGGGTGCGCTGTCGGCCCAGGGGCCCACATGGGCGGCGACCAAGGCGCCTTCGCTGACACCCAACTGCGCCGCCAGGTCGCGGTGGCGCACGGCGCTGGCGGCGCGCGCCGAAGCGAAGGCTGCGCGCAGCGCGGCGGGCGTGGGGGTGGGCCGGTCTTGGGGTGTTGGGCCGGGCGGGTGGTCGGTCGCCGGGACGATCGGGCGTTCAACGGTGCTGTGCATGTCAGGGCTCCCAGGGTGTGGCGGTCAGAAGTCGCGGCGCAGCGTCAGCTGCCAGCTGCGGCCGGTGGCCGCGTAGCTGTCCAGCACGGTGCTGGTGCTGGCCAGGCCACGCACGTCGGCCCAGTGCCAGTAGGTTTCATCGGTGGCGTTGTTCAGGCGCAGCACGGTCGTCCAGCCGGGGGCGGGCTGCCAGCGCAGGCCCAGGTCCAGCACGGTGCTGGCTTCGGGCGCGAAGGCGGTGCTGGCGTTGGCACCGATGTCTTCGCGGGCCTTGGCGGCGCGGTGGGTCAGGTCGGCGCGCAGGTCCAGCGTGGGCAGGGCTTGCCAGCGCAGGCCCAGGGCCGTGCGCGCCGGGTCCACGCTGTCCAGCGGCGTGCGCACGCCGTTGCGTTCGCTGTGCCCGCGCTGTTGCGCGTGGGCCAGTTCCAGCGCCCAGGCGGCGCTGGCCTGCCAGCTGGCACGCAGCTCCATGCCGGTGATGCGGGCGCTGGTCAGGTTGATGGACTGGAACACCGTGGGGTCGGCGGACGTGCCGCTGCCGCCCACGGTTTCCTGGCTGATGAAGTCGCGGTAGCGGTTGTCGAAGGCCGCGGCTTGCCAGCGCCAGCCGCCGGCCTGACCGCGCAGACCGATCTCCCGGCTGTTCGCGTGTTCCGGCTTCAGTTCGGCGTTGCCGATGCTGACGTAGCCCGCGGCGACGTTGCTGAAACTGCTGTTCACCTGGGCCGGCGTGGGCGCGCGGAAGCCCTGGCTCCACTGCGCGTAGGGCACGAAGGCGCTGTGCACGCGCCACACGGCACCCAAGCGGGGTGTGACGGCCTGGTCTTGCAGCTTCACCAGCGTGCCGGTGTAGCCGTCGCTGGACGGGCTCAGCGCATAACGGTCAAAACGCAGGGCGGGTGTCAGGGCCACGGCGCCCAGCTGCAGTTCGCTCTGCACAAAGGCACCCAGCAGGCTGTAGCGGGTGTCGGGGAAAGGTTTGTTCGGGAAGGTCTCGCCGAACGGCGGAGCCGCCGTGGGGTTGGGCGTGCCGTCGCGCTGCGCGCTGATGTCGCTGACGCTGGCGTCCACGCCATAACTCAGCCGTTGTGGCCAGTCGCCACCCAGCTGGGTTTGCCAGTGGGTGTTCAGCGCCAGCTGCTGTTCTTCGTATTCGCCGCGGCGTGTGCGGTCGGCGGCGCTGTAGCGGTCTTCGGCCGAGAATTGTTTGATGACGGCGCGCTGCACGGTCAGCTGTGTTTCGCCGCGCTGCGCCCACACGGCGTTCAGGTCGTCGAAACGGTGCGTCAGGCTCAGGCGCTGGCGTTCGGTGCGGTCTTCAGCGCGCAGGTCCAGCACCGCGGTGCTGGCCGGGGTGGCGGTGGTCACCGGTGTGCGGCCGGTCAGCACGTTCACCGCGGTGTCGCGCTGCAGCAGGTCCAGCGTCAGGCCCAGGCGGTGCGCGGGGCTGACCTGCCACTGCAGTTTGGCCAGCAGGGCGCGCTGGTCGTTGTCCTGCGGGTTGGGGCGGGTGCGGGTGCTGTCGGCGTTGTCGTTGGTGCCGGGGTTGTCCACGGCGTGGCTTTGGCGGGTGCTGGCCAACACCAGGCCCTGCCAGGCGCCGCTGCGCCATGCGCCGGCGCCGGTCAGCACCGTGCCCTGGTCGGCGGTGTTGTGGCCCAGGCGCACGAAGCCGGCGGTGGTGCGGGCGGTCTTCGCGTCGCTGCCCAGCAGGTCGCTGGGTTCCAGGGTGCGCAGGCTGAAGGCGCCGGCCAGGCCGTCGCTGCCGAACTGCGTGCTGGCCGGGCCGCGCAGCACTTCCACGGCTTGGGTGGTTTCCAGCGAGAAGTACTCACCGCGCCCGGTGGACAGCGGGCCGAAGCTGAAGGCGGCCGGCACACGCACGCCGTCCACCAGCATCAGCACCTGGTTGCCTTCCAGCCCGCGGATGTTCAGGCCTTCGTTGCCGGCGCGGCCGGCCGTGCCCACGGTGGCGCCGAAGCGCGTGGGACCGCGGCGCACGCTGAGGTCCACGGCGGTGCGGAACAGGCTGTGCAGGTCGGTGGCGCCGGCCGCTTCGGCCTCTTGGGCGGTGGTGACGCTGACAGTGGCCGGCACCTCGTCCACGCGGCGCTCGGTGCGGGTGGCGGTCAGCGTGATCTCGGCCAGCGGCGTGGCCGGGGCGGCGGCGGCGGCCGGGGCGGTCTGGGCCGTGGCGGCCCAGCCCTGCAAGGCCAAGACCACGGCCAGGGCGCTGTGCCGGGGCGCAGGCGGGTGCGCGCTGGAGCGGCGGGGGCGCGCAACGGGCGCGAGGGGCGTGGCGGGCGGGACGGGAGAGGGTGTGGTGGCGTTCAGCACGGGTGGTCCAAGGGGGAGGCACGTGCTGGCGCAGGGCTGGCGGGTGGGGCGCGCACCCGGGGGGCGGGTGTGCAACAGGGCAAAGAGCGGGTTCGCCGGGCCATGGACGGCCCCGCGGCAGCGGTGTCGCTGCGGGTGTGGCGGGTGGGCAGGCGGCGGGGCGGCCCGTCAGGCCGGGCGGCGCCGTGCGCTCACTTGGTGAGGATCAGCTTGCCCAGGCTGGTCTTGCGCAGGCGGTAGACCTGGTCCTGGTGTTCGATCTCGATTTCCACCGCGCCGGCGAACAGGCTGCTGCTGTCCAGGCGGCGCGGTGCGGTCGGGCGGATGCGCGGCGTGGCGACGGCACGCGGGGCGTCGGCGGGCTCTGCGGCGGGCCGCGGCGGGTGGGTGTTGAGGGCGTCCATGGCTGGCAATGTAATGCGAATCGTTCGCATTAGCAAGCAATGACCTGCGCAGATCAGGGCCGGGTGGGGCGCTGAGCGCGGTTCGGCTGCGCCGGGTTGAACGGGGCGCCCGGGCGAGGGCGGCCGGTCTTCAGGCGGCCAGGCCGCCGAAACAGCTCTCCAGCAGCCAGGCGATGAGCTGTTCGTCGCTGTACTTGCCGCCGGCCTTCAGCACGCCCAACACGGGGTCGCAGGCGCGGGCGAACAAGGTGTACAGCACCAGCTCGCCTGGCAGGGCCGGGTTCAGCTGTCCGTTGGCCTGGCCGGCTTCGATCCACGCGCCCAGGTGGTCCGACAGCGTCAGCAAGCGGTCCATGTAGCGGGCGTCGGCCGCCAGCGCCGCGCGCAGCGTGGAGTTCTGCGCCGGCAGCGCCGGCATCTCACCGGCCAGTTGCACCTGCAGCGTCCAGCGCACCAGGGCCTGCAGGCGGGCCAGCGGTTCGGCCACCGTGGCCTCGGTCTGGGCCACGAACGCCAAGGCCCGTTCCAGCAGGCCCACCATGGCCGCAGCGGCCAGTTCTTCCTTCGAGCGGAAGTGTTTGTACAGGCTGGCTTTGGCGATGCCCACCTCGGCCGCGACCGCGTCCACCGTCATGGCGTCGAAACCTTTGTCGGCCAGCAGGCGGTTCACGGCGGCCACGATGGCGTCTTCACGCGCCTGCAGCACTTGTTCGCGGAAGGAGGGCTTGTTCATGGGCCGATTGTAGGAAGGCGCGACCGCGCGTTTCTTTGTGCAACTGTGCGGTGCAGAGAAAAACCACATGGTTTGCAAAAGATACTGAACGGTATAAACTGCGACTCATCGGTTTGCGGCGGGTTGCTGCGGGCCGTCAACCACGGAGACAACCCATGCAGAACTGGTTACGTCGATGGAGCGCTGCCTTGGTGGCCAGCCTCACCTTGGCCGCCTGTGGCGGTGACGACGACCCTTCCACCGTGCTGGACGTGATCAAGTCCGACACGCAAACGCAGGTGCTGGCCGAGGCCGTCACCGCCGCCGGTTTGGAATCGGCGTTGTCTGCCAAGGGCCCGCTGACCGTGTTCGCGCCCACCGACGCCGCCTTCACCGCGCTGCTCGCCGAGCTGGGTCTCACCAAGGCGCAGTTGCTTGCTGACAAGCCGTTGTTGACCGCCGTGTTGCAGTACCACGTGCTGGGCAACCGCGTGGCCCGCGCTGACGTGCCGCTGGGCAAGGCCATCACGCCGCTGGCGGGTGGCTTTTTCAAGGTGGATGCCGTGGCCGGCAACCTGGTCATCACCGACGGCCGCAACCGCAGCAGCCGCATCACCACCACCGACGTGGCACGCGACAACGGCGTGGTGCATGTGGTGGACAAGGTGCTGCTGCCGGCCAACCGCACCATCGTGCAGACGGCGCAGGCCCTGCCCGACTTCAGCATCCTGGTGGAAGCCGTGGTGGCGGCCGATCTGGCCGGCACGTTGTCGGGCACCGGCCCGTTCACCGTGTTCGCGCCCACCAACGCCGCCTTCGCCAGCCTGCTCACCGAGTTGGGCTTGAGCAAGGCCGAGCTGCTGGCCAACAAGGCGTTGCTGACCCAGGTGCTCACCTACCACGTGCTGCCCAGCCGGGTCTTGAAGGCTGACGTGCCTGTAGGCGCCGCCATCACCACCGTGCAGGGCGAAACCTTCAGCGTCAACAGCGCCCTGGCCATCACCGACCGCAATGGCCGCCAGGCCCGCATCACCGGCACCGACGTGTTGACCAGCAACGGCGTGGTGCACGTGGTGGACAAGGTCATCCTGCCCAAGCTGCCCACCGTGGTGGAACTGGCCCAGGCCAAACCCGACTTCAGCATCCTGGTGGAAGCCGTGGTGGCCGCCGACCTGGCGGGCACGCTGTCGGGTGCGGGGCCGTTCACGGTGTTCGCCCCCACCAACGCGGCCTTCGCCAGCCTGTTGGACGAACTGGGCTTGACCAAGGCGCAGCTGCTGGCCGACAAGGCGCTGCTGACCCAGGTGCTGACCTACCACGTGGTGCCCGGCCGGGTCTACCGGTCTGGTGTGCCGGTGGGTGTGGCCGTGGCCACGGTGCAAGGCGGCACGTTCACGGTGGGCAGCGACCTCGCCATCACCGACGCCCGCGGCCGCCGCGCCGGCATCACCGCCACCGATGCCCTGGCCCTGAACGGCGTGGTGCACACGCTGGACAAGGTCATCTTGCCCGCGCCCGCCGCGGCGCGCTGACCGCTGTCGGAGGCGGTCCGACCGGCCGCCGCCGACCTGACGGGTCCTTTTGTTTCTTGAGTTCTTTCACCCCACCCCTGGAGTTGTACCCATGAAGAAGTTCATCGCATTGGCCGCCCTGTCCCTGTCGGCCGTCGCCGTGCAGGCCAAAGACATCGTCGACACCGCCGTGGCCGCCGGCCAGTTCAAGACCCTGGCCACCGCGCTGCAAGCGGCCGGCTTGGTCGACACGCTGAAGGGCAAGGGCCCGTTCACGGTGTTCGCCCCCACCGACGCGGCCTTCGCCAAGATCCCCAAAGCGCAACTGGACGCGCTGCTGGCCGACAAGGCCAAGCTGACCGCCGTGCTCACCTACCACGTGGTGCCGGGCAAGGTGATGGCCAAGGACGTGAAGGCCGGCAAGGTGAAAAGCGTGCAGGGCAGCGAACTGACGCTGGCCACCACCGGCGGTGTCACCGTGGACGGCGCCAAGGTCGTGCAGGCCGACATCGCGGCCGACAACGGCGTCATCCACGTCATCGACACCGTGGTGCTGCCGAAGTAAGCCGGCCACCAGCGGTCCACTTTCCTCTCCGGCGCTGCGAGGCGCTTTTTCGCAGGGCAGGGCGGCCATAGGCAGCCCCGCCCTTTTTTCATGCCGCCTGCCGCCCACCACGGGGCCGCCCGGCACCACCCCGCAGCCGGTGGGGATAGGGTTGATAACGCGAACGATTCGCAATACAGTGCGCGGCACCATGATCGTTTGTGTCTGCCACCAAGTCTCCGACCGCGACATCCAACGCCAGGTGGATGGCGGCTGCGACAGCTTTGAAGCCCTGCAGTTCGAGCTGGGCGTGTCCACCGGCTGCGGCATTTGCCGCGACTGCGCCGAGGCTACGTTTGGCCGCTGTGCCAGCCGTGCCGGTCAGCGCACGGCCGCACGCGACACCACCGCCGTGGTGCACTGGGCCGGTTCCGCGGCCTGACCGCGCTGCCGCGGCCAGGGCCCGACGCGTCCAGCGCCCCCAGTTCCCCCAGCGCGCCCACGGCCGCTGGGCCTGACCGCCTGCCTTGCCAACGGGCCGACCGCCGGTCGGCCTGCCCCCAGCGCCAGCCACCGCCAGCACGTTGACACCCGAAGAGGTTGCACCGTGCCCCACATCTTCGACCACCTGTTCGAACCCGCCGAAGCGCCGTTGACCGGCCCCTTGGGCCCCTCGGTATCGGCAGACCGCGCCGCGCCCGCTGACCCGTCCGACCCCCGCCGGCCGCGCCTGTTCTTCCCGGCCCCCGAGCCGGCGGCCGACCCCGGCCAGCCCAGCCCGTCGGAGGAAGCCCCGCCGGTCGGCGACGCCGCGGCGCCAGCACGGCCGTCGCGGCGGCGCCGGTTGTGGGACCTGCCCAGCCACGCCCACTGCCCCGTGGTGGGGGGTGGTTTGCCGCTGGCCACCTTGCGCCGCCTGGCCGGCAAGGCCCTGGGGGGCACGGTGCAGGGCAGCGACTACGAACTCCACTGCGGCGTGGTGGCCGAATGCGGGCAACGCCACCGCGTCACCGAGGCCTTGCAGCGCGAACTGGACCGCCGCTACCTGGTGCCGCTGCGCGCCGCCGCGCACTGCAAAGACACGGCCACGTTGCGCGCCTGGTGGCTGCAGCAGTCGCAGGGCGCTGGCCTGCCCGGTGCGCTGTGGGCCACGCTGACCCACCCACGTTGTGACAACGCCCTGGAGCAGGCCGTGTTGGCCGAGGTGCACATGCGCCAACACCAAGCCGGGTTTGCCGACCGCTGCGACCTGGCCCGCCTGGACCGTTTGCACGACGACCACGAGCAGCTCAAGCGCGAGGTGCAGGCCTTGCGCCAGCGCCTGCAAACGCAACAGGCCAGCTTCAGCGCCGCGCGCGAGGCCCAGCAGGCCGAGTGCGTGCGCCTGCGTGGCCGCGTGCTGGCGCGGGACACGCAGCTGGCCCAACTGCAAGAACAGCTGCAGGCCCTGCAACAGGCCGCGCCCGACCTGGCCCCGCGCCAGGCCCTGGCCCAGCAGCTGCACGCCCAGGGCGAACGCCTGCTGGCCGTGCAGCGCCAGTGGCAGCAGGCGCAAAGCCAACTGCAGCGCCTGCAGGCGGAAGCCGCGGCGCGCGACGCGCCCGCCGACCCTGGGCCCGACACCGACCCGTTGGACGACGAACACGCCACCTTGCAGGCCGACGCCTTGGGCGAACGCGCCGTGCTGTGCGTGGGCGGGCGCCAGGCCGCCGTGCCGGTGTACCGCCGTTTGGTGGAAGCCTCGGGCGGCCGATTCCTTCACCACGACGGTGGCGAAGAAGACAAGGTGCAGCGCCTGGACCAGGCCCTGGCCGCGGCCGACCTGGTCATCTGCCAGACCGGCTGTGTCAGCCACAACGCGTACTGGCGCGTGAAAGACCACTGCAAACGCCACGGCAAGCCCTGCGTTTTCGTCGAGCGGCCCAGTGCGGCGCACATCAAGCGCGCCTTTGTGCAGTTGGTGAAGGTCTGAAGGCCGCGGTGGCCGCCGCGGCTGGTGGTCAGTGACGATGAGCCGTTGGCCCTTGGCCGATAGCCGTTCGCCTATGCCGTTGGCCGATCAGCCCGGCAGCCCATGCGCCTGGCGTGCCTTCAGGCACTGCTCGTCGCCCGGTTGCACGCTGCGGCAGGTGCTGGCGCGTTGCGCATAAATGCTGCAGGCCACGCGCTCCCCCACCGTGCCTTGCAGCGCCACACAACGCACCGGCCGCTGCGCCGTGCCCTGCATGCAGCGGTGCAGCGGGCCCACGGGCTGTGTCAGCGCCACAGGCACCGTGCCGCCCGGCGCGTCGTCGGCCTCGGCCCAGTAGAACGACACGCGGAACTGCGCGCAGCAAGCCCCGCAATGCTGGCAATCCCAAACCGAGGCCTCGGCTGCCTGGCCCGCCATCGTCGACCGCCCTCTGCCGCCCTCAGTCGCCCAAAGGGCGCTGCAGCAGTTGCTCCACAAAGCGGCCACGCTCGGCGTGCTGGGCGGCGCTGGCCTGCGTGGCCATCAGCGAACAACCCACCTGGTAGGTGTAGAGCAGGAAAGCGCGCGCACGCGCTTCCACCGGGTTGAAGCCCAGGGCCGAAAACACCTGGGCGCTGTAGCCCATGCGGGCGGCGTCGGCCTCGTCCACGGCGCGGCGTGCCATGTCGTCGCGGCGCGCCCAGGCGCGGATGGCCAGTTCGATGCGGGCGGCACGCGCCGCAGACCGGCCGCGGAAAGGCAGGGAGATCAGGTCCTGCAGCTGTTCTCGCGGGTCGGACCGGGCGGTTTCCAGGCGCCGGGTGAGGTGCACCGTGGACAGCTCGCTCCAGCTCTGCAGCACACGGCGCAGCAGGTCCTCGCGGCTGCGGAAGTGCCAGTAGAAGCTGCCGCGCGTGACCTGCAGCTGCTTGGCCAGCACGTCCACGCGCACATGGGCGATGCCCTCGTTCACCAGCACCTCGGTGGCGGCGTTGATCCAGGTCTCGGGCGTCAACTGGGCCCGCGTGGCGTCGGCGGCCTCGGGCGGCGTGGTGACGGCTTCAGCCTGCCGGTTGCGCACCGCGCGCTTGCGCGCTGGCGCCGGGCGATCGCTGGACGGGGACGTTGGACCGGACATGGGCGGGTGGCAACAAACAGGCTGGCATGATGCCACAGCCATTCCGTACACAACTGTACGGAAGTTCGCGTATACCCTGATGCGCCCGGGCTCCGTCGTTCCTACGATGCGCGACAAACACATACACATGTGTATGGAACGCCCCACCGCCGGGGCGCATGGAGACCCCGATGGCCCCGGTCAGTGAACAGGCATTTCTGGACAACCCGCAACAGCTGGCGCCGCCGCAGGTGCAGCGCCAAGACCTGGGTGGCGGTGCCTTCGTGCTGCGCCACCCAGAGCCTTTGGCCCCTTACGACCGCTGCGTGGGCGACTGGCTGGAACGCTGGGCCCGCGACACGCCCGACGCCTTGGCCGTGGCCGAACCCGCGCTCGGTGGTGGTTGGGTGAAGCTCAGCTGGTCGGAGCTGCGCCACCGCACCGGTGCCGTGGCCCAGGGCCTGCTGAACCTGAACCTGCCCGCGGGCAAGCCGGTGGTGGTGCTGTCCGACAACGCGCTGGACCACTTGGTGCTGGTGCTGGCCGCGCTGCACGTGGGCCGGCCGGTGTGCACCGTCAGCAGCGGTTATTGCCGGCTTGCGCAGGGCGATTTCGAACGCATCCACGGCATCCTGCAAACGCTGGACCCGGCCCTGGTCTACGGCAGCGACGCCGCCGTGTACGGCCCGCCGCTGGTGGGCGCCGGTGTGCAGCCCGTGGCGGTGTTCAGCGAAGGCGCTGAAACGCACCCCGGTGCGCTGCGTTTTGCCGACCTGGCCGCCAAAGAAACGCCGGCCGTGGCCGCTGCGCTGGCCGCTATCACGCCCGAGACGCACGCCAAGTACCTGCTGACCAGTGGCAGCACCGGCCACCCCAAGGTGGTGGTCAACACCCACCGCATGCTGTGCGCCAACCAGCAGATGCTGGCGCAGACGCTGCGCTTCCTGGACCGCGAAAAGCCCGTGCTGCTGGACTGGCTGCCCTGGAGCCACACCTTCGGCGCCAACCACAACCTGGGCCTGGTGCTGCGCACCGGCGGCACGCTGTACATCGACGACGGCCGCCCGCTGCCGGGTGCCATCAACAAGACCATCGCGCACCTGCGCGAGGTGCAGCCCACGGTGTACTTCAACGTGCCGCGCGGCTACGAAATGATGCTGCCCGCGCTGGAAGCCGACGACGACCTGGCGCGCCGCTTCTTCGAAAAACTGCGCATGGTGTTCTACGCCGGTGCCGGCATGCCGGCCAACACCTGGCAGCGCCTGGTGGCCGTGGCCGCCAAGGTGCGCGCCGAACCGCTGTGGCTCACCACCTCCTGGGGCAGCACCGAAACCGCGCCCGCCAACACCTTTGTGAACTGGCACATCGACGGCCCAGGGGTCATCGGTCTGCCGCTGCCCGGCGCTGAACTGAAGTTCGTGCCCAACGGTGGCAAGTTGGAGATGCGCGTGCGCGGCCCGCACATCTTCCCCGGCTACAGAAACAACGAGAAAGCCACGCGTGAGGCCTTCGACGACGAAGGTTTTTATTGCATCGGCGACGCCGGCTACCTGAAGGACGAAGCCGACCCGGTGCAGGGCGTGGTCTTCAACGGCCGTGTGGCCGAAGACTTCAAGCTGACCAGCGGAACCTGGGTCAGCGTGGGCACGCTGCGTGTGAAGGTGGTGTCGGCCATGGCGCCCTACGTGCAAGACGTGGTGGTCACCGGCCACGACCGCAGCCAGATCGGCGTGCTGGTGTTCTTGAACGAAGCCGGCCGCGCTCTGCCCGCCGAGCAGGTGCGCGCCCACGTGCAGGCGGCGCTGCAGGCGCTGCGGGCCGAAGGTGCAGGTTCGTCGCAGACCCCCACGCGTGCGCTGCTGCTGCCCGACGGCCCCAGCGCCGCGTCCGGTGAAATCACCGACAAGGGCTACGTGAACCAACGCCTGGTGTTGCAGCGCCGTGCCGCCGAAGTTGAACGCCTGTACGCCACGCCCAACGATGCTGGCATCATCCAACCCTGAAAACGAGTGCACACGCGATGACTGAAACCTTTGAAGCCTTCCAGCCCAGCAGCGGCCCGCTGAGCGCGCTGCCCATGCTGCTGCTGCAGAAGGCCGGTGCGGTGTTGCACATCCGCCTGAACCGTCCGGCCAAGCGCAACAGCGTCAGCGACGAACTGCTGGCCCAGCTGCACACGGCCTTCATCAACCTGCCGGCCGACGTGAAAGCCGTGGTGCTGAGCGGTGAAGGCCAGCACTTCTGCGCGGGCCTGGACCTCAGCGAAGTCAGCGAACGCAACGTGGTGGAAGGCATGAGCCATTCGCGCGCCTGGCACCGCTGCTTCGACGCCATCCAGTACGGCCCGGTGCCGGTGGTGGCCGTGCTGCACGGTGCGGTGGTGGGTGGTGGCCTGGAACTGGCGTCGTCGGCCCACATCCGGGTGGCCGAAGCCAGCACCTTCTACGGCCTGCCGGAAGGCACGCGTGGCATCTTCGTCGGCGGTGGTGGTTCGGTGCGCATCAGCCGCCTGGTGGGCGTGGCGCGCATGACCGACATGATGCTGACCGGCCGCGTTTTTGACGCCGCCGAAGGCCAGCAACTGGCGCTCAGCAACTACCTGGTGGCCGAAGGCGAAGGCCTGGCCAAGGGCCTGGCGCTGGCGCAGAAGATCGCGCAGAACGCACCGCTGTCCAACTACGCCATCACACAGGCGCTGCCGCGCATCGCCGACTTGTCGCGCGACGACGGTTTGTTCGTCGAGTCGCTGATCTCGTCCATCGCCCAAGGCGATGAAGCCGCCAAACAACGCGTGCGGGCTTTCCTGGAAGGCCGTGCGGCCAAGGTGCAGAAGTCATGAGCGCAGGCCAGTTCCAACGCTTCGAAGGCTGTTTCATCCTGGACGGCCAACGCACGCCCATGGTGGACTACCAGGGCGCCTTCGCCGACGCCAACCCCATCGACCTGGGCATCCACGCCGCCCGTGCCGTGCTGGCGCGAGCCGGTGTGTCGCCCACGCAGGTGGACAGCGTGGTGGCCGGCAACATGGCGCCCGGTGGTTTCGACCAGTTCTACGTGGCGCGCCACATCGGCCTGTACGCCGGTGTGCCGCAGGCCGTGCCGGCGCTGGCCGTGCAGCGCATCTGCGGCACGGGCTTTGAAGTCTTCCGCCAGGCCGCTGAACAGATGGCCACGGGTGCGGCCACGCTGGCCCTGGTGGTGGGCACCGAAAGCATGACGCGCAACCCCATCGCGGCCTTCGACCACCGCGGTGGTTTCCGCCTGGGCGCGCCCATCGGCTTCAAAGACTACATGTGGGAGGCCTTGACCGACCCGGCCGCCGGCATCGGCATGATCAACACCGCCGAGAACCTGGCCAAGCAGTACGGCATCACACGTGCCGAGGTCGACGCTTTTGCCGCCACCTCGTTTGAACGCGCCGTGGCCGCCCAGGCCGCCGGTTGGTTCGACGGTGAAATCAGCCCCGTGGAGAGCGAAACCTTCGAGCTGGCCGGCTACCAGACGCGGCAGCTGCGCCTGGCCGGCAAGGCCACACGCGCCGACCGCGACACGCACCCGCGGCCCACACCGCCCGAGGTGCTGGCCAAACTGCGCACCGTGTTCAAAGACGGCGTGCAGACCGGCGGCAACAGCTCGGCGCTGACCGACGCCGCCGCCGCCGCCCTGGTGGCCGACGCCGCCACCACCGCCGCCTGGCAGCAAGCCCATGGCCGCGCGCCGCTGGCCCGCCTGGCCGCGGCCGCCGTGGTGGGTGTGCCGCCGGAGATCATGGGCATCGGCCCGGCACCGGCCATCCGCCTGCTGCTGCAACGTGCGGGTTTGCAGCTGGACAACGTGGCGCGCTTCGAGATCAACGAAGCCCAGGGCGCGCAGACGCTGGCCGTGGCGCGTGAACTGGGCCTGGACCTGGCCAAGCTGAACGTCAAGGGCGGTGCCATCGCGCTGGGCCACCCGCTGGCGGCCACGGGCGTGCGGCTCACCATCACCGTGGCGCGGCAGCTCAAGGAGATCGGCGCTCGCTGGGGCGTGGCCTCGGCCTGCATCGGCGGTGGCCAGGGCATCGCCCTGCTGGTGGAAAACACCGAAGCGCAAGGCTGAGCACCATGTCTGGCAAAACCCACCTCTACCCCGTGGCCGTGCAGTTCGGCGACTGCGACCCCGCCGGCATTGTGTTCTTCCCCAACTTCAGCCGCTGGATGGACCAGGCCTCGCTGGCCTTTTTCATGGCCTGTGGTGTGCCGCCCTGGCGCGAGCTGGTGAAGACCCGCGGCATCATCGGCACGCCGCTGCTGGAGATCCACACCAAGTTCCTGCGCCCGGCCACCTACGGCGAGACCATCGAGATCCACACCACGGTGGAGCATTGGGCGGCGAAGACCTTCCGCCACCGCCACGTGGTGATGCGCGCCGACACCGTGCTGTGCGAGGGCACGGAGGTGCGCGCCTTCTGCATCCGTGACCCGCAGGATCCTGGCCGCATCAAGGCCATGCCCGTACCCGAGGACATCCGGGCTGCCTGCAGCCTGCCGGCTTGATGCCCTTGCGCGAAACTGCCCACTGCATTGCTCTTTCACCCACCCCCAAGAGGAGACCTCCCATGAAGCTGAAATTGAAGACCACACTCATCGCCGCTGCGGCGCTCCTGGCCAGCACCGCCGGGTGGGCTCAGGT
>JBKCUM010000181.1:0-30757 GCA_046318395.1 Rubrivivax sp.
GCCTTCATCAGCGAGTGGCCGGTCTTCCACAGCAGCGGCTTGCCGCCTTCTTCGCTGATGGCCACGGGCACACGCTGGATGCACTTCACGTCGAAGAGGATTTGCGCGCCGCGCTTGAGCTAGAGGATGTCGCGCGCTACCAGCATGCTCTGTCGGGCGGGTGAGATGATGTTGCCGCCGGCCGTCACCACGCCCAGGCGGTCGCCGTCGCCGTCGAAGGCCAGACCCAGTTCGGCGCCGGTGGCACGCACCACCACCTTCAGGTCTTCCAGGTTCTCGGGCTTGCTGGGGTCCGGGTGGTGGTTGGGGAAGTCACCGTCCACCTTGGAATACAGGTCGATGACCTCGCAGCCCAGGGCGCGCAGGATGGCCGGTGCGCTGGCGCCGGGGATGCCGTTGCCGCTGTCGACCACGATCTTCATCGGGCGCTTGAGCTTGGCGTCGCCCACGATGCGCGCGGTGTACTCGGCCAGGATGTCCATCTTGGCCACACGACCGCGCTTGGACGTGTACTGCTCGGTCTCCATGCGCACGCGCAGCTTCTGGATGTCTTCACCGTAGATGGCGCGACCGGCCATCACCATCTTGAAGCCGTTGTAGTCCTTGGGGTTGTGGCTGCCCGTCACCTGGATGCCGCTGCTGCAGCCATGCGCACCGAGCGTGGCGGCCACGTAGTACAGCATGGGGGTGGTCACGGCACCGAGGTCCACCACGGCCAGGCACGTGCTCTTCAGGCCGCGGATCAGCGCCGCCACCAGGCCGGGGCCGGAGATGCGGCCGTCGCGGCCCACGGCCACGGCCTTTTCGCCAGCGGCCAGGGCTTCGGTGCCGAAGGCGCGGCCCAGGTGTTCTGCGAAGGTCTCGTCGATGGTCTTGCCGACGATGCCGCGGATGTCGTAAGCCTTGAAGACGGTGGCGTTGACTTGCATGGTGTGCGGTGGGATGAAGGTGGTTGGCGGAATGCGCCGGCATTGTAGGCAGGCGGGTCGGGGGCGCCGCAGTCCACCACCGTTCACGCCACCGTTCACGCCACCGGCTCGCCATTCGTCGCACCGGCTGTCGAACCGTCCGCAGGTGCCCAGGGCGTGCCCAGGCGCTGCCTACACTGCGCCGCCATGAACACCACCACCTTCCGCTACGACGCCCGGGGCCTGCGGGCCAGCTGGGCCTCCTGGGTCACCAGTGGCCTGCACAAACCGCACGGCCCGGTCTGGCTGCAATGGCTGTGGACCCTGCTGTTCTGCGCCGGACTGGCCGTGTTCTTCACGCTGCTGGGTTTCTTCGCCTTCGCCAGTGGCAAGAGCGCCTGGGCCAACTGGTCGGGCTGGTTGTACTGGTACGGCAAGAACTTCGTCGTCAGCCTGACCATCGGCGTGGTCATCCACCTGATGTTCGATTTGGCGCGCCTGTGGGTGGGTCCGCAGCGGGTGGCGCGCTGGCGCGAGTGGCAGCGCACGGTGTTCTTCAGCGGCCTGCCCATGCTGGGTGTGGTGCTGGGCTGGCCGGTGGGCGTGTGGCTGGCCGGGCAGGACGTGACGGTGTGGGTCAGCTCGCGCAACGGCAACAGCATCATCGTCGGTACAGTGCTGCTGTCGCTGTGCATCACCTTCGTGCTGCACCACTTCTTCGCGGCCAAAGCCCGCCAGATGGAAGCCGAAAAGCGCGCCACCGAAGCGCAGCTGCGGCTGCTGCAGGGGCAGATCGAGCCGCACTTCCTGTTCAACACCCTGGCCAACGTGCAAAGCCTGATGGCCGACGACGTGGCCAAGGCCAGCCAGATGCTGGAAAGCTTCACCGACTACCTGCGCGGCAGCCTCACCGCCCTGCGCCGGGAACACGCCACCCTGGGCAGCGAGACCGACCTGCTGCAGGCCTACCTGACCCTGCTGCAGATGCGCATGGGCGAACGCCTGTGCTTCGTGCTGGACGTGGCCGACAGCCTGCGGTCCGTGCCCCTGCCACCGCTGCTGCTGCAGCCGCTGGTGGAGAACGCCATCCACCACGGCCTGGAGCCCAAGGTGGAAGGCGGCCAGATCACCGTGCGCGCCCGCCACGAGGGTGACACGCTGGTGATCGAGGTGTTGGACAACGGTCTGGGCCTGGACGCCCCGCCCCGGCCGCGCCGTGGCGCCGGGGTGGCACTGGCCAACCTGCGCGAACGCCTGGCGGCCCAGTACCACGGCCTGGCCTCGTTGACACTGGGCCCGGCCCCCCAGGGCACCGGCACGGTGGCCACCCTGCGCCTGCCGCTGGAGAATGCAGCGCCATGAGCACACGCCCCACCACCGCCATCCTGGCCGACGACGAAGCCCACCTGACACGCGCCCTGCAAACCCAGCTGGCCACGCTGTGGCCCGAGCTGCAGGTGCTGGCGGTGGCGCGCAACGGGCTGGAAGCCGCAGAGTTGATCCGCCAGCACCAGCCCACGCTGGCCTTCCTCGACATCCAGATGCCCGGCCTCACCGGCCTGGAAGTGGCCCAGGGCATCGAAGGCACGACGCGGGTGGTGTTCGTCACGGCCTACGACGAATACGCCGTGCAGGCCTTCGAAGCCGAGGCGCTGGACTACGTGCTGAAGCCCGTCAGCGCCAGCCGGCTGCAGCGCACGGTGGACCGGCTGCAAAAGGCACTCGCCAGCGCCGGCGACACCCCGGCCGAGCCGCCGGACGCCCGGCTGGCCGACGTGCTGCAGCGCCTGCTGGCCGGTGGTGCAGCGCCCGCCGCCGGCGCCGCCCCGGTGCCCCGCCTGCGCTGGGTGCGCGCCAGTGCGGGCGAGCTGATGCACCAGGTGCCGGTGGAGGACGTGCTGTTCTTTCGCGCCGACGACAAGTACACCTGCGTGCAAACGGCCAGCCAGGAACTGCTGATCCGCACGCCCATCGTCGAATTGCTGGCGCAGCTGGACCCCGAGCTGTTCGTGCAGGTGCACCGCTCCACGCTGGTGAACCTGAACCACCTGGTGGGCACGCGGCGTGACGAAGCCAGCCGCTTGTTCCTGCGCCTGCGTGGCCATGCCCAGGAACTGCCGGTCAGCCGCGCTTACGTGCACCTGTTCAAGGCCATGTGAACCAGGCCCGGCGCGGCTGCCGGGCGTGCCGAATTCACGGCGCGTGGGCCTTTGGCGCCCGGCACCGCGACCGTTTGACCTGGGACAAACCACGGCAGCGCTTCAGTTTCAACACGAGCAGGCCGATACCTGAGTACGGCGTCGCGGCACGGGGCCGCGCATTGCCAACACACCACCAGGGAATCGCCATGTTCAAACCCTTCCAATTCGCCACCGTGTTCGTCTTGGGTGTCGCCGCCACCGCCGCGCTGGCCGCCGACCCCAAAGCCACCATCGCCGACCTGGACGCCCGCCTGAACAAGATTGGCGCACCCAAGGTCAACGGCACCGACACCGTGGCCGGCAAGACCGTGCCCGCGCTGTTCTTTGGCGAACGCAAGATCAACAACAACTACGACGTGGTCGACGCCATCCGCAAAGCGCACAGCGCCACGGCCACGGTGTTCGTGAAAGACGGCGACGAGTTCGTGCGCATCAGCACCAACGTGTTGACGCCCGAGGGCAAGCGCGGCATCGGCACCCAGCTGGCGCGCAACGCCGCCTACGCGGCCGTGGTCAAGGGCGACAGCTACTGCGGCACCATCGACGTGCTGGGCACCAGCTTCGACGCTTGCTACAACCCTGTGAAGGTGGACGGCAAGGTGGTCGCGGTCACCTACGTCGGCCACAAGAAGTGAGGCGGCCGACCATGGCCTGCATGAAACAACCTTTGAAGGAGCGACAGCGATGAGCACTCGCCTGATGTTCCTGGACCGCTGGCCCGTGGCGCAGCAGTTGTACGGCGCCTTCGGGCTGCTGGTGCTGCTGTGCGCCCTGCTGGGCGGCCTGTCGTTGTGGTCGCTCAGCCGCGTGAACCACGAGGTGCGCGAACTGGCCGACCATTGGTTGGTGGGTGTGGGCCACCTCACCGAGGCCCGCGCCCTGCTGACCGAAACCCGCGAACTCGAGATCAAACACAGCCGCACCGAAGACGGCAGTTACCACAGCGAGTACGAAGACAAGATCAAGGTCAACCAGGCTTCACTGTCTAACCACTTTAAGCGTTATGCTGAAACGGTGAAAACCGACGGCGAACGCGAAGCCTTCGCCAAACTGGACAAGGCCGGACAGGCCTACCAGGCGGCCCTGCAGAAGGTGTTGGCCCTGGGCCGCGAGAAGAAGCAGCAAGACGCTGCCGACATCAGCGACGGCATGGCCAGCATGGCCTACGACGAAACCGCCGCAGCGCTGTCGGCACTGACCAAGTTCAACTTCGAAAGTGGGCAAGCCGCGGCGGCCGAGAGCACCCAGGTCTATGCGCAGTCGCGCTACGGCGTGTTGGGCGGCGTGGGCCTGGCGGTGGTGCTGGGCTCGTTGCTGGCCCTGCTGATCACCGGCCACCTGCTGCGCCAGCTGGGGGGCGAGCCCTCCACCGCGGTGCACCTGGCCACGGCCGTGGCCCAAGGCAACCTGGCCACGGCCATCCGGGTGCGCGCTGGCGACACCACCAGCCTGCTGGCCCGCCTGCAGGCCATGCAGCAGTCGCTGGCGGCCACCGTCAGCGGCGTGCGCCGGGGCGCCGACCAAGTGGCCACGGCCAGCCTGCAGATCGCCAACGGCAACCAGGACCTGTCCTCACGCACCGAGAACCAGGCCAGTGCCCTGCAGCAAACCGCCGCCACCATGGAAGAGCTGGGCAAGACCGTGCAAAGCAACGCCGAGAACGCACGCCAGGCCAGCCAGCTGGCCGAAGGTGCGTCGCAGGTGGCGGTGCGCGGGGGCGACGTGGTGAGCGAGGTTGTCACCACGATGAAGGGCATCAACGACAGCAGCCGCCGCATCGTGGACATCATCGGTGTCATCGACGGCATCGCCTTCCAGACCAACATCCTGGCGCTGAACGCGGCGGTGGAAGCCGCACGCGCTGGCGAACAAGGCCGCGGTTTCGCGGTGGTCGCCGGCGAGGTGCGCAACCTGGCGCAGCGCAGCGCCGACGCGGCCAAGGAGATCAAGACCTTGATCAGCGCCAGCGTCGAACGTGTGGAACAGGGCTCGGCCCTGGTGGACCGGGCCGGGCAGACCATGCAAGAGGTGGTGGGCTCCATCCGCCGCGTCAGCGACATCGTGGGCGAGATCAGTGCCGCCAGCAGCGAACAGCACAGCGGCGTGCAGCAGGTGGGCCAGGCCGTCAGCCAGATGGACAGGAACACCCAGCAGAACGCGGCCCTGGTGGAAGAAAGTGCCGCCGCCGCGGAAAGCCTGAAGCTGCAGGCGCAACAGCTGGTACAGGCCGTGGCCGTGTTCCAGCTGGGCGCGGCCGACACCCACCCGGCGCACGGCTGAAGCAGCGACCGCTCAGCGGTCGTCCAGCACCCCGCCTGCCCTGCCCCGGTGCCACCGGGACAGGGCTTTTTTCTGCGCGTGGCGGGTCGAGCGTGGCGCTTGCAGGGGCACAGGTGAAGGGCCAAAAGGGACAGGTCCGAAAACGGCGAGTGCCCACGCAGGGTCTGCCTATCATGCCCCCATGCCCGCCCCTGTCGCCCCCGCTGCTGACCCGCCAGCGCCCGAACCCACGCCGCGCCAGGCCTGGGACCCGGCCGCCGCCTACCGGGCCCTGTTGGCCCGCGACGCGCGCTTCGATGGCCGGCTGTTCGTGGGCGTCACCAGCACCGGGGTGTACTGCCGCCCGGTGTGCCGGGTGCGCACGCCCAAGGCCGAGAACTGCCGCTTCTTCCACACACCGGCCCAGGCCGAGTCCGCGGCCTTCAGGCCCTGCCTGAAGTGCCGGCCGGAAGTGGCCCCGGGCTGGTCGCACACCGACGCGGCCCACAGCCTGGCCGGCAGCGCCGCGCTGGTGCTGAACCAGGCCCTGCACGAAGGCACCGGCACCGACTTGGCCGGGCTGGCCCAGCGCCTGGGCATCAGCGACCGCCACCTGCGGCGCATCTTCCAGCAAGCCCATGGCGTCAGCCCGCGCGACTACCTGGCCACACAGCGGCTGCTGCTGGCCAAACACCTGCTGACCGACACCGACTGGCCCATCACCCAAGTGGCCTTGGCCAGCGGCTTTGACAGCCTGCGGCGTTTCAACGCGGCCTTTGTCGAGCGCTACCGGATGCCGCCCAGCCGCCTGCGGCAGGCCGGCCGACACGCGGACACGTCGACGAACGCGGAGACCGGCCACAGCGCCCTTCGCCTGGCTTGGCGCCCGCCTTACGACCTGCCGGCCATGCTGCACTTCCTGCAACGGCGGGCCTTGCCCGGGGTGGAGGTGGTGCAGGGGCTGGCGCTGCGGCGCACGCTGCGCTGGGCGGTGGAAGGCGGCCCAGCGCTGCACGGCTGGTTGCAGCTGCAGTTCCACCCCGAACGCCACGAACTGCGCCTGACGGCAGCGCCGGTCTTCGCCCCCGTGCTGGGCGCGTTGCTGCGCCGCGTGCGCCACGCGCTGGACCTGGACGCCGACCCCGAGGCCGTGGACTCGGTGCTGCAGCGCCTGCCCGTGCCGCTGCGCCCCGGCACGCGGCTGCCCGGCAGCTTCGACAGCTTCGAAACCGCGGTGCGCGTGGTGCTGGGCCAGCAGGTCACCGTGCAGGCTGCGCGCACGCTGACGCAGCGCCTGGTGGACCGCTTCGGCGAACCCATCGCCACGCCTTTCGCCGACCTGAACCGCCTGTTTCCCTGCGCCACCACGCTGGCCCACGCCAGCCCCGACAGCCTGGGTGAACTGGGCATCGTGCGCCAGCGGGTGAAAGCGCTGCAGGCCTTGGCCGGCGCCGTCGCCAGCGGGGCGTTGCAGCTGTCGCCTCTGGCGCCGCTGGAAAGCACGCTGGAGGCCCTGCTGGCCCTGCCGGGCATCGGGCCCTGGACCGCGCAGCTGATCGCGCTGCGCGTGCTGGCCTGGCCCGATGCCTGGCCCGGCAGCGACATCGGCCTGCTGAACGCCCTGGGCAGCCGCGACGTGGCCGCGACCACGGCCCAGGCCGAGGCCTGGCGGCCCTGGCGCAGCTACGCCGTGGTGCGCTTGTGGACAGCGTTGGAGCCCCCGCCCTGAGGCCGCCTTGAACGCCAGCCCTCTCCTCAACCCCTGCGCGCACCAGCGGGCACGCACCCAGTCCACCTGACGCTGCCAGCGCCTGCCCTGCCCGCCCGAACGCCACCCACAACCCACCATGACAAGCCACATCGCACCTGCCCCACCCGATCGGCCCCAACGCCCGGCGCTGCAGGCCCAAACCACGGTGCAGACCCCGCTGGGCCCCTTGCTGCTGGTGGCCACCGCACAAGGCCTGGCGGGGGCCTGGTTCGACGCCCAGCGCCACCACCCCGGGGCTTTTTCGCTGCCCGAAGACCCGCAGCACCGCTGGCTGCAGGCGGCCAGCCAAGCCTTCGACGCCTACTTCCGGGCCGCCGACGGCCACACCGCGGCCCAGGGCTTCGATCTGCCGTTGGACACGGCCGGCACACCGTTTCAGCAGGCGGTATGGCAGGCGCTGTGCGCCATACCGGCGGGCCAACTCAGCAGCTACGGGGCTATCGCGGTTGCGCTGGGCCGGCCGGCGGCGGTGCGCGCCGTGGGGGCGGCGGTCGGGCGCAACCCGGTCAGCATCGCCATCCCCTGCCACCGTGTGGTGGGCCAGCAAGGCCAGCTGACCGGCTACGCGGGCGGGCTGTGGCGCAAGCAGGCCCTGCTGCAGCACGAAGGCCTGGCGCTGGTTGACGCCAACACCCTGCCGGGCACTGCACGGGCCCCGGCGTCAACCCGGGTGCGCTGGCCCGAGCCGGCCGCCACCGCCCAGGCCGAACTGTTCGCCGCCGGCCACGCCGACACCGCCGTGGCCGCGCACCGCACCCGCGGCGGGCGGGCCTGATGGCGCGCCGCGACGTCGCAGAGTTGCTGCTGCTGGCCGCGCTGTGGGGCGCGTCTTTTCTGTTCATGCGCTTGGGCGCGGCCGACTTCGGCCCCGCGGCCTTGGTGTTCCTGCGCGTGGCCGGGGCCTCGGCCCTGCTGCTGCCCCTGCTGTGCTGGCACGGCCAGGTGGCGGCGCTGCGCCAGCACTGGCGGGCGCTGGTGGTGGTGGGCGTGTTGAACACCGCCCTGCCCTTCGCGCTGTACATGTTGGCGGCCTTGGTGCTGAACGCCGGCTTGAGTGCCATCTTCAACGCCACGACACCGCTGTGGACGGCCGTGATCGCCTGGGCCTGGCTCGGCGTGGTGCCCACGCGGTGGCGCGCGCTGGGCCTGGCCATCGGCTTTGCCGGGGTGGCTGGCCTGGGCGCCCACAAGGCCGGCTTCCAGGCCGGCGGCGGGGCCATCAGCCCGGCGCTGGGGGTGGCCGCTTGCCTGCTGGCCACGGCGTGTTACGGCGCGGCCGCCAACTTCACGCAACAGCACCTGCGCACGGCGCCGCCGCTGGCCGTGGCGGCGGGCAGCCAGGCGGTGGCAGCGGTGGTCAGCGCCTTGCCGGCCTGGTGGTGGTGGCCGGCGCAGACACCCGGGCCCCAAGCCTGGGCCGGGGCGGCGGTGCTGGCCGTGGCCTGCACCGGCTGGGCCTACCTGCTGTACTTCAGGCTGATGGCCCGCCTGGGACCGGCCAAGGCCGTGGCAGTAACGTTCCTGATCCCCGCCTTTGCGGTGCTGTGGGGGGCGCTGTTCCTGGGCGAACGTTTGACCCTGCCCATGGTGGCCGGCTGTGCCACCGTGCTGCTGGGCACCGCACTGGCCACCGGGGCTTGGGTGCCGGGGGCGCGGCGGCGCCCTTGAGGGCCGCCGCGCCGGTTGGTCTCGCGCGGCCGGCCGGCAGCGACGTCGTTCAACCGGTCCGGGCCAGCGCCTTGCGGCACCGCCCCAGCCGCCGAAACCGCCAGGGCGTGCGGCAAGTGGCCGTTTGCAGCCCAGCGGGGGGCTTTTCCGGCGATGTGCAGGCTTGAAGTCTCGTGGCCAGCGCCGACATTGCTGTCATGGACGCTGTCACCTCCCTTCGCCTTCCGTCCCGCCTGCACTCGCTGGCGGCCATGGCTTTGCTGCTGGAACGCCTGGAGAACCAACCCCTGAGCGCCAGTGCCGCGCAGTACCAAAGCGTGGTGCAGCGCATCCTGGCGCTGTTGAGCGAAACGCCCACCGACCCGGCGCTGCACAGCCTGCTGGCGGTGGCGCCGGCCACCGCCCAGTTGTACGAAAACCTGCACTACGGCCACGCCGGCCTGTGTCGGTCACCGCTGGACCAAGCGCTGCAGGCCGAACTGGCCACCAGCCTGGCGCTGCGCCGCCTGAGCGAACGCCACCACTGAGGGCCCCCATCGGGGCGCGGTCAGCGTGCCTCGTCGGTGGTGGGTGAAGTCGGGGCCGCTCTCTTCTCGTCGGGGTTCGCGTCCCGCCTTCGGCTGTCGTTCGGACAAAGAAAAAACGCCTGCCGGGCTGACCCGACAGGCGTTTTAAATAGTTGGCGGAGTGGACGGGGCTCGAACCCGCGACCCCCGGCGTGACAGGCCGGTATTCTAACCAACTGAACTACCACTCCATTGTACGTTCAGTGCAGTTCGCTTTTGCTCAGAGCCTTCGCTTGCTGACTTTGCAGTCGTTGCGACTTGTTCTCTGTGCTGCGTTGCAAGCCTTAGACTATAGCACTGCTTTTACTGGCAGCGCAAGCGCTTGGCGAAAAAACTTTCAGAAAGTTCGCCGCCGGCGGGCCAGACGGGGCCGGCGGCGCGCCCTCACTTGGCGGCTTCCACCGCCGTCACCGTGAACTGGCCGTTCACACGTTCGGCCGCAAAGCGGATGCGGTCGCCTTCCTTCACGCCCGTCAACAGCTTGGGTTCGGCCACGCGGAACACCATGGTCATGGCCGGCATGTCCAGGTGGGCGATGGGGCCGTGGCGCAGCGTCACCTTGCCGGCCTCACGGTCGACCTTGCGCACCTCGCCTTCGGTCATGGGCGCTTGGGCTCGGGCCGGCCCGGCTTGCGCGAGCAAACAGGCCGCGGCGGCCCCGCAGGCCAGCGCCAGCCAACGGCGGCGGTCGAACGCGCGTGCGGCAGGCAGCGGCTGTGCAGCAGCAGTGGCACGGCGGTCGGGGGCATGGAAGCGGTGCGGGTGGGTCATGGCTGGATGCGTGCTGACGGTGAAAGACAGGGAACCGGTGAACGCCCCTCAGGGGCTTGCCAACGATAACCGGGGCGTTCACAGCCCCGATGGCCAGGTGCCGCCCAAGGCAGGCCGCGCCGGCCGCGGGCCAACTCAGTGGTGGCCATGGCCACCCGTGGGCTTGCGTACCTTCAACGCACCAGCGGGCGAACCGGCCGACGCCGGCGCCGCCGTGGCCGTTGCGCGGCTGGCCGGGCTGGGGCCGTGCACGGGTGGCAAGGCCTGGGCACCGCCGGTGTATTCGCTGGCCACGGTGCCCGGCGGGTGGCGGTAGGGGCCGGGGTCGCTGAAGTCGCCCGGGGGCTGCTCGTCGCGCACCTTCACCACGCTGAACATGCCGCCCATGCCGATGGGGCCGAAAGGGCCGGCGCCGGTCATCATGGGCAAGGTGTTGTCGGGCAGCGGCATTTCCATCGCGGCCATCTCGGCCATGCCGTGTTCACCCATGGCCATGTAGTCGGGCACCAGGCGGGTGATCTTCTCGACCAGGTCTTTCTGCTGCACGCCGATCATGTTCGGCACGTTGTGGCCCATGGCGTTCATGGTGTGGTGCGACTTGTGGCAGTGGATGGCCCAGTCGCCGGCCACGGCGTCGAACTCGAATGCCCGCATCTGGCCCACGCCGATGTCGGTGGTCACTTCGGGCCAGCGCGCGGTCTTGGGCACCCAGCCCCCGTCGGTGCCCGTGACCTCGAAATGCGGGCCGTGCATGTGGATGGGGTGGTTGGTCATGGTCAGGTTGCCCACGCGGATGCGCACACGCTCGCCGGTGCGCGCCACGAACGGGTCTATGCCAGGGAAGGCACGGCTGTTCCAGGTCCACAGGTTGAAGTCGAGCATGGTGTTCACACGCGGCGTGGCGGCCCCGGGCTCGATGTCGTAGGCGTTCAGGATGAAACCGTAGTCGCGGTCCACACGGTGCTGGCGCGTGTCTTTGGGGTGCACGATGAACAGGCCCATCATGCCCATGGCCATCTGCACCATCTCGTCGGCGTGCGGGTGGTACATGAAGGTGCCGGGCTTTTGCAGCACGAACTCGTAGACCCAGGTCTTGCCTGGCGGAATGGCCGGCTGCGTGAGGCCGGCCACACCGTCCATGCCCGAGGGCAGCAGGATGCCGTGCCAGTGCACCGTGGTTTCTTCGGGCAGTTGGTTGGTGACGAAGATGCGCACACGGTCACCTTCCACCGCCTCGATGGTGGGCCCGGGGCTCTGGCCGTTGTAGCCCCACAGCCGGGCCTTCATGCCGGGCGCGATCTCACGCACCACGGGCTGGGCCAGCAGGTGGAATTCTTTGACGTTGTCCTTCATGCGCCAGGGCAAGGACCAGCCGTTCAAGGTGACCAGCGGCCTGAACGGTCGGCCATTGGGCGGTGGTGGGGGCGGCAGCGTGGCGGCCTGGGCCTGCAAAGGCGCTTCAGGCAGCAGCGCAGCCCCGGCACGGCTGACGGCAGCAGCGCCCAGCAGTGAAGCACCGGCGGTGCGCAAGAAGTGGCGTCGGGGTGTGGAGCTCATGGTGCGGGGCCGGTGGTTGACGCCTCAATGCCCGCCGGGGGCGGCTTCGGCCGCCGCCGTGGGGGCGCTGAACCGGGTGGCGGACAGGTCGGGCGAACCGGTGGTGGTGGCGGTGTGCAGCGCGGCGTCGGCCAGCCAGAAGTCGCGCCGCGCGGCCACGGCGTTGGCGACGGCCAGGGTCTGCGCGCGGGCGTCGTTCAGCAACTCGAACACGCTGCCCAGCATGCCGTTGTAGCGCAGCAGCGATTCCTCGGCGATGCGCTGGCGCAGCGGCACCAGCGCGTCTTGCGCATGCCGCGCCAGGGCCCAAGCTGTCCGTTGGGCTGAATGGGCCTCGCGCACCTGGCTGCGTGCGACCAGTGCGGCCTGGGCCGCGCGGTGCAAGGCCGCGTGGTAGGTGGCTTGGGCCTGCGCCACGCGGCTGTCGCCGAAGTCGAACAGCGGCAGGCTGAACTCCAGTTCGACGCCGCGGTGGGTGGGCTCGCCGGCTTGGGTGGCTTGCGTCCAGCCGGCGTGCAGCACGTTGACGAAGCGGGTGGCGCGGCCCAGGCCCAGCGCACGGGCCGTGGCCTGCACGTCGGCACGCGCGGTCTGCAGGTCCAGGCGCTGTTCCAGGGCCTGTTGTTCTGCGGCGGTCAGGCCTTCCTGCGGGGCGGGTGCGGCCGGCAATGCGGGCAGGCGCTCCGGCAGGGGCAGACGGGCCGGGTCGCCCGCAAAACCCAGGGCCCGCGCCAGGCGTTCACGGTCGGCCAGGGCCTGGTGGCGGGCCCGCGCCAACTGGCTTTCTGCGTCGGCATGGAAGGCCTGCTCGCGCAGCTGGGCCAGGGCACTGAAGTGTCCGGCTTGCACCATGCGGCGGGCCAGTTCGGTGGCGGCTTCGGCGGCCTCCATCACACGCTGCTGCTGGGCCAGCATTTCCGCCGACGCCACCGCGTGCACCCAGGCCGCGCGGGCCTCGGCGGCCACGGCCAGGGCCTGGACCGCGGCCACCCGCTGCTGCTGTTGGAAATGGCCCAGGGCCAGCTCGCGCTGCAGCGGCAAGGTGAACAAGGCCATCAGGTCCAGGCCCAGGGCCACCTCCCACTCCAACGCCGCCCCGCCGGACGTGCGGCCCAGCCGCAACACGGGGTTGGGCCAGCGGCTGAGCGTGGCGCGCTGCGCGTCGGCCGCGCCCAGTTCAGCCAGGTGCGCCTGCAGACCGGGGTGGTGCAACAAGGCGTAGGCCACGGCGCCGCCGGCTTGCAAAGGCTGGGCCAGCAAAGCCTGCTCGGCCTGGGCGCGGGCGGTGTCGGCGGGCGCACCCGTCGGCTCCACAGGCACCAGCACTTCAGGCACCGCGCCCACGCGGGCCTGCGTGAGGGCCTGCACCCCGCCCAGGCCAGCGTCGGGCGCCAGGCTGGCGCAGCCGGTCAACACCCCGCACAGCGCGGGCAGCAGCACCCGGCCCCAGGCGGTGCACCGCAGCGCGGCGGCTGGGGTGATGCAGCCGGGTTGGGCGCTCACTGCACGCCTCCTGTCGCGGCCGGCGCGGCACAGGTCGGGCAGGCTGGGGCGGCCGTGTCGTCGCCGGCCAGGCTTTGCAGAATGGGGCACTCTGGCCGGTCGTCGCCCTGGCAGCCCATCACCAGGTGCTCCAGCGTGGCCTTCATGGCCTGCAACTCGGCCAGTTTGGCGTTCAGTTGCTGGATGTGGGCCTGCGCGAGCGCCTTCACTTGGCGGCTGGGGCGGCTTCGGTCGTGCCACAGGCTCAGCAGGGCGGCGATGCCATCGCTGCCAAAGCCCAGGTCGCGGGCGTGGCGGATGAACCGCAGCGCGTGCACCTCTTGCGCACCGAACACGCGGTAACCAGACACGCTGCGCTGCGCCGGCGGCAACAGGCCTGCGGCTTCGTAGTGGCGGATCATCTTGGCCGACACGCCCGAGGCGCGGGCCGCTTCGCCGATGTTCATGCGGTCTCCTGAGCAGAAGCGCTGGCCGGCCAGCGGCGCAGCGTCAAGGCATTGGCCACCACGCTGACGCTGCTGAAGGCCATGGCGGCACCGGCCAGCACCGGGTTCAGCAGGCCCAGCGCGGCCAAGGGGATGCCCACCACGTTGTAGGCAAAGGCCCAAAACAGGCCACGGCGGATGGTGCGGTAGGTGCGCTGCGCGATGTGCAGCGCCTGCGGCACCAGGGCCGGGTCGCCGCGCATCAGCGTGATGCCGGCGGTCTGCATGGCCACGTCGGTGCCCGTGGCCATGGCCAAGCCGACGTCGGCGGCCGCCAGCGCAGGGGCGTCGTTGATGCCGTCGCCCACCATGGCCACCACCTCGCCGGCGGTGCGCAGCGCCTGCACCTCGGCGGCCTTGTCGGCGGGCAGCACCTCGGCGCGGAAACTGCCCAGGCCCAAGGCTTGCGCCACAGCGGCGGCGCTGCCGGGGTTGTCGCCGCTGAGCAACCGCGTGCGCAGGCCCATGGCGTGCAGGCGCTGCACCGCCGCGGCCGCACCCGGCTTGATGCGGTCGCCGAAGGCCAACAAGCCCAGCACCCGCGGCGCGGTGCCGGGCGGCATGGGCTGCAGCAGCCAGGCCACCGAGTGGCCGGCCTCGGCCTGGTGCTGGGCCTGGGTCAGCAGCGCGGCGCTTGGGCTGGCGGCTTGTTCAGCCAACCAGCGTGGGCTGGCCAGTTGCAGCCGGACGGCGGCGGCCGGGTCGGCGCCCCAGCCGGTGTCGAACACGCGGCCTTGCACGCCACGCCCCGGCACCGCCTGCAGGCCCTGCGCGCGCAGTGGCACCACCCCCAGGGCCTGGGCCCGGGCCAGCACGGCGTGCGCCAGCGGGTGTTCGCTGCCCTGCTGCAGGCCCGCTGCGGCGCGCAGCAGCAAGGCCTCGGGCACACCATCGGCCGCGGCGGCCAGCACCAGGGCGGGTCGGCCTTCGGTCAGCGTACCGGTCTTATCGAACACCACGGTGGTGACAGCGCGCGCGGCTTCCAAGGCCTGCGCGTCTTTCACCAGCACCCCCTGGCGGGCCGCCGCGCCGGTGCCCACCATGATGGCCGTGGGCGTGGCCAGCCCCAACGCGCAGGGGCAGGCGATGACCAGCACCGACACCGCGTTGACGACCGCGGTTTCCAGCCCTGCGCCGGCCAGCCACCAAGCCAAGGCCGTCAGCACGGCCACGCCCACCACCACGGGCACGAAGACAGCGCTGACGCGGTCCACCAGGCGCTGGATGGGCGCCTTGCCGGCCTGCGCCGATTCGACCATGGCGATCACACGCGACAGCAGCGTTTGCGCCCCCACGGCCTGGGTGCGCACCCACAGCAGGCCCTCGCCATTGATGCTGCCGCCGGTGACCGTGGCACCTGGCCCCTTGGGCACCGGCAGGCTTTCGCCCGTGACCAGGGCTTCGTCCACCTGGCTGTCGCCTTGCTCGACCGTGCCGTCCACCGGCACGCGTTCGCCGGGGCGCACCACCACCACGTCGCCCAACTGCACCTGCGCCAGCGGCACGGACCGCTCGACGCCGTCTCGGCGCACGGTGGCCGTGTCGGGGCGCAGGGCCTGCAAAGCGCGGATGGCGGCCGTGGTCTGGCGCTTGGCGCGGGCTTCCAGCCATTTGCCCAGCAGCACCAAGGTGATGACCGACGCCGAGGCCTCGAAGTACAGGTGCGGCGCCACGTGCCCGGCGTGGCCGGTGGCCTGTGCCGTCTGTGCTGCGGCCCACCACTGGAACAAGGACAAACCGTAGGCCGCCGAGGTGCCCAACGCCACCAGCAGGTCCATGTTGGCGCTGCCGTGGCGCAAGGCCGACCACGCCGCGCGGTAGAAACGCGCGCCGAAGGCGAATTGCACCGCACTGGCCAACACCCACTGCCAGAACGGCGATGGCATGGCGTGCCAGCCCAGCGGCATCAATACCATGGGCGCCACCATGGGCAGTGTGAGCGCGGCACTGGCGGCCACCGGAGCCCAGCTGGGCCAGATGGATGCACCCGGCTCAGCCACCCCGTCGTCCACCGGCCGCGCCCCGTAGCCCGCGGCATCGACGGCGGCCACCACCGTGGCATCGGCCAAGCCGGGCAAGGCGTTGAGGCGCGCCTGCTCCGTGGCCAGGTTGACGCTGACCGACAGCACGCCGGGCAGCTTCAGCAGGGCCTTCTCCACGCGGCCGGCGCAGCTGGCGCAGGTCATGCCGGTGATGCGCCAGTCGCGCGCCTGCACCGCCACGCCAAAGCCAGCACCTTGCACCGCGGCCACCGTGGCCTGGGCCAAGGCCGGGGTGGCGGGGGCCAGCAACTGCAGGTGGGCACGCTCCAACGCCAGGTTGACCTGGGCTGCCTGCACGCCGGGTACAGCGGCCAGCACCTTTTCGACACGCGCCACGCAAGAAGCGCAGGTCATGCCAACGATGGGCAGGTCCAGGCTTGGGGCGGTGGTGTCCATGGGGCGGGGCGCGGTGCAGGCGGCCAGAGGAAAGCAGAACACGGAGTCTGCACCTTCCCATGGTGGGAAGGTCAAGCGCCGGCACATGGCCCGGTTGACCCGAGGTCAGCTTGGGCCTGAAAAGCCAGAGGCGCCTGTGCGCCAGCGAGCGTTGGCGGCCGGGCAAGCTGACAACGGCGCTTGTGAAGGGCGGGTGCGCGGGCCCAACAACGATCGCCGCCGCAGAAAGCAAAACAGCACCCGAAGGCGCTGCAGAGAGCAAAACGGCGCCCGAAGGCGCTGCAGAAAGCAAAACGGCGCCCGAAGGCGCCGTGTGTTGCTGCCGCCGCACCGCAAGGGTGGGTGGCGTCCCCTAGGGGATTCGAACCCCTGTAATCACCGTGAAAGGGTGGTGTCCTAGGCCTCTAGACGAAGGGGACTTAAAACTTTCACATCGTTTGAACAGCGCCGCGACATCTGAACCGCCCCCGAAGGTTTGGTTGGTGGAGGTAAGCGGGATCGAACCGCTGACCTCTTGCATGCCATGCAAGCGCTCTCCCAGCTGAGCTATACCCCCAGTGCCTTCAAAACTGCTTTGCTGTCTTGACATTGACGCTGGCTTTGAGACCGTTGCCTTTGTCGCTGACTGCTTCGCTGATTTGTTTGCGTTGCTGTTCAAGCGAGACCATGACTATACAACGCTTTTCAAACCGATTGCAAGCGTTCCGCCACAATTTTTTTATCGAACAGTGCCAGCACCGCGTCCACCGAGGGCGTTTGCGGGCGGCCGCACACCAAAACACGCAGGGCCGTGGCCAGTTGCGGCATCTTCAAACCATGGGCGGCCAGCAGCGCCTTGATGGCCGCGGCGATGCCGGCCTTGTCCCAGGCCATGCCGTCGAGTTGCTGCACAAAATCGCGCAGCGCGGGCTTCACGGCGTCGGTGACGTGCTGGGCCACATCGGCCTCGGCCGGCACCACCGGCGCAAACACCATCTGCGCCCAGTCGGCCAGTTCCACCACGGTGCTGCAGCGGTCCTTGAACAGCGTGCAGGCGGCCGTCAGCAGCGCGGTGTTGTCGGTGTGGATGCCACGCCGGGCCAGCTGGCCTTGCAGCAGGCCGGCCAAGCGGCCGTCGTCGGCCTGCTTGATGTACTGCGCGTTCACCCAGGCCAGCTTGGCCGGGTCCCACTGCGCGGGGCTCTTGGCCAGGTGGGTGCCGTCGAACCACTGCACCATTTGTTCGCGGCTGAAGATCTCGTCGTCGCCGTGGCTCCAGCCCAGGCGGGCCAGGTAGTTCAGCATGGCCTCGGGCAGGTAGCCGCCCTCTTCATAGGCCGTCACGCTGACGGCACCGCGGCGCTTGCTGAGCTTGAGCCCGTCGTCGCCCAGGATGATGGGGCAGTGGCCAAACTGCGGCAGGCGCCCGCCCAGCGCGTTGAAGATGTTGATCTGCCAGGGCGTGTTGTTGATGTGCTCGTCGCCACGGAACACGTGCGTGATGCCCATGTCCATGTCGTCCACCACCACAGCGAAGTTGTAGGTGGGCACGCCCAGCGTGCCGGCCGGTGCGTCGGCCGCGGGCGGGCGCAGGATGATCAGGTCGTCGATCTCTTCGTTGCTGATGGCGATGGGGCCCTTCACCAGGTCGTCCCAGCGCACCACACCACTTTCGGGGTTAGCGAATCGCACCACGGGCTGCACACCCGCCGGCACCGGGGGCAGCACCTTGCCGGGCGCCGGGCGCCAGCGGCCGTCGTAGCCGGTTTTTTCGCCGCGCGCCTTCTGCGCTTCGCGCATGGCGTCCAGCTCTTCGGGCGTGGCGTAACAGCGGTAGGCGGTGCCGGCGGCGATCATCTGTTCGATCACCGCGTGGTAGCGCTCCAGGCGCTGCATCTGGTAGATGGGGCCTTCGTCGTACGACAGGCCCAGCCACTTCATCGAGGCCAGGATTTGTTCCACCGAGTCTTGCGTGGAACGCGCCACGTCGGTGTCTTCGATGCGCAGCACAAACTGGCCACCGTAGTGGCGGGCGTAGGCCCAGCTGTACAGCGCGGTGCGGGCCGTGCCCAGGTGGAGGAAGCCGGTCGGCGAGGGGGCGATTCGGGTGCGGACGGGCGTGCCGTTCGGCGTGCTGGGGGTAGCGGTCATTTCAGGTTCAAAGTTGCGACAGACCGCGTTGCAGGTCGTCGGTGATGTCGTCCACGTGCTCCAGGCCGACGGCCAGGCGCACCAGGCCTTGGCCGATGCCGGCGGCCAGGCGCTGTGCCTCGGTGAGGCGGCCGTGCGAGGTGGTGGCGGGGTGGGTGATGATGGACTTGGTGTCGCCCAGGTTGGTGGCGATGCTCAGCACACGCGTGCTGTCGATGACGGTGAAGGCCGCCGCACGCGCGGCTTCGGGGCTGTCGGCCTTCACGTCAAAGGACACCACGGCACCACCCAGGCCCGACTGCTGGCGCATGGCCAGTTCGTGCTGCGGGTGCGAGGCCAGGCCGGGGTAGTGCACACGCGCCACGGCCGGGTGCGCTTCCAGCCAGCGCGCCACGGCCAGCGCCGCTTCGCTCTGCGCCTTCATGCGCAGGTTCAGCGTTTCCATGCCCTTCAAAATGACCCAGGCGTTGAACGGTGCCAACGTCATACCGGCGGTGCGCAGCGTGGGGCCGAACACGTCGACGATCCACTTGGCCGGGCCCACCAGGGCGCCGGCCATCACACGGCCCTGCCCGTCCAGGTACTTGGTGCCGGCGTGCATCACCAGGTCGGCGCCCAGTTCCAGCGGGCGCTGCAGCGCGGGCGAGCAGAAGGTGTTGTCCACCGTCAACAGCGCGCCGGCGCCGTGCGCGATGTCGGCCAGCGCGCGGATGTCGCAGACCTCGGTCAGCGGGTTGGTCGGTGTTTCTGCGAACAGCAGCTTGGTGGTGGGCTTGATGGCCGCACGCCATTCGGCCAGGTCGGTCTGCGAGACGAAGGTGGTCTCGACGCCGAACTTGCCGAACTCCTTGGCGAACAGGCCCACGGTGGAACCGAACACCGAACGCGAGCACACCACGTGGTCACCGGCCTTCAGCAAGCCCATGATGAGCAGCAGGATGGCGCTCATGCCGGTGGACGTGGCGATGGCGGCCTCGGCGCCTTCCATCGCGGCCAGGCGCATCTCCAGGCTGCGCACCGTGGGGTTGCTGGTGCGCGCGTAGGTGAAGTCCTGCATCTGCGCAAAGCGCCGCGCCGAGGTCTCGGCGTCGGGCTGCACAAAAGCGCTGGTGAGGAACAGGCCTTCCGAGTTCTCGCCGTGCTGGCTGGGCGCCATGGCGGCGCGCACGGCCAGGGTCTCGCGACGCAGGCCGTCGGGCAGCTGCGCGCGGGCCAGGCGCGCGGCTTCGCTGTCGGCGGGCGGCGGGGCGGGCGTGGCTTGGTCTTCGGTGCTCATGCGGCGTCGGTGCGGCTTTGCAGGGCCAGGCGGGTGCGGTCGGCGCCTTCTTCTTCGTCGCCTTGTTGTTTGCGCTGGGCCTGCAGGGTGGCGAAGTCGTCGGCGCTGACGTCACCGGTGATGTACACGCCGTCGAAGCAGCTGGCCTCGAAGGTGTTGATCTTGGGGTTCAGCGCGGCCACCACGCGTTTCATGGCGTCCACGTCCTGGTAGATCAGCGCGTCAGCGCCGATGTACTGGCGAATCTCTTCCAGCGTGCGGCCGTGGGCGATCAGCTCTTCCTTGGTGGGCATGTCGATGCCGTACACGTTGGGGAAACGCACCGGCGGCGCGGCGCTGGCCATGTAGACCTTGCGCGCACCGGCATCACGCGCCATCTGCACGATTTCCTTGCTGGTGGTGCCACGCACGATGGAGTCGTCCACCAGCAGCACGTTGCGGCCCTTGAACTCCATGCCAATGGCGTTGAGCTTCTGGCGCACGCTCTTCTTGCGCACGCCCTGCCCCGGCATGATGAAGGTGCGGCCCACGTAGCGGTTCTTCACGAAACCTTCGCGGTAGGGCTTGCCGATCTTGTGCGCCAGCTGCATGGCGCTGGGGCGGCTGCTTTCCGGGATGGGGATGACCACGTCCACGTCGGTGGGCGGCATGGTGTTGATGAAACGCTGGGCCAGCGTTTCGCCCAGGTTCAGGCGCGCGTGGTAGACGGAAATGCCGTCGATCACCGAGTCGGGGCGCGCCAGGTAGACAAATTCAAAGATGCAGGGGTTCAGCGTGGGGTTGGCCGCACATTGCTGGCTGTGCACCACGCCCTGTTGGTCCACGAAGATGGCCTCGCCCGGGGCCACGTCACGCTCCAGCTTGAAGCCACTGCCTTCCAGCGCCACCGATTCGCTGGCCAGCATCACCTCGCCATCGGGACCGCGGCCCAGGCACAGCGGGCGGATGCCGTGCGGGTCGCGGAAGGCCAGCAGGCCGTGGCCGGCGATCAGCGCCACCACGGCATAACTGCCCTTCAGCCGGCGGTGCACGGCGGCCACGGCGCGGAAGACCTCGGCCGGCGTCAGCGGCAGGTCGCGCGCGGCGTTTTCCAGCTCGTGCGCGACGATGTTGATCAGCACCTCGGTGTCGCTCTCGGTGTTGATGTGGCGGCGGTCGATGTCGAACAACTCGGCCTTCAACGCGGCGGCGTTGGTGAGGTTGCCGTTGTGCACCAGCACGATGCCAAAGGGCGCGTTCACGTAGAAGGGCTGCGCCTCTTCCTCGCTGTAAGCATTGCCCGCCGTGGGGTAGCGCACCTGGCCCAGGCCCACGTTGCCCGGCAGGGCCCGCATGTTGCGGGTGCGGAACACGTCTCGCACCATGCCGCGCGCCTTGTGCATGAAGCATTTGGTGCCTTGCATGGTGACGATGCCGGCCGCATCCTGGCCGCGGTGCTGCAGCAGCAACAGCGCGTCGTAGATGGTCTGGTTGACAGGCGTGTGGGCGATGACGCCGACGATGCCGCACATGGTGGGTTTCCTTTCAAGCCGGCAGCCAGCGGGCCACCTGCGGGGGCAGCACAGGCTTGAGCCCGTGCATCGCGGTTTGCAGCCACAACGCGCCACGGGAGGCGCGCCAGGCTTCGGATTGAACGGCCGGTGTCAGTGCCACCACGGTGGCCACGGCCAGCAGCAGCACCACACCACGCAGCAGGCCGAAACCGGCGCCCAGCGCGCGGTCGGGCAGGCTCAAAGGTGTGGCATGCAGCAAGAGTTTCAACAGCTTGGCCAACAAGGCCCAGGCGAACAACACGCCGACGAAGGCCAGCGTGAAGGCCGCGGCGTGGTTCAACGAAGAACCCGGGGAGCCGATGGGCAGGTGCGCGCCCAGGCTGGGCGCCCACCACTGGGCGCCAAACCAGGCCACCAGCCAGCCCAGCAGCGACAGCATCTCGAAGACAAAACCGCGCCACACGCCCACGGCGACAGACACCACCAGCACGGCCAGCAGCGTCCAGTCGATCCAGGGCAGGTCCATGGCGGGGCGGGGTGGACGACGTGGGCGTTACAGCGCCAGGATGGCCGTGGGCAGGCCCTGGGCCTTCACACGGGCGGCCGTGCGTTCGGCCTCTTCGCGTGTTTCGAAGGGGCCCACACGCACGCGGGTGCGCTTGCCGGCGTCGCCGCCTTCGACCACCTGGGTGTAGGTCTTCAGGCCCAGCTTTTCCACCTTCTGCCGGGCCTCACGCAGCGCCGTGGTGTCGGTGTAGGCGCCCACCTGCACCACATAGCGGCCACCCTTGGCCGACGATGCGGCGGCCGCGCCGTTCGCTGGCGTGGTCGCTGTGGTGGGGCTTGCGGTGGGGCTGGCGGTGGCCGTGGTGGCCGCGGGCTTGTCGTCCAGCAAGGCGCGGGCGCGGCTGCCGTCGTCGGGCGGCGGCTTCAGCGTGGCGCGGGTGGCCGCGGGGCTGGAAGCCTTGGGCTCGGCCGCTTTGGGATCGGGTCGCTTGGCTTCAGCGACGGCGGGCGCCGAGGCCTTGGCCACCGCTGGCGCCGAGGCTTTGGCCACGGGCTTGGGCGGCAGTTCACGTTCGATCTCCAGCGGCGCCTGCGCCACCGCGCGGGCGGGGCCTGGCGCTGAAGCCGGGGCAACCACCGGGGCCACGCCACCGGCCGAGGCCGGCGCATCCACCGGCGACTCCACCACCACCGAAGGCGGCAGCGGCTGGCGCACCGGTGTGGTGTTGGCCACCGGTGCGGGGGCCTGCACGGTGCCGTTGGGGGTTTGGATGGGGATGTCCAGCGCCACCGGCCGCGGTTGCGTTTCGAACAGCAGCGGGAAAGCCACGATGCCCACCAGCAGCAGCACCAGGGCACCCACCAGGCGGCGACGCGCCTGCACCCGGGCCGCCTGCACCGCGCTGGGCACACCGCCCAAGGCGCCGGAGGCCGGCTCTGCGGCCGCGGCGCGCGCCTTGCCCTTGCCTGGCTTGGCGCCTGCGGCGGGTGCCGGCGGTGCAGGCCGCTTCAGAAAACGCTGGAGAAACGACGGCAAGGGCATGGACAGGGGCTCACCGCGGCTGCGGCAAGTGGGGGTTGGCGGCGGCGCACGTGCCGGGGCTGGCGTGGCCGCAGGTGGCTCAGGCGCCCGGGCCGCGCGCCGCCAGGTGCGGCGCCGACAAACGGGGCAGCCCGTTCTTCAACACGCCACCCACGGTGAAAAACGAACCGAAGACCACGATTCTATCGGCTGGGTCGGCCGCAGCAGCCGCCGCCTGCAGCGCTTCAGCCGGGCTGGTGTGGGCCACCACGGTGGCTTGGGGATGGGCCTGCAGCACCAGGGCTTGCAGTTCCTGGGCGGTGGCGCCGCGGCTGGTGGGCAGGTCGCACACATGCCAGGTGTCGAACAGGTGGCCGATGTGGGCCAGCGCGGTGGCGATGTCTTTGTCGCGCATCATGCCCAGCACGGCGTGGTTGCGTGGGTAGAAACCCATCACGTCCAGGTTGACGGCCAGCGTGGCCACGGCGTGCGGGTTGTGCGCCACGTCCAGCACCAGGGCCGGCTGGCCGGGCACGGTCTGGAAGCGGCCCGGCAGTTCCACCAGGGCCAGGCCGGTGCGCACGGCCTGGGCGGTGATGGGCAGCACGCTGCGCAGCGCTTCGAAGGCGGCCAGCACGCCGGAGGCGTTCACCAGCTGGTTGGCGCCACGCAGCGCCGGGAAGGCCAGGCCGTTCCAGCGCCGGCCGCGGCCGGCCCAGTTCCACTGCTGGCGGTCGCCGCTGTGGTTGAAGTCGCGGCCCACCAGCCACAGGTCGGCGCCGATCGCGTTCGCGTGGTCCACCACGGTCTGCGGCGGCACCGGGTCGCTCAGCACCGCGGGTTTGCCGGAGCGCATGATCTGGGCCTTTTCCAGGCCGATGCTTTCGCGGTCCGGGCCCAGCCACTCGGTGTGGTCCAGCGCGATGCTGGTGATGACGGCGCAGTCGGTGTCAAAAGCGTTCACGGCGTCGTAACGCCCGCCCAGGCCCACCTCCAGGATGACCAGGTCCACCTGGGCCAGCGACAGCAACCGCGCGATGGCCAGCGTGGTGAACTCGAACTTGGTCAGCGTGATGTCACCGCGCGCAGCCTCCACCGCCGCGAAGTGCGGCAGAAGGTCGTCGGCCGGCACCGGTGCGCCGCCCAGGCGGCAACGTTCGTTGAAGTGCACCAGCTCGGGCTTTTGGTAAGTGCCCACTCTGTAGCCGGCCTGCAAGGCGATGCTTTCCAGCAGCGCACAGGTGCTGCCCTTGCCATTGGTGCCTGCCACGGTGATGACCGGCACTTTGAACTGCAGGCCCAGGCGGTTTTTCACCTCGACCGTGCGCTCCAGCGACAGGTCCATGGCAATGGGGTGCTGGCGTTCGGTGTGGGCCAGCCAGTCGTCCAGGGTGGTGTAGGCAGCGGTCATGGGTGTTGGCGCGGGCCCTGCTGGGGCAGGAAGGCGGGGGGCTGACAAAGAAAACCGGGCCCCACGGGCCCGGCTGCGGTGTGGTGATGCCGGACCTCAGGCCACGGCGTCGGCGCTCTGGCGCTGCAGCATGGCGACCAGGCGGGCGATGGTGGTGCGCAGTTGGCGGCGGTCGGTGATCATGTCCACGGCGCCCTTGCCCATCAGGAACTCGGCGCGCTGGAAGCCTTCGGGCAGCTTTTCGCGCACGGTGTTTTCGATGACACGCGGGCCGGCGAAGCCGATCAGCGCCTTGGGCTCGGCGATCACCACGTCACCCACAAAGGCGAAGCTGGCCGACACACCGCCCATGGTGGGGTCGGTCAGCACGCTGATGTAGGGCAGCTTGGCTTTGGCCAGGCGCGTCAGCGCGGCGTTGGTCTTGGCCATCTGCAGCAGGCTCAGCAGACCTTCCTGCATGCGGGCGCCGCCGGTGGCGGTGAAGCTGATGAAGGGCACCTTTTGTTCAACGGCCGCTTCCACGCCGCGCACAAAACGTTCGCCCACCACCGAACCCATGGAGCCGCCCATGAAGTCGAACTCGAAACACGCGGCGACCACGGGCACGCTCATCACGGCGCCGCCCATCACCACCAGGGCGTCGGTTTCGCCGGTGCTGTCCAGCGCGGCCTTCAACCGTTCAGGGTACTTCTTGCTGTCCTTGAACTTCAGCGCGTCCACCGGCAGCACTTCCTGGCCGATTTCCCAGCGCCCTTCGGCGTCCAGGAAACCGTCCAGGCGCGCACGGGCGCCGATGCGGTGGTGGTGGTCGCACTTGGGGCAGACGTTGAGGTTGCTCTCCAGGTCGGTCTTGTAGAGCACGGTCTCGCACGACGGGCACTTGACCCACAGGCCTTCGGGCACCGTGCGGCGCTCGTTGGGGTCGGTGTGCTGGATCTTGGGCGGCAACAGCTTTTCAAGCCAACTCATGGGTACTTACTCCTGTCGTGGGCCACCGTGGTGGCACATGGGGCGCGTGCAAAGCGCCGGGTTCGTGCGCGGAACGCGGTTCAGGCGTCCAGTGCGGCGCGGATCTCGGCCATGAAAGCCTGGGCCGCGGAGCCTGCATTGTCGCCGGGCGCGGCTTCCAGAATCTGCACCAGCTTGGAACCGATGACCACGGCATCGGCCACGCTGGACAAAGCCTTGGCGGTGGCCGCGTCGCGGATGCCGAAACCCACGCCCACCGGCACGCGCACGTGCTGGCGGATGCGAGGCAACATCTGGGCCACGGCCTCGGTGTCCAGGTGGCCAGCACCGGTGACGCCCTTCAGCGACACATAGTACACATAGCCGCTGGCGATGCGCCCCACCAACTGCATGCGTGCTTCGGTGCTGGTGGGCGCCAGCAGAAAGATCAGGTCCAGGCCGGCGGCCTTCAGCCGCGCGGCGAAGGCTTCGCATTCTTCGGGCGGGTAGTCCACCACCAGCACACCGTCCACACCGGCGGCGGCGGCGTCGCGGATGAACCCACCTTCTCCGGCGCGCAGGTCGTAGCGCTCGATGGGGTTGGCGTAGCCCATCAGCACCACCGGCGTGTGGGCGTTGCCGGCGCGGAAGGCGCGCACGGCGTCCAGCACCTGCGGCAGGCCGATGCCGCGTGCGAGTGCGCGCTCACTGGCCTTCTGGATCACCGGGCCGTCGGCCATGGGGTCGCTGAAGGGCACGCCCAGTTCGATGATGTCGGCGCCGCCATCGGCCAGCGCCTGCATCACCTGCGGCGTGCTTTCGGCAGAAGGGTCGCCACAGCAGATGTAAGGGATGAGCGCGGTGCGCCCCTGGGCCTTCAACGCGGCCATCACGCCTTCAATACGGCTCACAGCACGCCCCCCTTCACACTTTGCCCGCGGCAGGAAGGCCGGCAGTAGAACTCGGCGCCGGACAGGTCGGCCACGGTGCCGATGTCCTTGTCGCCGCGGCCGGACAGGTTCACCAGGATGTGCTGGTCGGGCCGCATGGTGGCCGCCAGCTTCATGGCGTGCGCCACGGCATGGCTGCTTTCCAGCGCGGGAATGATGCCCTCGGTGCGGCACAGGTGGTGGAAGGCTTTCAGCGCTTCGTCGTCGGTGATGCCCACGTACTCGGCGCGGCCGATGTCCTTCAGGTAGGCGTGCTCCGGGCCCACGCCGGGGTAGTCCAGGCCGGCGCTGATGCTGTGGGTTTCGATGATCTGGCCGTTGTCGTCCTGCAGCAGGTAGGTGCGGTTGCCGTGCAGCACACCGGGCGAACCGGCCGACAGGCTGGCCGCGTGTTTGCCGCTGTCCAGGCCCAGACCCGCGGCTTCCACGCCGATCAGGCGTGTGCCTTCATGCGGGATGTAGGGGTAGAAAATGCCCATGGCGTTGCTGCCACCGCCCACGCAGGCGATGACGGCGTCGGGTTGCCGGCCTTCGCCCAAGAACTCAGGCATCTGCTGCAGGCATTCTTCGCCGATGACGCTCTGGAAGTCGCGCACCATCGCCGGGTAGGGGTGGGGGCCGGCCACGGTGCCGATGATGTAGAACGTGTTCTCCACGTTCGTCACCCAGTCGCGCAGCGCTTCGTTCAGCGCGTCCTTCAGCGTCTTGCTGCCACTTTCCACCGGCACCACTTTGGCGCCCAGCAGGTGCATGCGGTAGACGTTGGGGCTTTGGCGCTTCACGTCTTCGGCGCCCATGTAGACCACACAGTCCAGGCCGTAACGCGCGCAGATGGTGGCCGTGGCCACCCCGTGCTGGCCGGCGCCGGTCTCGGCAATGATGCGCGGCTTGCCCATGCGGCGCGCCAGCATGGCCTGGCCGATGACGTTGTTGATCTTGTGCGCGCCGGTGTGGTTCAGGTCTTCGCGCTTCAGGTAGATCTGCGCGCCGCCCAGCTCTGCGCTGCTGCGTGCGGCGTGGAAGATGGGGCTGGGGCGGCCGACGAAATGCTTCAGCTCGCGGCGGAACTCGGCCTGGAAGGCTGGGTCGTGGCGGAAGCGTTCGTAGTTCGCTTCCAGGTCGTGCAGCGCGTGGATCAGCGTCTCGGCGACGAAGGTGCCGCCGTAAGGCCCGAAATGCCCGGTGGCATCGGGTTGTGCGTAGTTCAGCATGGGGTCTTTCGAAATTCAGTCGGTCGGGCGGCGGGCTTGCAGTTCAGCGTCTGCAGCGCGCACCGCCTGGCAGAACCGGCGCATCAGGCCGGCGTCTTTGACGCCTTTGGCCTGCTCCACGCCGGAGCTCACGTCAACGGCCCAAGGCCGGACGCGGAGCACCCCATCGGTCACATTGGCAGGACTCAACCCACCAGACAAAACGACCGGAAGGGGCACGCTTGGTGGAATCAGTGACCAATCGAAGACCTTCCCGCTCCCGCCGTAGGCCTCGACGTGGGTGTCGAGCAGCAGGGCTTGTGCGCCGTGGTGGCGCGCCGCGAAGTCTAACAAATCGACCCCCGGGGCCATGCGCGCGGCCCGTATCCAGGGGTGTTGGCCGGCGGCCGCGCGGCAATCGGCCCCGGATTCGTCGCCGTGGAACTGCAGCAGGGCCTGGGGCAGTGCGGCACGCGCTTCGGCCACCTCGGCCGCTGTGGCGTTGACGAACAACAGCACCGGCGTCACGAAAGGCGGCAGCGCACGGGCCAGCTCGGCCGCGCGGGCCACCGTCACCGCGCGTGGGCTCTTGGGGTACAGCACAAAACCCAGGGCGTCGACCCCGGCCTCGACGGCGGCGGCCACGTCGGCTTCGCGCGTGAAGCCGCAGACCTTGATTCGTGTGCGGCTCATGGGCCCGCCACCAGGGGCTGGCTGCGGTGGACCCGCAGGGCTTCAGGGTGGCGAACCGGGCATCCAGTCGTGGGCGGCGGTGTGTTCTGGCAGGGCATGGGCCGCATCGTAGTACGGGCCCAAAAAGTACAGGCCGTCGGGGGGGAAGGTGGGCGCGGCGGCGTCGCGGCTGCGGGCCGCCAACACCTCGGCCATCCAGCCGGGCGCTTCGCGGCCCGTGCCCACGGCGATCAAACAGCCCATCAGGTTGCGCACCATGTGGTGCAGGAAGGCGGTGGCGTCGAAGTCGAAGCACCAGTAGGCGCCGCGGCGGTGGATGTCCAGCCGGCGCAGCGTCTTCACCGGGCTCAGGGCCTGGCAGCCGCTGGCGCGGAAGCTGGTGAAGTCGTGTTCGCCCAGCAGGTGCTGCGCGGCCGCGCGCATGGTGTCGCCGTCCAGCGGGCGGAACACCCAGCCCACCAGGCCGGCCTCCAGCGCCGGGCGCACCGGCGATTCACGCAGCACAAAGCGGTAGCGCCGGCCGCGCGCGCTGTTGCGGGCATGGAAATCTGGGCCCACGGCGCGGCACCACTGCACCGCGATGTCGGCCGGCAAGAAACGGTTGCAGCCGCGCACCCAAGAGAAGGGGTCGCGGCCCACGGGGGCCTCCAGGTGCACCACCTGGTTCAGGCCATGCACGCCAGCGTCGGTGCGGCCGGCGCAGACCGTGCGCACCGCCTCCCGCGGTTGGGCCGTGAAAGCCGCGAGCGCGGCCTCCAGTTCGTCCTGCACGGTGCGGCCACCGGGCTGGGACTGCCAACCCTGGTAAGCGCCGCCCCGGTAGGCCACGCCCAGCGCGATGCGCCCCGGGCCGGCCAGGGCGGCGGTGGGATCAGCCAAGACCAGCCAGCATGCCTTCGGCCTTGGCCTTCAAGGCGCCATCGGCCTTGGCGATGACCTCTTCCAGCAGGTCGCGTGCACCTTCGGTGTCGCCGATCTGGCGGAACTCTTCGGCCAGTTCCAGCTTGCGGGCCAGCGGGTCGCCTTCCAGGCTGGGCGGCTGCGTCACCGGGCCGGTTTCCTCCAGACCGAAGTCGCCAAAGTCCACGTCGGCGGGAGCCGGTGCGGGGGCGGGGCTGCCGAAATCGCCCAGGTCGAAGTCCAAAGAAGGGGTTTCTTCGGCCGCGGCCACCGGCAGTGGTTCGGGGGCGGGTTCGGGGGCCAGCGCGGGCACGTCCAGGTCGAAACTCGCCTCGGGTGCCGCGGGCGCGGGCGCCGGACTCGGGTTCAGCAGGTCGAAGTCCAGGGCGTTGTCGTCGGCCGGCGCGGGCGCGGGGGCCGGCGTGGGCTCGGGATCCAGGCCAAGGTCGAGGTCCAGGTCCACGTCCATCTGGCTGTCGCGTGCGTCCAGCGTGGCATCGGCCGCGGGCACAAAACCCGGCACCGACGGCTTGGCCGTGTGCGGCATAGTCGTGGCGTCCAGCGGCTCGATCATCTGGCCGCCGGGGCCCACTTCCAGCGCCGGCTGACCGCCCGGCTGGTAAAGCAGGTTGTCGGGGTCGATCTGGCGACCGAGCTCCTGGGCCTTGGCCCAGTCTTCGCCGGTGCCGCGCGTCAGCGAGTACACCTGGGTGGCCAGCAGCTCAAAACCCTTGGTGTCGCGGCGCTTGAGGTAAACCTCCAGCAGCTTCAGGCGGATGGCAATGCGCTCGGGGCTGGCGCGCATGGCTTCCTTCAGGATTTCTTCGGCCTGCAGGTCGCGGCCATAGGCCAGGTACACGTCGGCCTCGGCCACCGGGTCCACGTCGCCGATGGCGTCCAACTGGCTGAGCGAGTAGCTCATCGACGACTGCGAGTTCGTCGAGCTGTTGCCCGATTCACGCGTGTCGATGCGCTGGCCACCGCTGGCACCGAAGAAAGAATCGGGCTGCAGGCGGCTTTCCAGGAACGAGGTTTCGCCACCGGCCTTGCGCATCTTGCCGCGCAAACGGTACAGGCCCAGCAGGCCCAGCAGCGCGGCCAGCACACCGGCCATGGGCAACACCAAGGGGCTGTCGGTCAGCGAAGCCAGGAAACCCGGCTCTTCTGCAGGGGCCGGCACCGGGGCCTTCACCTGTGGCGCCGGGGTGGGTGGCGCCACCGGAGCCGGCGCGGGGGCCGGCGCAGGCGCAGGAGCGGGGGCGGGCGCGGCGGCGACAACCGGCGCTGGCGCCGGTGCAGCGGCCGGCACTGGGGCCGGGGCGGGCGCCGGTGCCGCCGGCTTGGCCGCTTGCACCGCGCTGGCCGAGCTTTGCAGCTTCTTCAGTTCGTCGACGTTGCGGGACAGTTCGTTCAGGCGCGCGCCGGCGTCCTTGCTTTCCCGCTCTTTGGAGATCTTGGCTTCGGCACCGGCCTTCACACCGCCTTGCGACAGCGTCAGCTTGTCAGGGGTGGGCGCGGCGGCGGCCTTGCGGTCGTCGACCTGGGTCTGCACCTTGCCGGTGGCCTGGCGCGACGGCGCTTCATCGGCCGCGGTGGTGGTGCCGCTGGCCAGACGCTGGCGGTAGGCCGCGAAGTCGGCGCTTTGCGCCTGGATCACTTCGCGCGCTTCCTGCGGGCTGATCTTGTTGACGGTTTCTGTGCTGGGCACCGTGAGCACCACGCCCGACTTCAGCCGGTTCATGTTGTCGCCCACGAAGGCCTGCGGGTTGCCGCGGTACAGCGAGACCAGCATCTGGTCCAGCGAAACGCCCGGGCGCTGCGTGCGGCCCGCGATGCGGCTGAGCGAATCGCCCGCACGCACCTGCACCTCATCGCCGCCGGGTGCGGCCGGGGCCGCAGGCGCCGCGGGCTTGGGTGCGTCGGCACGGGCCACGGGGGCCGGTGCGGGTGCAGGCGCGGGCGCCGGGGCCGGCGCGGGGCGCGGCGCAGGGGCGGCGGCCACCGGCGCGGGCGCTGGGGCGGCTGGCGCCAGCGCAGGCGCGGTCTGCGCCACCGGCGGGGCCGAAGCGGCGTTGCGGCTGCCCGGCGGGTCGAACAGCATGGTGTACTCG